>DAINRP010000009.1:27873-30978 GCA_036741755.1 Gemmatimonadales bacterium
CCCATGTACTTCCGGCCATACATGCTCTTCTCACCCCAGGCGCCGTAGGCCTCGGCGACGGCGTGGTCCTCGTCCGCGAGGAGCGGAAAGGGAAGCTTGTATTTCGCCCTGAACTTGTCGTGTGAGGCGACGCCGTCGGGAGAGACGCCCAGCACGACGGCCCCGGTCGCCTTGACGCTCTTCCAGTGGTCGCGGAACTCGCAGGCCTCGGTGGTACAGCCGCTGGTGTCGTCCTTGGGATAGAAGTACAGCACGACCGGCTTCCCCTTGAGGTCCTTCAGCGCCACCCGGCCGCCGCCGTCGCAGGGGAGGGAGAAGGCGGGCGCCTTGGAGCCGACTTTGAGCATGGCAGCATTTTCCGGGTTGGGGTTCGACGCGACATCGGGCCACCGTTATGCGCCCCGGTGACGGGCGCTACGCCCTCGCCCCTACCCGCGAAAACGGGGCGAGTTCCCCGGTCACTCCACCAGCGTCATGGGCAGCATCGGCGCCGACGCGACGCGGAGGATCGGCGCCTCCTCGCCGCGGCGCAGGTCGCGGTCGAGGTAGTTCCAGGTCGCGTACCCATCCTCGGACCCCGGTTCGAGCAGATAGGCGGCAAAGACGCCGAGTCGCTGATCGGTGGAGACATAGAACCAGCCCGCCCCGGCCGCAGCGGGACGCGACCTCCACCGACCGGTGACCGACGTCGCGCGATGTCCCTCGAAGAGGAATGGCGCCACGGCGAGGCTGTCGACGGTGAAGGCTTCCGCCTCACCCTGCCAGGCGGCACCGAGTCGCTGCACGACGACCCCCTGCATCCGCAGCAGGCCGACCAGCGGTGCGTGCTGCGGGGGGAGCAGGTAACCAGCGGGACGCGCGACCCGAGCCGCCGCGACGAAGCGATCGACGACCGGCATGCGGATGGTGCGGAAGACGCCGGTCCGGCGGCGCCGCGCGAAGCCGTGGCTGCCGTCGCCATCTGCCTGAGTGATTTCGGCGATGACCTCCTGCATCGTGGGCGGCGCGAAGGTCGAGCGGATGGCAATCGAATCGGGGCGCCACGCCGCGGACGCCGCCACCGCCCGCTTCACGGCACTCCGTTCCTCGGCCGCGAGCGAGAGAATCGTGCGCAGGAAAAGGTAGGTCGACCGGATGCGGGTGGAGAACGGGTCGTTGCTGTATGCCTCACTCAGGATCGCGATGCGGCCTCGAAGCCCCATGGCGTTGGTCCCGAAGCGGGGGCGCGCATCGTAGGTCTCCCAGCCGAGCCCGAGGGAGTCGGGATCCTGATTGCGGAAATTGCCGTAGGGGAAAGTCTCGAGATGGTCGCGCTTCCGGAGCCGTTCCCGCACGGTCGGGAGGAAGTGATCGCGGCTGTAGTCGTTCGCGGGGCTGGAGTTGGGATTCAGCCCCGGCGACCAGGTGAGAGCGTAGCCGTGATAGCTGCCGTTGGTGGTATGGAGGTCGATGAAGAGGTCGGGCTCCCAGGCATTGAGCAGCGCGTAGGAGGCCCGGGTCTCTGGCGCCTCGAGCTTGACGTAGTCGCGATTGAGGTTGAGCCCCTGGCCGTTCACGCTGGGCCCCACGATCGCCGGGCCGTTCTGGCCAGGCCGGTTCTTCTCTCCGGGGCCGAAGCGCTCGTTGCCGTCCGCATTGTAGATCGGGACCATGACGACGATGACGCTGTCGAGCAGCGACGGCAGCGGGCCCGTGACGAGGTCACGCAGCAGGGCCTGGGCGGCCTCTTTCCCTTCGACTTCGCCGCTGTGAATGTTGCCCTGGATGTAGATGATCGGCTTGCCGCTGCGCGCCGCGTCGCCGGGCGAATCGACCATCGGCCGCGCCGCGATGACGTAGGGCAGCCGCCGCCCTTCGGGGCTGGTGCCGAGAACCCCGATCCGGATGGCGGCGCTGCGGCCCGCGAGGGAATCCACGAAGGCAACGACGTCGGCGTAGGTCGATGTCTCCGCTCCGGCGGTGCGTTCAGGCCGGGTCTGTTGCGCGCGGGCTGGCCCGACCAGGACGAGGAGGAAGGCAGCGGTGAGTGCGGTGCGTTCATGACGCATTGGAGGACCGACACGGCCGGAGGGTGATCCCGAACACAGGGGAGCTGCGGGGCGCGGTTCGTGCTAGCTGGGAGAGGTGAAAGCCGCGCATCGGGCGTGCCGCGGCGCCCCCGTCTACTGGAGGCAAACATATGCAGGATGGTCCCTTGGGTCACGTGCGGCGGCCCTCGTTCCCGCTGGTCGACCGGCTGGGCGAGCTGTGCACCAGCGGCCGCGACAGTGCCGCATATCTCTGGCAGGTCCCGATGGACCAGACGGTGCGCGAAGAAATCGGGAAGAAGCTGACCGAAATCCGTGCCGAATGCGAGCAGCAGAACCGCCGGGAGATGGGACGCATCGTCGGGGAGCTGGAGACCGCGCTTGCAGCCTCGCCGAGCCCGCAGCAGGTGGAGATTCTGCAGGATGGCTTCGATCGGCTCTGCAAGCTGTGGCAGGCGGCGAAATCCGGGCTGATGTAAGCCATTGACACGAGGGGGGCCGGGCAGGCCAATTCAGGGACCTTCAAGAATCCGCGGAATGATGCCAGCTCTGTCACTCCAGACCCGACCGATGGGCCGCGCGTTGCGCGCGGCCCTCTCGCTGCTCTCACCGCTCCTGCTCGTCACCTGCACCGACAACCCGGCGGATCCGGGCCGCCCTGGGATCGGCACGCTGCGGATCGCGCCGGCATTCGACGCCTACTCGCGCATCGCGCCGCTGACGCTCGACAATGTGCAGGTGATCGTGGTGCGTCCGGCGGCGGATACGCTGGCCAGAGTCAGCCAGGGATTCAGTCTGACCACTCAGCAGCTGCAGCTCGACGTTCCGGTGCTCCTGTCCGGGCTCACCGACGACCTCGACGTCACCCTCCGGCTCTTCTCCGGCACCACCCTGCTCTTCGAGGGCACCAGCACGATCCGGGTCACGGCCGGCGTCCGCACCCTGCCCAACTCCATTCCCGTCAGCTACCAGGGCCCCGGATCCTCGGTCGCCTCACTCACGCTGTCACCCCGCGACACGATTCTGCAGACCGGAGACTCGCTCGCGTTTCAGCTCAGCGCGGCGGATTCGCAGCAGA
>DAINRP010000010.1:0-5412 GCA_036741755.1 Gemmatimonadales bacterium
CGATGATCCGGACATCGGCGGTCAACTCACGTACCCCACCGACGCGCCGGAAGGTGCGGGTCTCGAGCAACCGGAGCAGCTTGGGCTGCAGTTCGGCGGGCAGGTCGCCGATCTCCGGCATGACGAGGGAGCCGCCCTCCGCCGTCTCCACCAGGCCCGGGCGCCGCTCGCGCGCTTCCTGGTCGCCGGCCCGCTCCATCCCGAAGAGCTCGGCATCGAGCCCGGCCGGAGTCTTGCCCCAGATCTGCACCTCGACGAAGGGGCCGGAGGCGCGCGGACTGAGCGAGTGAATCATCCCCGCCATCCAGCGCTTGCCCACACCCGTCTCGCCCCGCAGCAGTACGGGCGTGCGCTCCGAGAGTGCGATCAGCCCGACCTGCCGGCCGAGCTCCTTCATCGCGGCGGAATCGCCGAGGGAATCGAGCCCTTCGCCCGGGGTGCTCCGCAGCAGCAGCAGTTCGTTGAGGCGGCGGAGGCGCACCTTGTCTGCCACCCGCGCGACCGCCGCGATCAGGTGGCTCATGTCCACCGGCTTGCTCAGGAAATTCTCGGCGCCCCGCTGCATCGCCTCGACCGCGGTGGAGACGTCGCTATGCCCGGTGAGCAGGATGACCGCGGCGTTCCGCTCCTTGAAGCGCACCAGGGCATCCAGGCCGTTCATCCCGGGGAGATGCAGGTCGAGCACGACCACTTCAGGATGGAGGCGGTCGTAGGCGGCGAGACCGCTCTCGGCATTGAGCTCGCGGGCGACCTCGTACCCGGCCCGCTCGAACACCAGCCCCACGGTGCGGAGCACGTCCACGTCATCATCGATGAGCAGTACGGAATCAGGCATGGCCCGTCCTCCCGGTCCTGGTAGGGTCTTTCGGCAGCCGGAAGGCGAAACGTGCCCCGCCTTCCGGCCGGTTCTCCCCGTGGATCTCGCCGCCGTGCGCGCGAATGATCCCGTGAGAGATGGACAGTCCAAGGCCCGTCCCCTGTCCCTGCGCCTTGGTCGTAAAGAACGGCTCGAAGACCCGGCTCAGCGCGCCCCCGGGGATCCCGGGCCCCCGGTCGAGGACCTCGAAGCCCACCCAGTCGCGATCCGACCAGGTCCGCACCGTCGCCGCCGGAGCATCGGCACCGGCCATGGCCTGCGCGGCGTTCATCAGCAGGTTGGTGATGACCGAGCGAATCTGATCCGGGTCGCCGCTCACCGCCGGGAGCGTCGGGTCGAGTCCGAGCGTCCAGACCACGCCATGCTCCGCGAGCCCCGGGGTGGCGGCGAAGGTTTCCCTGGTGATCAGGTTCAGGTGCGTCTCGCGCCGCTCGAGCGGGCGCAGGCGAGCGAAGGTCAGCAACCCGGTCACGATCCGGCCGGCGCGCATCGCCTCCTGGCGCATGGTTTCGATTCCGGAGGCGACCTCGCCCGGGAGTTCGGGATCGATGAGCAGCGCCTGCGCCATCGCGGCGATCCCGGCGAGCGGGTTATTCAGCTCATGGGCGGCTCCGGAAACCACGCCGCCGAGTGCCACCATCTTCTCGGAGTGACTCAGGCGTTCGCGAAGCTCGATCTCGTCCGTGACGTCCCGCACAATGGCCAGGACCGCCCGCAGGCCGCCCCGTTCCTCGACCGGAACGACGATGGCATCCGCCTGACGAAGTGCGGCGTCGCTGCGCCGCAGCCTGAACATGAACTGGCGGCTCTCCCCGAGAAAGCTCCGGCCGATTTCCGCCTCGACCCTGGGCCAGTCCTCGGGCGCCACGAATTCGGCGAGACGCGCCGAGGGCCTGGGCGCCGTGAGTCCGACGAGCCGGAAGCCGGCGCGATTGACCGCGAGGAAATGGCCGTCGCGGTCGAGCGTGACGATCGCCAGGGGAGCGCGGTTGAACAGGGCACGGAACCGGCGCTCGGACCGCCGGAGCGCCTCGGCCGCCAGCCGCTCGCGGGTGACATCGCGGGCGACCGCCACCGCGCCGGCGGGGCTGCCGCGTTCCTCGAGCGGCGCGACGGACACATCCGCGATGCGCAAGCCGTCCGCGCGGCGGACGAGCGACTGGTAGCGTCGGGGCGAGGACGGCGGAACCGCGCCCGCGGTCCCGCCTTCGTCGGGGAGAAGCGCGGCGAGCGTCCATCCGAGCAGCTGGGAGGCGGGCACACCGAAGAGTGCAGCCGCGGCCGCGTTGGCGAAGAGGACGCGTCCGTCGGCGCCGGACAGCACGATGGCTTCCTGAGTGGTTTCGACGAGGCGGCTGTAGCGCGCCTCCAGGCGGACGTAGTGGGTGAGGTCGTCGAGGGCGACCACGAACCCGCCGTCGGCCCGCGGGGTGGCGGTCAGCACCAGATGCTGCCCGCCGGTGGCGTCGAGAAATAGGCTCACCCGGTGGCCGCGCTGAAGTGCCTGGTCGAGCGGGTCCTGCTCCCGCGGGGGCCAGTGGCGGAAGAGCCGGGCCAGCGGGAGCCCGGGAAGATCCGTCACCCCGATGCCCGCGATGTCCGCGACGAAGCGATTCGCCCGTTCGATGTGCCCCGCGGCGTCGACCAGGGCGAGCCCGCTGCCGGTACCGTCGAAGGCCGTCTGCCACTCCGTCTTGACGCGCACCAGCGTGTCGAGCAGCCGGCGCATGCCGATGGCGAGCGAGGCCTGGTCCGCAAAGGCGGAGGCGAGGATGCGCTCGTCCGCGGAGTACTGGCGGGGGGTGTCGTGATAGAAGGCGAGCCAGCCGATGACGCGCTCCTGGTAGCTGAGAGGAAGCGCCGCGACGCCAGCGAACCCCTCGGCGAGCACCAGGTCGTGAATCGGACTGGAACGGTCCTCCCGGGCGTCGGGCTGAAAGTACGGCTCCCCGCGCAGCACCGTGCTGGCGGAGTGGGCCTCCCGGAATCGGGCGCGCATCGACTCGACGTAGCCCGAGGAGAGCCCGATCGTCACCGGCGCCTCGACGGCGGTCCGCTGCTCGTCGATCCGGAAGATCCCGGCCCGCTGGGCCCCGAACACCCGCATCCCCTCCTCGGCGGCCGCCGCCATGGCGCCGACAGCGTCCGGCGCGCCGGCGAGCAGGTGGGCCACTCGCCCGAGGGCGGCGACGGGCGCCGACCTCATCGAGGGCTCGCCGGCACCAGCACGCGGATGGCGTGCGGGATGACGTCGACCGCGAAGGGCGTGATGCCGTGCGGCTCGCCATCGAGCTGCACCGGGAGTTCGACGTCGGTCGCGATGGTGATCTGCCGCCCCCGGGCATGCCCGACCCGCCCCGGACCACTCCCGAGGGGTTGTCCGTCCCGGAGCAGTTCCCAGACGGCCTGCACCCCCTGCACGAAACTGTCGGCGCGCATGACGATCACGTCGAGCAGCCCATCGTCCGGTGTGATGCCGCTCCTGAGCTTCACGTAGGGCGGAATGACCTCGCCGCAGTTGGCCACCAGCGCCATCGCGGCACGGGCTTCGTATTCCACGCCATCGACGGTGATCAGATGCCGGGTGCTGCGGAGCAGCGGGAGCAGCCGGAAGCTGGTGGCCACGTAGGCGGCGAAGCGCCAGCGTTGCTTGTCCGCGGTCGAGGTCTCCGCCATCACCCGCGCGTCGTAGCCCGCCCCGCAGGCTACCGCGAAGTAATGAGGCCCATCGGCCCGCATCATGCGGCCGAGATCGAGCGGTTTGCGCTGGGCATCCAGCAGCACGCGCGCCGCGCGGATCGGATGGCTGGGGATCCGCAGGTTGCCGGCGAGCAAATTGCCGGTGCCGCCAGGAATGAGGCCCAGCGCCGTCTCGGTGCCGACCAGCGCGGCGGCCGCCTGCATCGTGGTGCCATCGCCGCCAAAGACCACCACTGCGTCCAGCCCGTCGGCGACCGCCTGCGCCGCGAAGCGGCGGGCATCGCCGGGGCCGCCGGTGGCGCGCAGCTCGACCGTCCAGCCCCCGCGGCGCAGGGTTTCGATCGCGGCCTGTACCGTGACGTCTGCGGTACGGGCCGCGGCGGGGTTGGCGATGAACAGCGCGCGGGTCACGGTCAGTACTCGCGTTCCCAGAGCACGTCGAGACCGACCTGGTACTTGTTGGTGGAGAGGGCGGGATTGATCACCGCCGCCTGACAACTGTACGTCGGCTCGACGCTCGCCTTGAGGCGGAGCCCGCGGCTGATCCGGAACTCCGCGCTGGGATAGAAGCGCTGCGCGTTAGTGCAGAGGTCGGCCACCAGCGTGACGAACCAGCGCCGTCCGATCTGCCACCCCGCGGCCACCTGCGCCACCTGGGCGGAACCGCTCTGGCTCGACAGGCCCACCGTGCCCGCACCGCCGGTCCGGATGTCGATGAAGTCGATCGGCACGCCCAGGTCGCTGATCAGGGTGCGCTGCAGTTCGCTCGACAGCGCGCTCGACAGGTAGGTGAGTCCAGCCTGCACCGCGGCATACTGGCTGCCCTGGCCGCCCTGTCCCTGCAGGCTGAAGGTGGGCCGGCGGAACATGAGATACGAGACCAGTTCGGTCTGCGAGAGGCTGGGGCGCTGGGGCGTCGGAGTGCTGGTCAACTCCAGCTTCGGCTGCAGCAGGGTGCCGGTGATGCGCGCGATCACCGGAATGTCCTCGTTGCTCTGGATGTCGGTGACGACATGCTTCGCCTCGATGTCGAGGTCGGCGTTCAGGTCCGGGGTGCCGAAGTAGCGCACCGTGCCGCGCTCCACCGAGAAATCCACCGTCACGAAGCCGCCCAGACGCAGGGCATAGTTGCCGCGCACCGCGTTGAGGGTGCCATCGTAGCGGTAGCGGTCCCGGATCTTGTTGACCGTCAGGTTGCCATCCAGCTGGATGTTGGCCTCACTGGAGCGGAGCCAGAAGTTCTCGCCCATCTGCACCTGCAGATTGTCGATCGTCAGCGAATCGAGAAACCGGCTCTGGAAGTTCGCACCCAGCTTCTCGGTGCGGACCAGGTCGAGATCGATCAGCCCGGAGTCGCCGGGATTCTCGAGATCGACGATCCGCTTGGTGAGCAGATCGGCGAAATGCAGATTGCCGGCATCGGCGGTGACGCGTCCGCTGAGGTGCGCCTGCCAGATCGGGCCGGTGAGCCGCACCGTACCGGAGGCATCGAGGGTGACGAAGCGGCGGGAGTCGATCGCCCGGAATCGCTGGGCCCTGAGCGTCAGGTCCAGCACCGGGCGGGTCAGCCTGTCGAGGCGCAGGCCGCCGGAGATCCGCAGGGTTCCCTCACCGCTCCTGGCCACGAGGGTATCGATCGTGATGGAATCCCCGGCCAGATGCGCACGGGCGTTGACGGCCGTGTAGGTGACCCCGAGCCCCGGCACGTTGGCGGAGGCGCCGAGGATCTCCACGCTCCCGCCAAGCAGGGGATGCTCCCACGTCCCGCCGACCTCGACGTCGGCGGTGAGCATGCCCCGCACCCGACGAAGATTGCGGGTGAACGCCTCCACCAC
>DAINRP010000010.1:5512-30229 GCA_036741755.1 Gemmatimonadales bacterium
CGCAGGGTGGGCTTGGCCGCCGTCCCGCCTATAGCGAGATCGACCTGTACCGTGCCGGCGATGCCCGTGGTATCGCGTTCCAGCAGTGCATAGACGTCGTTCAGATCGATGCCCAATGCACTGACCGTGAGCGCGCCGGCACCGGTGCGCGGCACACTGCCGGCGAGGCGGAGCAACCCGGAACCATCGGTCGCCTCCAGCGCGATCGGCGAGAGATCGAATCGCCCCTCCCGGCTCACCACCGTCGCGCGGTCACCCAGGCGCCATGCGTGGCGCGGCAGGGTGGCGAGCAGACTGTCGAATGCCAGCACGCTCGCGCTGTCCGCCGGCAGCCACCATTCGCCGCCCGCGATGACCGAGGCCATCCCGCCCAGGCTGGCGGCGCCGGTCCAGTGCAGCGAATCCTGGAAGCCACCGGCGACGACGTTGATGTCCTGCACCGCCCAGCCGCCAACGACGACGGAATCGGCCCGGAGGCCGGCCCCGATCTCCGGGCGCTCCGCCCGCCTCCAGCCGAACGCGAACGACAGCGCCGGCGAACGCGTTCCGCGCCATGACAGGTCCTCGCCACGTGCCCGGAGCAGGAACCTCGGCTCCTGCGCGGTCCCGGAGAATTCCAGATCGCCAGAAACCCGACCCTGCAATCGCTCCTTCGCCGCGATCGTGTCAGCCGGCGGACCGGCGTACCGCTCCACGATCGCCTCGAACGGCAGCAGACTGTCGGCCACGAACTCGGCGCGGATCTGCTGATCGTCCTCGCCGCGCCAGGCGAGCCGGCCACGTCCCGCCATCTGTCCCGCCGGCCAGCCCGCGGTCAGCGTGTCGAGGATCACGTAGCCGGCCTCGCCGCGAAGCCTGAGGTGCAGCGTGTCGAGGGTGAAGTCGTATGCGTGGCCCTCACTGAGGTCGATGGCGAGGGTGCCCGTGGGACCGGCGAGGGTGTCGAGGACGCCATCCGCCGCGAGCGTGCCGAAGAGGCGGGTATGCGGGCCAGTACCACGCAACTGGGCAATATCCAGGCTGGCAAAGCGCGCCGTGAGGCTCTCGGCCTGGATCGTAAGCGAGTCGCGCACGATTGTTCCCTGCAGGGCGAGCGCGCCGAGGTCCCCCTGCACCGACGCCACCAGATGGAAGCGCTCGAGTGTACCCTCGGCCGCGATGAGTCCCCGCACGGCGCCCTGGACCGGGATCGACGGATAGCTGGGCCGGAGGCCATCGAACTGCAGCGAGTCGAAGGTCAGCCGGGCGGAGAAGACCAGGGTGTCGGTGCGGGTATCGAGCATCGCGGTACCGTCGGCACGTGTCTCCGGCAAGTCACCGTCGCGATGGCGCAGGGTGCCCCGATAGGTCACCTCATGCCAGGGTCCCTGCAGGACACCGACAAGCCCGAGCCGGCCGCGCAGGTCGACGCCTGGCGTGATCCGCTGGACGGTCCGCAGGTCGATATCCCCGTCGCTCACGATCATGGTGTCGAAGATCGTCCCCTCGACACCACCGAGAATCAGGTGACCCTTTCCGACGAGGTGCGACACCGCGCCGCCCTCGATCATGGCGTCACGGAAAGTCAGGTCGGCATCGAGATCGATGCCATCCTTGAAGCCGGCACCGCTGAGTCGGCCGTCGAGGGTTCCGTAGAGCGGAACGGTGTCGAGATAGGGCCGCGGGACGTCGAGATCGAGCCGGGTGAGATCGAGCGCCATGTCTTCGACGCCCAGACCGCGATGACTGTCGACCACGGCGGTGACGTGCCCGGCGATTCGCCCCTTCGGCCCCTGCACATCAAGGTTACGGATGGTGTACGCCGTCAGCATCTCCGAGCGGGAACGGGCGGTGATCACGGCCCGCCCGGTCATCGCGGGGAAATCGGGCGACACCCAGTCGAGGTCGCGCAGATCCAGCCGCGGCGCCGTCATCGAGAAGTCGTACAGCACGGGGCCGTTGGGCCAGGTGACGACTCCGCCGCCCGAGAGGCGGCTGTTGGGCATGGCCGCCCGGTGTACCGTGAAGCCGAGGCTGTCATCGTGGGTCCAGGCGTGCGCCGCTAGGTCCACCACCGTGATGGCGGGGTCACTCACGCGGGTCGAGAGCGAGTCGACATCGAAGGTGAGCGGCGTATGCTCCGGGGTACTGATCTGGAGCAGCGGGAGCCGCACATTCAGCGCGCGCAGTTCCGTCACCCGCCGCATTCCGTCCGGGGTCTCGATCACAACGCGTCCCGGCCGGGCCCGGTCAATCGCGAGCGCCTCGGCCACCTCGGCGGGGGTTCGGGCCGTGTCCGGCGGGTTCCATGGGAGCCGCAGCTCGATATTGCCCCGCCGCACCCGGAGGTCATGCACCTCGATGAGCGGCGATGCTCCGCCCGGAGGGCCTTCGCCCAGACGGAAGATCTCCTGGAAGTTGAGCCGGCCGTTGGCGCGCTTCACCACGCGAATGGACGGCGCTTCGAGTTCGGCGTGACTGAAGATGATGCGCCCCGCGAGGAGGTTCGGGAGCGCGTAGCGGACCACGATGCGGTCCACCGCGGCGAACGGCTGGCCCACGGTATCCCGGATCACGACATCGTCGAGCTGCAGCGAACTGAGGAAGGTTCCGCTCACTCGTGACATCTCGAAGCTGCCCCGGAAATGCCCCGACAGGAGTTCCCCGGCGAGCCTCGCCAGGAGCCGCGTCCCGGCGCCGGTGTACAGCACCGCCGTCGCCGTCCCCAGCACCGCGGGGACCAGTGCGAGCAGGAATGCCGCCGAGAGCCGGCCGAGGTGCCGCCGCATCAGAAGGGCTGCCCGAAGCTGATGTGATATGTCAGGCGGCTCTTGCGCTGCTGCACGTAGTCCGTCCGAAGCAGCGTGAGGCTGTTGTTGCGCTGCAGGTAGAGGGCGCCCGGCGGCTGGTCGTACCCGTTGTAGGCGACGTCGAAGCGGGCGGGGCCCAGCGGCGTGTTGAGGCGAAGGCCCGCGCCCGGCGTGATCCGTACCCGGACCGGCGCGAGCTTGGTCTTGCCGCGTTCATACAGGGTGCCGGCATCGACGAACAGCGCGAGCCGCAGGCGCTCGCTCCAGATCGGCGAGGGAATCCGGAGCTCCAGCTGCCCGATCGCGAGGGTATTGCCGCCCGTGGCCGAGAAGCGGGGACGGATGTTGCCGGAGTCCACCTGCGCCAGAGTCCGTGCGCCGGTCACGTCGAGTGTGTCCACCGCGTTGACGACGTACACCACGGGCCCGAGCTCGTTGCGGTCGTAGCCGCGCACGTCGTTGGGCCCGCCGGCGTAGAACCGCTGTTCGGGGGGAATGAAGTTCCCGCTGGCGCTGTCCAGCGAGACCTTCGGCGCGAAGATTGCCCCGCCGCGCAGATGCCAGCTGAGGACCGTCCCCCCGGAGCCGAGGGTCCGATACCAGGCGACGTCTCCGGTGAGGCGGGTGAAGCTCTGCAGGGCCGCCGAGCCGGTGAAGCGGGAGCTGTGACTCAGGTCGAAGGCGTAGAGGTGCCCCCGGCTCGGATCCAGCGGGTTGTTCTGCCGTGGCCAGGAGATTCCCGCGGTGACGATGCCGAGCAGGCGCTTCTCCCGGAGCCGGATCGCGTCCTGCGGCGTGCACGCATTGAAGAAGGCGCAGAAGGTGGCGGCGGAGGCTTCGGTGGCGCCATAGGCCAAACGGTACGAGAGGGACATCGGCACCCGGCGCGCCGTCTCTCGGGTGAGCGCAAGGCTGGTGCCGATCTCTTCCCGGCGGTAGATCTGGAATTCGCTGCGCCGCTCGGCGAACAGGCTGAACGTCCCGGTGATCGTGGGAGTGAAGAACCGCGGCTGCCGGATGGCGGCGGTCACATTGTAGTTGGCCTTCGACGAGCCGATGGTGTCGCTGCGAAGGCTCTTGCAGAGCGAGTTGTCCAGTCCGAGATCGAACGGCCGCCCGACGCCCACCTTCGAGACCCGGGCGGAGAGGTCGAAGAGCCGGCCGGTGTTGAACAGATTCCGGCTGGTCCAGCCCGCGCCGCCGCGGAAGCAGTCGTTCGTCGCGAACCCGAGACTGCTGCGGATCCGGTGTGAGCGCCCTTCCG
This sequence comes from Gemmatimonadales bacterium, assembly GCA_036741755.1. Classification (GTDB taxonomy): domain Bacteria; phylum Gemmatimonadota; class Gemmatimonadetes; order Gemmatimonadales; family GWC2-71-9; genus JADJOM01. The sequence goes on from DAINRP010000010.1 coordinate 9,566, forward strand.
AGACCAGCACCGCCATCGGTACCACGGCACTGTCCGCCTGGTAGCGGGACGAGTCGATGGTGACCGTCGCGAGCCGGAAGAGTTCGGTCTGGTAGAGCTTGCGCTGGCTCTGGAAGATGTCCTGCTGCGAGAAGCGCTCCCCCGGGCGGGTGGAGAGCAGCTGGCGGATGAAGGTCGTGTCGACCTTGGTCGCGCCTTCGACCCGAATGGGCCCGAAGAGGGAGTAGGGCCCCGGGACGACGTCGAGCGACACGGTGGCCGAGCGCGCTTTACGGTCCACGGCGTAGTTGCGAAAGACTTCGACCGCGGGATATCCCCGATTCCTGAGTCGCGAGATGATCGAGTCAGCGCTGGCCTGGAACAGGAAGCGGTTGAACGGGGCGCCCTCGCGGAGCGGCAGATCCTGGGCGAGGTTCTTGGAGCCGGCGATGCTGTCGAGTCCGGTCACCTTCATCGACCGCACCACGATCGGCGGACCCTCGGTGATCAGGAATTTCAGGTGAATGTCGCGGCCGGTGCGGCGCACCACGGTATCGACCTTCACCTCCATGAATCCGCTCTGCCGGTAGAACAGCGTCACGCGGAGCACGTCCCGACGGAACTCGACAGGATCGAAGTAGCGCTTCTCGCCGAGCCCGATCCAGCGTACGAACCACTTGCGGGCGAACCAGCTCGAATTGGTGGTGCCGATCGCGATGCTGAGGTTGTAGTCGGGGATCGCATGGTTGCCGTCAAAGGTCAAGCTCCGCACCACCGGCGCCGTCTCCTGAGCGGCGGCGGGGATCGCGGCACCCAGAAGCGCCAGCGTCAGCGCAAAGACGGCGGAACGGCGCGTCACAAAATCAGACAGGGCGATGGGCCTCGCGCCGGGGGCGCGGTAGAATTGACGACATGGTCCAAGTGCTGTAGGATGGCGGGGTTACATCACATAGTCAACGCTGCAATACCGGGGTCCCTGTGAAGCGTACAATTGCCGCCTTTTCGGTCCTCGCCGCCCTCGCCTCTCCGCTCCACTCGCAGCTGCCCAAGGCTGCCGTCCGCCAGCTGGATTCGCTGCTCGATGCGCCGCCGTTCAATCGCAATCTGTGGGGAGTCGCGCTGGTCGATGAGACGGGTCGGCTGCTGTACGGCCGCAACGCCGACCGGCTGTTCATCCCCGCGAGCAACACCAAGCTGGTCATCGCGACCGTCGCCGCCGCGCTCCTGCCTCCCGACTGGACGGTGCGGACCAGCGTCTATGCGGCCGGCCCGGTGACCGACGGCATCGTGACCGGCGATCTGGTGCTATACGGCCGCGGCGATCCGACCATGGGGCAGCGCTGCTATGCCACCGACACGACCCTCGCGGGAGTCTGCGACCACGATCCCTTCACCCGGCTGCGCGAACTGGCCGACGGTCTCAGGGCCCGCGGGGTGCGCGTCGTGCAAGGGGACCTGATCGGCGACGGGAGCTGGTTCGATGGCGAGCTCGTCCACCCCGACTGGGGGAGTTACGATCTCAACTGGTGGTACGCCGCGCCGGTTGCCGGGCTGGGCTTCAACGACAACAGCGTCGATATCACCTGGGCACCCGGCATCGCGGAGGACGCTCCCGCAGCGCTTACGCTCGCCCCGAATCTCGGCGACGTGATGCTGGAAAATCGGACCCGCACGGTCGCCATCGGGGGGGAGAGCGATATCGGCGACCGCATGTACCGAGACCCGGGTACCCTCCACCTCTGGGCCGAAGGGACCGTGGCGCTGGACGGGCGGGGCGGCAAGGAGTCCTTCGCGATGCCGGACCCCAACCTCTTCACCGCCCGCGCGTTCCGCCGCGCGCTCGCCGAAAGCGGTATCAGTGTCCTCGGCACCACACGCAGCACCACCGACTCGATGAAGTACGCCGCGGCCCGGCAGAGCCCACCCCTGGCCGAGGCGGCGAGCCGACCGCTTCACGACTGGATCTTCCCGATCCTCAATACCAGCCAGAACTGGTACGCCGACATGCTGGTCAAGCAGCTCGGCCGGCAATTCGGCAAAGCAGGGAGCTGGAATGAGGGCCTCTCCGTGGAACGCCGCTTCCTGATCGATTCCGTCAGGATAGACTCGACTCTCTTCGCGCTGAGCGATGGGTCGGGGCTCTCGGCGGCAAACCTCGTGGCCCCGCTCGCCTTCACGAAGATGATCGGTTTCATCCGGCGGCATCCCAACTTCGACGCGAACTTCAAGACCGGTCTGCCGCAGTCCGGCAACACCGGCTCCCTGAAGAACCGCTTTCTCGGCACACCGCTCGAGGGGCGGGTCCACGCGAAGACCGGCAGCATCTCCCGGGTCAACACCCTCTCCGGGTACTTCGAACTGCCTGACGGGCACAGCTACAACTTCTCGATCGAGGCGAACCATCACACCCAGGGCGGGCGGCGGATGCTGGCCGAGATCGACAGCGTGGTGGTCGCGATGGCGCAAGCGGTGACCAGGAAGAGATGACGGCTCGGTTCCCTTCGGAGCACACCCATGCAACTGCTGCTGATTCGCCACGCCGATGCCGGCGATGCCGACCCGATCCTGTGGCCCGACGATGCGCTGCGCCCTCTCACCGAGAAGGGCCGCAAACGCCAGCAGCGGGTGACCAAGCGGCTGGCCCGGCACGACCTCACCCCGACCCTGCTGCTGTCCAGCCCGTGGCTCAGGGCCTGGCAGACCGCGCAGCTGACGGCGGAGCACTCCAGATGCCCTGCCCCGACGGCGTGCCCGGCACTCGCGGCGGATCCGAGTCTGCGTTCCCTCGCGGCCGCCATCGGCCGCCCACCTCGCGATGCCATCGTGGCTCTGGTAGGCCACGAACCGTGGCTGGGACAACTCGCATCGCTGCTGCTCACCGGTGACGCCCGGCGGCTGACGATCAGCTTCCCCAAGAGCGGAGTACTCGGCCTCGAGATCGGCGCGCTGGAGGCGGGCGCAGGCGTACTGGACTTCTTCTGGCGCCCTAAGGGGAGCTAGGCCCCCGCCATTGACGCATCCGGCGCGGCCGCACCCGCGTCGGCTCCCTGTCGCTGCAGCCAGATCCCCGTATTTTCCGCGGCATGCCTACCACGACACTGCGGGTCGCGATCATCGGTTCCGGTCCCTCGGGCTTCTATGCCGCCGAGCACCTCCTCAAACAGCCGCCGGCAGTCGAAATCGACATGTTCGACCGGCTGCCGACTCCGTTCGGTCTCGTCCGCGGAGGCGTCGCCCCCGATCACCAGAAGATCAAGTCCGTCACCCGCATCTACGAGAAGGTCGCCGCGCACCCGGCGTTCCGGTTCTTCGGGAACGTCACCATCGGACGTGACCTCACGCGCGAGGAGCTGCTCGAGCACTATCACGCCGTGATCTACGCCGTCGGTGCCCAGAGTGACCGCGCGCTCGGTGTCCCCGGCGAGGACCTCCCGGGCAGTCACGCGGCCACGGAGTTCGTGGGCTGGTACAACGGGCATCCCGACTATCGCGACCGGCAGTTCGATCTGTCGCAGTCGAGCGTGGCGGTCATCGGGATGGGCAACGTGGCCATCGACGTGGTCCGCATCCTCGCGCGGACGCCCGAGGAGTTGCATGGCACCGATATCGCCGGGCACGCGCTGGAGGCCCTCCGGCTGAGCCGGGTGCGCGACATCTACATGATCGGGCGACGCGGCCCCGTGCAGGCGGCGTTCACCAACCCCGAGATCAAGGAGCTGGGGGAGCTGGCGGACGCCGATGTGGACGTGCGCGCCGAAGAGCTGGTGCTGGACGAGGCCAGTCAGGCGCTGCTCGCTTCCGGCGAGGACAAGTCCGCCGAGAAGAACCTCGAGACGCTGCGGCTGCTTGCCGCCAAACCGAGGCTCGGCCGGACCAGGACGGTGCATATCCGTTTCCTGCGCTCCCCCGTCGAGCTGACCGGTAACGGACGGGTGGAGCGCATGGTCCTGGGCGAGAACCGACTGGTGGCGGGCCGGCCCGGCGAGGTGAAGGCCGAGGCCACGGGAAGGACAGAGACCGTGACCACGGGTCTGGTCTTCCGATCGGTCGGCTACCTGGGCACCGGCGTGCCGGGTGTGCCCTTCGACGCGAAGCGGGGGGTGATTCCTAACGAGGGGGGGCGCGTCGTGACGGCACCGAGCATCGTGGCGCGCGGGGAGTATGCGGTGGGCTGGATCAAGCGCGGCCCAAGCGGGGTCATCGGCACCAACAAGCCGGATGCCGTGGAGAGCGCCGACCTGCTGCTCGCCGATCACGCTGCCGCCGCGCTCAACACGCCAGCGGCGCCTGACCGGACCGCGGTCGAGCGCCTCCTCGCCTCCCGCGGTGTACGGGTGGTGGACTGGGCCGGCTGGCAGCGACTCGACGCGCTCGAGAAGGAGCTGGGCGCCGCCCGGGGCCGCCCGAGACTCAAGTTCACCCGCGTCGAGGAGATGCTCGCCGCGCTCGAGCGGTAGTCATCGCGGCCCGTGCATCCGCCGCACGAGGCAGCCTCCTCGGTTTCGCCGGTCGTGCCGGCGCCGGTCCCCCTCTTTCGCCGGACCGCATCCCCGCCGACATTTCCCTGATGCGCCTTCCACACCGCGAGTTCGCCATCGCCCTGATCTTCACCCTGGGCGGCTGTGCCACGCTGGGCAACCTCATCGACGGGCTCGCAACGGAACGGCCGCCGGCGCCGCTCGACGCGGCGACCGTGGCGAGTGATGCCCGGATCGACTCCCTCGGCCGCATCGCCGGGAGCTTCGTCGGCGAAGGCACCCGGCGCCAGATCCACCTGCTCTCGAGCGACACGGCGCTGATCGCCGACCTTGCACGGCGGAGCCGTCCCGACCACGACCGCCGCGGCGACATCTGGCAGTGGCTCGCCACCCGGAGGACCGTGGTCGTTGATGTGGGAGATGTGTCAGGCGCGGTGCAGCAGCAGCAGGGCATGCTGGTCGGATCGCCCGACGGCCACACCCCGGTGCGTCTGACGTCGGTGTTGCTGCACGGCTCCTCCTGCGGCTGGCGCGGCACCCAGGCCGAGCTGGTGGTGGACGAATTGAGCAGCGATGGGCCCACGATGCGCGGGCCGGTGGTCGGGGCATTCTTCGCTCCCCGCGACTGGCTGCGCCGCACCGACGCGCACTATCGCGAGCGGGTCGACCCACCGTCCGACGCACTCACCGACAGCCTGCTCGCGTGGACCTCGCGGGCGATGGATTCGCTGCTCACCCGAGCACTCGCCGCGCGGGACCGCCCGCTCAGTCACCCGATGGGACTGCCCACGGCCATCAACGGCCTCGGCGACGAGGACGCGGCGGACGTGCTGGCCTTCCGGCTGGACGACGGACGGATCCGCTACGCCGTCTCGCTCCGCGAGGGGCTGCGGACCGGACGGGGCGTCGCGGTGCAGGCGGCGATCGTCATGGTGTGGGACGCGACCGGCAGCTGGCGGCAGATCGTCTTCCGCCCGACGCTGCTCGAACACCGGCGCAACCGGCTCACCCGCGCGTACGGCGGCGTCACCCCGCCCCTCTTCTGGCGCCGGCTGGCACCGGTGAGCGGCTTCGCCTTCAAGCGGGATTATCTCTGGCTGGAGCAGGTCAACGTCGAGGACGGCACCGTCCTCTGGGTCATACTCGAACCCCGCGGAAACACCGTCGTCGCCGCGGCGGAAATGGATGGACCATGCTGACGCTCTCGACTTCCCGCCTCGACCTGATCCCGTTCGAGCCGCGCGCCATCGACGCACTGCTCGCCGGGGACGACTCCACCCTTCTCGCCCTCACCGGACTCCACTTCCCTGCACCGCTCCGCCCGCCGCCGCTGATGGAGGAAGTGCTGCCCCTGGTTCGTGACCGGCTGCGTGCCGATCCGGCGAGCAATGGCTGGTGGACCTGGCTCACCGTCGACCGGGCCACGAAGCAGGTCACCGGTGCCATCGGCTTCGGTGGTCCACCAGACCCCGAAGGCGCCGTGATGATCGGCTATGCGACCTATCCAGGCGCCGCCCACCGGGGCTTCGCCACCGAGGCGACCGCCGCACTCGTTGACTGGGCACTCGCCCAGCCCGGTGTCGTTCGGGTCTGTTCGAGTATCCCGCCCGACAACATTCCGGCGCGGCGGGTGGCCGAAAAGGTCGGGATGCGGGTGGCCGGCACGGTCTGGGAAGAAGAAATCGACGACGTCCTGCTGTACGAGAAGCGGCGCTAGCCGAAGCCTCGACCTCGTGGAGCGCGCCGACGCGGGCATGTTTACCTTCATCGCATGAAGATCTACACCAAGACCGGTGATGCCGGTGAGACCGGACTCTTCGGCGGCGGGCGCGTGCCGAAGGACCACTCACGGGTCCGGGCCTACGGCGACGTCGACGAACTCAACTCCAGCCTGGGTGTCGTCCGGGCCACCCAGCCGGTGCATTTCTTTGATAACCTGCTGGAGACCATCCAGCGGGATCTCTTCGCGCTTGGCGGGCAGCTCGCCACGCCCGACCCGGAGAAGGTGCGCAAGGCGCTCGAGAAGGCGGAACTCACCCCCGCGCGGATCGAGGTGTTCGAGCAGATCATGGACGAGGCCGACCGCGAACTGCCGGCGCTCGCCGCCTTCGTCCTTCCCGCCGGAACCCCGAAGGCCGCCGCGCTCCACCTCGCCCGAACGGTGTGCCGCCGGGCCGAGCGGAGTGTGGTGAAGCTCTCGCATGAAGCCGAAGTGCCCGACCTCTTCGTCATCTACCTGAATCGTCTCTCCGACCTGCTCTTCACGCTGGCGCGACTGGCCAATCATCGCGACGGCGCCGGCGACGTGACCTGGTAATGCCGGTCGTCCCGGTCCACCATGCGCTCGGGCAGTACGACGTCTGCGTCGAGCCAGGCATTCTCCTCTCCCTGCCGGAGCTGCTGAGCGGGCCGCTCGGCAAGCGCAAGCTGGTCCTGATCACGGATGACGTCGTGGGCCGGTATTACGACGAGTGGACCCGCGCCACGGCGGAAGCGCGCGCCCTCGGCGCCCGCTCCAGCGACGCCGGCATCCGATTGCGCTGCGAGGCCCGGCTCACCTTCCCCGCCGGCGAAGCGAGCAAGTCCCGGGAGACCTGGCTTCGCCTGACGGACGAAATGCTGAGCCAGGGGCTCGACCGCCACGCGGCGGTCGTAGCGCTTGGCGGCGGCGTCGTCGGGGACCTTGCCGGGTTCGTCGCCGCGACCTATCTCCGCGGCGTGCCCTACGCGCAGGTGCCGACCACGCTGCTCGCCATGCTCGACGCCTCGGTGGGCGGCAAGGTCGGGGTGGACACGCCCCTCGGCAAGAACCTCGTCGGCGCATTCCATCCGCCCGCCATCGTCGTCGCCGATCCGCTGACTCTGCTCTCCCTGCCCGACCGGGTGTATCGCTCAGGGCTCGCGGAAGCCGTCAAGCACGGCCTGATCGCGGACGCGAGCTATTTCGGCTGGATCGAGGCCAACGCCCGCAAGCTGCTCGCGCGCGAGCTCGATACGCTCACCCATCTGATCCATCGGAGCGTCGAGATCAAGGCGGCGGTGGTCAGCCAGGACGAGCGTGAGGGCGGCATCCGGGCCACACTGAACGCGGGGCACACCATCGCTCACGGCCTGGAGCAGGAGTCGCGCTACCGGCTCCCACACGGCGAAGCGGTCGGCCTCGGGTTGATTGCCGAGTGCCGGATTGCCGAGCGGATGGGCCTCGCCACTGCCGGTCTCGCCGAGCGAGTACTCGGCGTAGTCAGGGCACTCGGGCTTCCAGTGCGAACCGGTGGCTCCGTGCAGGTGGCCCGGGTACTCGAGGCGATGCTGCATGACAAGAAGAACCGCGAGGGGCAGGTGCGGCTGGCGCTGCCGATCGCGCTGGGCGCCATGCACGAAGGCGAAGGCGAAGGCGAATGGACCGTCCCGGTCACCCATGAGATGCTCGCCTCGGCGGTGGTGGGGTTGGCGTGATCCACATTTCCACCGGTCTTTTCCTCCGATTTCCCCATACAAACACGCCGTAAGCTGCATACCTGCAATAACTTGGCTATCGCCTTCCAAGTAGTAGGGGACCGAAGTCGGCGGCCCGGCGTGGACAAACGCCGCAACGGGATGCTGGTAAACGATTTGTGATGTGGAAATCATTTTCTGCTTGACCAGTTTTTTGTCGCGTCCTATATTCGCACACCTCTCGGCGGTCACCCCCTGCACGACCGCTCCTCAACAGACAACCAGTTGGGCAAGCCTCGCGGAGCATTCATGGCAGCGTCGCATGATGGCCGGGCCAGCGCCTTTTTCCGTCCCACAGCCACTGGGTCCTTCGACCAGTATCTGCGGGACATCCAGAAACTCCCCATGATCACCGACCCGGCCGAGGAAAAGCGGCTGGCCCGGCTGGCGCTGAAAGGGGATGAGCGAGCGGCGGAGCGCCTGGTGACGGCGAACCTCCGCTTCGTCATTTCCTACGTCAAGAAATACCAGGGTCACGGTCTCGATCTCTCGGAACTCGTCGCCATCGGCAACGAGGGGCTGCTGAAGGCGGTCCGCAAGTTCGATCCGGAACATGGCGTGAAGTTCATCTCGTACGCGGTCTGGTGGGTGCGGCAGGCGGTGCTCAAGGCGCTCGCGGAACAGACCCGCAGCGTCCGCATCCCGCTCAATCAGAACTCGGCCCTGATCAAGATGTCCCGCGCCGAGACGTTCCTCTCCCAGGAACTCGGCCGCGAGCCGACCGACGAGGAAATCGCCACCGCGCTCAACGACTCCGTCGACAATATCCGTTCCGCCCGCCGCATGACCTCCGCGGAGCTGTCGCTCGATGCCCCAGTGGAGCGGAGTGACAAGACCAGCGGCACGATGGGTGAGCGTTTCGCCGGGACCCAGAGCGGCGAAATCGAGGAGCGCACCGACGCCACGCTGATGCGCGAGTTCATCGACCGGATCTTCACCCGCTACCTCACGCCGCGGGAGCGGAAGATTCTCTATCTCTACTACGGGCTCGAGGAGGGCAGCGAGGCGCTCACACTCGAAAAGATCGGCGAGCTGCTCGGCGTGACCCGCGAGCGTATCCGGCAGATCCGCGAGCGTGCCTTCGAGAAGCTGCGCGAGTCGCCGGACGTCAAAGGACTCAAGGGATTCTGGGTAGCGGCCTAGTCCGCACCGTCAGCAGGCAGGCGCCGGCGATCGAGGAAAGAGGGAAGAGGGAAGAGGAACTGATCTTCCCTCTTCCCTTTTCTTTCCCTTCCCGGCGTTCCCGCCTTCCCCCTAGATTGAATTCATGCCCGCCCGCCTCCCCATCTTCCCCCTGAACCTCGTCCTCCTGCCCGGCGAAGCGCTGCCCCTGCACATCTTCGAGCCACGCTACCGGCAGATGCTGGCGGACTGCCTCGCGGGCGACCAGCGTTTCGGCATTACGGCGGAGTCGCAGCCGCGCCCCGGCACGCTCGGGTGCGTGGCGCTCATTCGAGCGGCTCAGCCGCTCGAGGACGGTCGCTCCGCCATCGTGGTAGTGGGCCAGCGGCGCTTCGGCATCCGGAGCCTGCTCGATGCGGGAACACCGTATCTGATGGCAGCGGTCGAGCAGTTCGATGATGCGCCGGGCACCGCTCCCCTGCCGACGGAGCGAGCGGAGCTGCAGCGTCTCGCCGACGAACTTCGCGACGCACTCGGCGTGCTCGCGGACCGCCCCGGAGAGCATCCACCCTGGTCGCAAGACGAGGAGCTGTTCTCCTTCGAGGCCGCGGCACTGATCGAGACCGACCTGGAAACCAGGGCGCGGTTGCTTGCCCTGCGCTCCACGCGGGAACGCGCCACGACCCTGCTTGCCGTGCTGCCCGCGGCGGTCCGCCAGGCCAGAGCCAACGCGGAAGTCCATGTCCGCGCCCGTTCCAATGGCAAGGGCCACCATGGGCACGACATCCTCACCGGAACATGACGCCTGACCTGGCCGATGCACTGGGGCGGATCGTCGGCCCGCGCTGGGTCCGGCACCGCGCCGCCGAGCTGGCCACCTACGCCGCTGACGGCCTGCCGACCCACGAGTCGGTGCCGGGGATCGTCGTCCTCCCCGGCGACACGGACGAGGTGGCGGCGGTGCTCCGCCTCCTCCACCTGCTGCAGATCCCCTTCGTGGCGCGGGGCGCCGGAACGGGGCTGTCTGGCGGCGCGCTCGCCGAAGCGACGACCGTCCTGGTGACCCTCACCCGCATGAACCGCATTCTGACGGTCGATCCGAAGGCGCGGCGCGCGGTGGTACAGCCCGGCGTGATCAACGCGAAGCTGTCCGAGGCCGTCGCGCCGTTCGGTCTCCATTATGTACCCGATCCCTCGAGCCAGAGCGCCTGCACGATCGGCGGCAACGTCGCCGAGAATGCGGGCGGTCCGCATTGCCTCAAGTACGGCGTCACGACCAATCATGTCACCGCGCTCCAGATCGTGCTCCCCGACGGGCGGCTGATGCGGCTCGGTTCCCCCCAGGGCGAGGCGTGGGGCCCTGACCTGGTCGGACTCTTCGTCGGCAGCGAGGGAATGTTCGGCGTCGCCGTAGAGATCACGGTGCGGCTGGAACCGATCCCGCGGATGATCCGGACGATCTTCGCCGATTTCATGGCGCTCCGCGCCGCGAGCGAAGCGGTGTCCGCCATCATCGCCTCTGGGGTGGTCCCCGCCGCGCTCGAGATGATGGATCAATCGTGCGTGCGGGCGGTCGAGGCGTCGATCTACGCCACGGGCGCGCGCACCGATTCGGCGGCGGTGCTGCTGGTGGAACTCGACGGCTCGCCGGAGGCCGTCGCGGCCGATGGCGCGGTGGTCGAGCGACTCCTCCGGACCCACTCGGCGCGCGAGGTGAAGAGCGCCACCTCCGCTGCCGAACGGGCGCGACTGTGGCAGGGACGGAAGAAGGCGTTCGGAGCACTAGGGCGGATCGCCCCCGATCTCGCGGTGCAGGATGCCGTCGTCCCGCGCTCGGTGCTGCCGGCCATCCTCGACGCGATTGCGGAGATCCGCGACCGGCTCGGCCTGCAGATCAGCAACGTCTTTCACGCGGGAGACGGGAATCTGCATCCATGCATCAGCTTCGACCGGCGCGACCCCGGGCAGTACGAGCGGGTCCAGCAGGCCAGCCGGGAAATCATGGAGGCGTGCCTCGCCGCTGGCGGGAGCATCACCGGCGAGCATGGCGTCGGCAGCGACAAGATGGAATACATGCCGAAGGCGTTCGACCCGCCCTCCCTCGACCAGATGTGCGAGGTGCGTCGCGCCTTCGACCCCGACGCCCGGGCCAATCCGGGCAAGGTCTTCCCGCTGCACACCTGCCGCGAATGGCGGCATGGAGGCGTGGCATGAGCGAGGCCATCTTCGACCGGCTCCGCACCCTGCTCGGACCGGAGGGTGTCGAACGCGATCCGCGCGGGCTGCCGCGCGCGGTCCCCGAGAGCGACGATGCCCTCGCGCTGGTGTGTCAGGCGGCGCAGCAGGAAGGGTGGCGGTTCCGGCTGGAGGGCCGCGGCAGCTGGCTGGCGCCGGATGCGCCGGCGGACCTGGCGCTCAGCACCCGCGGGATCGACCGGGTGGTGCGGGTGAGTCCCGACGACCTGGTCGCAACGGTGCAGGCGGGCCTGACCCTCGACGTGCTCCGCGCCGAATTGCAGGCGCATCGGCTCTGGCTGGCCCTCGATCCGCCGGGCCGGCCGGACCGGACGATCGGCTCGGTCGTGGCGACGGGCGCCGCCGGCCCGCTCCGCCATGGCTACGGTCCCGTGCGGGACCACGTACTCGGCTGCACGGTCGCGACCGCCGATGGACGACTGGTCGACGCGGGCGGGCGGGTGGTGAAGAATGTCGCGGGGTACGATCTCACCAAGCTCCATGTCGGCGGCTTCGGCGGGTTCGGCGTGATCACCGAGCTGCACCTGCGACTCCGGGCGCAGCCTGAGGCGGACATCACCCTGGTCGCGCGCGGTGGGCGCCACGCCCTCAGCGGCGCGGGATACCGGGCCGTGCAGGCGCAGATCGGGCTCGTGAGCCTGGAACTGCTGTCTCCCGCGCTCGCTGCCCTGCCGGAGTGGACGCTCGCCGCGCGGATCGTCGGCACGGTGGATGGTGTCGAGACCGAAGCGGCGCGCCTCGTCGCCGAGACCAGCCTCGAGTGGGAGCGGCTCCCCGCCGAGCGCGCCCTCGCCTTCTGGAGTCTGGTGGCGCGCGCACCGCTCGGCGGCCCGGTCTCGATCCGGCTTGGTGCGCTGCTCGATGGGATCGACGACCTCACCGATCTCATCACCGAACTCCTCGATGACGGATTGCTTTCGGCCGGGCTGGGCACGGGAGCGATCCGCTGGGCCGGCGAGGCGACGACCGATGGCCTGCGCACCTTGCGGCACCGCGCCGCCGAGCGCGAGGTGCCGGTCACGCTCGAGCGGGCACCATGGGCAACCCGGCGCGTCGTGGGACACTTCGGCGCCTACCGCGAGGGTGTGGGTCAGCTGGTGGGGCGGCTCCGCGAGAGCTTCGATCCGAAGGGACTGATCGCCGTGGCGCTGGAGGGAACCGCGTGACGGCTGCACCTTCGCCATTCGCCTCGCTCGATCCCTGCGTTCACTGCGGCTTCTGTCTCCCCGCCTGCCCAACCTATCTCGCCACCGGTGACGAGGCCGACAGCCCGCGCGGGCGCATCGTGCTCATGCGGGCGCTGGAGCGGGGCGAATTGCGGCCGACGGACGCCGGCCTCCTGCAGCATCTGGACGCCTGCCTGGGCTGTCGCGGCTGTGAGCCGGTGTGCCCCTCCGGCGTCGGGTACGGCCGCGGACTCGAGGCCGCGCGAGCGCTGCTGGTGCGAGAGCGGGGCCTCTCCGCATCGGCGAGGGGAATCCTGGCGGTGTTTCGGCGGACCTGGCTCTGGAGAACCCTGTTCGGCGGCGCGCGTCTGCTCCGTCAACTGGGCATCGCCGACCGGCTCGCAGGCGGTTCCCGCGCGGGATTCGGGATGGCGATGGTGGCCGCGACGCGGCCGGGCCAGCAGGGCGCGCCAACGCATGCGTTGGCGCACCAGGCCGGCCCCACGGTTGCGCTCTTCCGCGGTTGCGTGATGGACGCGCTCTTCGGTCATGTGCACGAGGCCACCCGCCGGACCCTCGAAGTCAACGGCTATCGCGTGGTTGAGGCCGGGGGTCAGGCCTGCTGTGGCGCGCTGCACGAGCACGCCGGCGATCGCGTGGGAGCGCAGGCGCTGGCCCGACAGAACCTGGCGGCCTTCGCCAGCCCGGCCGATTTCATCGTGCTCAACAGCGCGGGGTGCGGGGCGCTGCTCAAGGACTACGGCCATCTCGTCGGCGGCGAAGCCGCCGCAGCGTTCAGCTCGAAGGTGCGGGACGTGACCGAACTGCTCGCCGACCGGGGACCGCGTGCCGGCGGGGCGCTGGACCTCGACGTGGCATATGACGCTCCCTGCCACCTGCAGCATGCGCAGCGGGTGCACGAGGCGCCGCTGGCCGTGCTCCGGGCCATCCCGGGGCTCCGGCTCCGGCTGCTGCCCGGCTCGGACCGCTGCTGCGGCAGCGCCGGCATCTACTCCATGCTCCAGCCCGAGATGTCCCGCGCCGTGCTCGACGCCAAGATCAGCAGCTTCAGGGAGGCGTCCCCGCCGCCGGAGATTGTCGCCACCGGGAATCCCGGCTGTCTGATGCAGATCGGTGGCGGCCTGCGGGCAGCGGGGCTCCCGATCCATGTCGCGCATCCGGTCGAACTGCTGGACTGGTCCTATGCGGCGGGAGGGGTGTACGCAGAGGTTGCGAAGCGGGAGTGAACCGCTGAATGCCGAGGATGCGTGGGGGCATCACTCCGCACTCGTCACCAACTCTCGCTATCTTATCACCCCATGCCCCGTGCGATCCTCTTTGACTTCAACGGCGTCATCGTTGACGACGAACCGCAGCACTGTGAAGCGCTCATCGCCACCCTCGCGACGTACGGCTTCGCGCTGGACCGCGAAGGCTACTATCGGGACTACCTTGGCTTCGACGACCGCGAGTGCTTCCGGTTCACCTTCCAGCGGATGGGCCGCGAGCCGAGTGCCGGGCTGATTCACGAGGCGATCGAGCGGAAGGCGGTACTCTACGAGCGGGCCATCCGGGCATCCATGCAGCTGGTGCCCGGGTCGGCGGAGTTCATCCGCGCCGCGGCCACGGAGGGATACCGGCTCGCGGTCGTCTCCGGCGCGCTGCGGCGCGAGATCGATCTGGTCCTCCACGAAGCGGGACTCCGGCAACACTTCGAGTGCATGGTGGCCGCTGAAGACGTGGACGCGTGCAAGCCGGACCCGCAGGGCTACCGGCGGGCGCGCGAGCAGCTGAACCTTCCCGCCGAGTCGTGCATGGTGATCGAAGACTCCCTCCCCGGATTGACGGCGGCGCATGCCGCCGGGATCCGCTGTGCCATGATCGCAACCTCCCACCCAGCGGACGAACTGGTCGGCGCGGAGCTGGTGTGGCCCAACCTGAGCGGGTATCACCCGCGCGACTTGCCATGGACGTCATGATGCTTTCGCCGATCGCCATCGATAGCGCCCGCCTCAGCAGATTGCGGCATGGGGCCGTGATGATCCGCGCACCGGTCTCCGTCATCGAGGTGCAGGGGCCGGGGGCGCTCGCCTGCCTGCAGGGGGTGCTGACCAATGATCTGGTCAAACCGGGTGACGGGTCGTTCGTCTACAGCGCGACGCTGACCCCGAAGGGCATGATCATCGCCGACATGTGGGTCGTGCGGGTGAGCCCTCAACGGCTGCTCCTGATCGGCGATCCTGCGGCGCACCAGTCCACCCTCGGCGTGCTGCGGCGCTCGATGCCCGCACGGATGGCGTTGGTGAACGATCTGAGCGAAGGCCGGGAAGCGCTGTGGCTCTGTGGCGATCTGGCCATCGTCTCACTGGCCGCCGCCGGGCTCGCCGTGCCGGATGGCGACAGCCGCGCCATGCTGCAAGGGGTAAAGGGCGACGAATCCATACTCGCGCGGCCGCACGCGGTGGCGCCGTTCCGTGCCGTGCTCATCGGCAACTCCGCGCTCATCGATCAGACCGAGCGCGCGCTGGGCAATGCCGGCGCACTGCCGGGGGACCTGGACGATCTCGAGGCCGCGCGCATTCTCTCCGGCTGGCCGCGCCTCGGCGCCGAGATCCAGGACAAGACCCTGCCCCAGGAAGTCCGCTACGACGATATCCAGGGTCTCTCCTACACCAAGGGCTGTTATACCGGTCAGGAGACCGTCGCCCGGCTGCACTTCCGCGGGCACACCAATCGGGAACTCCGCGGGCTGATCTGGTCCGGAGTGCCGGACCTCAGCGGGGACACCGTCATCGGCCAGGATGGTGAGTCCGTCGGCACGATCGGCTCGCTGCTGGTGCTCCCCCAGGTGACTGCGGGACTCGCGGTGCTCCGCCGGGAAGTCGCGGTGGGCAACATGGTGACCGCCGCAGGACACGAGGCCTCCGTGGTCGCTCTGCCGTTCGACACCGCGAGTCTGCACGATTGATCCTTCTCACCGATGGAACCGGCCTCCTCGGCCGGCACATTCTCGCACGACTGCAGCACGCGGGCGACCCGGTCACTGCCCTCGCCCGCTCGTCCGACCTCTGCACCCTCGGCATAGCCTGCAGCCGCCCGCACCACCCTCGGCTGGGCTCCCACCGTCCGCCATACGATCGCGCTCCCTGCTGCGATCCGCGCCATCTCGGCGTAAACAAAGAGGGCCGCTCGAAGGCGGCCCTCTCATTCACCCCGTCGGCGTGAGCCGAATTACATCTTGTGGGTGGTGTCGCGCGCCATCGTGGAATCCGGCATCGCCATCGAATCGGTGGCGGCCGGCGTGACGGTGGTGGTGTCCGCGGCCGGAGCGGCCTCGACCTTCTTGCCACAAGCCGCCAACATGAGCACGGCGCACAGAACCATGTACTTCTTCATCGGGATTCCTCAGGACAATTGGTGGTGAACAGGCAGAATCGGCTGGCCGGGCCTTCGCCGAGGCCCGAAAAAACCGCGGTCAAGTTACCAAGCAGAGGCGAATTGTCAAGCAATCAGGCAGGTTACAATTTCTTCATTTTGCCGACTCTGTCAGGCTCCCCTCGCCGGTTGCGATCGGGAAGGAAGTCCTGGATTCCGGTGGGCTATCGAGCCCACCCCGGCGCCCGGCTGGGTATTCACCCCCTCCGCCGCAATGCGAACGTGGATCAGACCGCGGTGTGGTTACCACCGTTCTGAACGGCTTCGGGCGCCGAGGGAACGGTGGACCCGCGACAGGGTACGACAACCGCGATGACGGCTCTGCACGCCGCAGGCATCCCCTGTTCCCGCTTCCGCCCTCGACCTATCATCCAGCATGACCAGCCTCCCCCAGACTCTCGCCGACCTCAAGCGTTCTCCGTGGGCCGACGCGCCGCTCCGCGGCCGCACGGTGCGCGATGAACTTCGTAGCAACCTGCTCCGGGCACTCGAATCCGACGAACCGCTCTTTCCCGGCATCGTCGGCTACGAGGACACGATTCTTCCGCAGCTGACCAACGCGGTCCTCGCCCGGCATCACTTCATCCTGCTGGGCCTGCGCGGCCAGGCGAAGAGCCGGATCCTGCGACAGCTGACCCGCTTCCTCGACGACCGGATCCCCATTGTGGCGGGGAGCGAGGTGAACGACGATCCCTTCGCGCCGATCTCGAAATACGCTCGCGAGCGGCTTCTCGAGATGGGCGATGCGACCCCGATCGCGTGGCTCCCGAGGGATCAGCGCTACATCGAAAAGCTGGCGACGCCGGACGTGACGGTGGCCGACCTGATCGGGGATGTCGATCCGATTCGTGCGGCCCGGGGAGGGCACCTGCTCTCCGACGAACTCACGATGCACTTCGGGCTGCTGCCGCGGGCCAATCGCGGGATCTTCGCGATCAACGAACTGCCCGACCTCTCGGGCAAGGTGCAGGTGGGCCTGTTCAACATCATGCAGGAGGGCGACGTCCAGATCAAAGGCTACCCGGTGCGGCTGCCGCTGGACGTCATGCTCGCCTTCACCGCCAATCCGGAGGACTACACCGCGCGCGGCAAGATCATCACGCCGCTCAAGGACCGGATCGGCTCGGAGATCCTCACCCACTATCCCCGCTCCGTCGAACTCGGCATGACCATCACGGCGCAGGAGGCCTGGACTTCCCGCGGCTCCCGGCCGGTCGAGATCCCTGAGTTCATGCTGGAGCTGGTGGAGCGGGTGGCCTTCGAGGCGCGCGAAGACAAGCGGGTCGACAGGCGGTCGGGGGTCAGCCAGCGGCTGCCGATCAGTCTGCTCGAGCACGCGGTCTCCAATGCCGAGCGGCGCTCGCTCAAGAATCGCGAACCGCTGGTGGTCCCCCGGGTAAGCGACATCTACGCGTCGCTGCCCTCAATCACCGGCAAGCTCGAGCTGGAGTACGAGGGGGAGTTGCAGGGCGGCGAGGTGATCGCGAAGGAACTCATCCGGCGAGCAGCCGGGAGCACGGTCGAAGAGCGGATGGGGGACGTGGGCCTCGACAACGTCGTCCGCTGGTTCGACGGAGGCGGCGCGCTCAAGGTGCAGGGGGACGAGCGCAGCGACCTCTGCCTGAAGGGCTTCGGCGTCGTGCCCGGCCTGGTGGACGCCGCGGTCGCTGGCGGCCTGTCGGCGCGCGACAACACCCCCGTCCTGGTGGCGGCCTGCGAGCTGATCCTGGAGTCGCTCGCCGCCGAAAAGCGGATCAGCCGTTCGGAGGAACTCGGCTATGTGCGCGCCAAGCCGGAACGGAAAGATCCGATGGGGGGCTACGGGAAGGGGCTGAACCTCGGGTGAGAGAGTTCCGGGTTCCGAGTGCGTGAAGCTCCGCGCTACCAGCCCATCGCATGGGCCTGGGTGACGATCACTTCCGTCGCGCCCTCGAGTCCGAGCAGCCCGGTGTTGAGCAGCATGTGGAAGTGGCTCGGGTCATCCCAGTCGCGACCATAATGCTCTCGGTGGTAGCGGGCGCGCTGGGCGTCGGTGTGATCCATCAGCCGCTCCGCGTCCCGGGCATTCAGCTGCTCGGCCTTCTGCGCCAGCTGAATCCGGAAGGGCCGGGGCGCGACCAGCTTTATGTGCAGCGCGCTGATCGCGGTGCCGAGCACCGCCGGCGCCGCGCGCCCGACCAGCACCACCTTCCCTTCCGACGCCACCTCCTGCACGACCAGCTCCGTCAATCGCACCAGGCTGGGACCCTCGGTGCGTACCGCGATGCCGAGTTCGGGGACGGCGTACTCCTGCGACGAGGCCGCGAGCGCGCGGCCGAGCCGCTCGACAAACCCCGGCACCCGCTCATCCTGCTCGGCGACGACCTCGGGTGTGAGCCCCGCCCGCCGGGCAACCCGGTCGATGATCTCGTTGTCGACCACACTCCACCCCAGCCGGTCGGCCACGAGGCGCGCCACTTCGGAACCGCCGGCGCCAAACTGCCGTGAAATCGTGATGAGCATCGGTCGCGGGGGCGAGAGGTCGGCCATCCAGGAAGACGTTACGGTGCGGGAGCGGCTTTGGGCAAGCCGATGCGCCGGTGCGGGCCGATGAGCAGGACAGCAACGGTGCAGATCACCGCGCCGATCACGAAGCTGGTCTGCACTCCGAAGTGCTCCGAGACCCAGCCCGCCTGCAGCGATCCCAGCGGGGCGAGTCCGAGGACCACGAACGAATAGAAGCCCATCACCCGGCCGCGGAGATGATCCGGGGCTTCGGTCTGCAGCAGAGTGTTGGTGCTGATGGCGGCGAGCACGGTCCCGAAGCCGGCGACGGCCAGCCCGCACAGCGCAAGAATGAACGACCCGTGAATCACCGAGGCGCCGATGCTCACGGCAAAGAGCAGCGCCGCGCCGCTGATGAGCTTCCGGCGATCAACCCGGTGCCCGAAGGCCGCCATCGCGATGGCCCCCGAGGCCGCGCCGACGCCCACGGCCGCCATCATGCCACCGTATCCGTCGGCCCCAAGCTTCAGCACCTCACGGGCATAGACCGGGAGCATGGCGAGACTCGCCCCGAGTCCGAAGACGCTCAGCGTCGCGGCGAGCAGCAGCAGGGCCCGCGGCTCTCCATCCCCCATGGCGTAACGCATACCGTCCTGGAAAGTCGGCTGCTCGCTGCTGAAGGTCGTGAGCGCACCGGGAAACGGCGGCCGCATGCTCAGGAACGCGGCGATGACCGCGAGG
This sequence comes from Gemmatimonadales bacterium, assembly GCA_036741755.1. Taxonomy (GTDB): domain Bacteria; phylum Gemmatimonadota; class Gemmatimonadetes; order Gemmatimonadales; family GWC2-71-9; genus JADJOM01. Next base: position 28,722 of record DAINRP010000010.1, read on the forward strand.
AAGCTCACCGTATTGGCCGCGAAACAGGCGGTGGTGCCGAGCCCCGCAATCAGGCCGCCGGCTACCACCGGCCCAATGATCCGGGTGAGGTTGAAAATCGAGGAATTGAGGGCAATCGCGTTGACCAGGTCCTCGCGACCGACCATCTCCATCATGAAGGCCTGCCGGATGGGGACTTCGAACGCGGTACAGATCCCGAGGATCGGCGCGAGCACCATGACCCAGCCGACAGTGATGTGGTGGGTCGCGGTCAACACCGTCAGCGCGAGTGATTCGAGGAGCATCCCCGTCTGCAGCAGCAGAATCGCCTTCCGCTTGTCTACCCGGTCCGCCAGGACGCCCCCGTACAGCGTCAGCAGAAGTATCGGCAGCGACTCGAGCGAAGTGACCAGCCCCACGAGAAAGGCGGAGTTGCTGAGCTCGAGGACCAGCCATCCCTGCGCCACCACCTGCATCCAGGTCCCGACGAGCGAAACAAACTGACCGGTGAAGAAGAGCCGGAAGTTCCGGTGCCGGAGGGCGTGGAAGGGGTTGCGGGCGGGCAGAGGCACAGGGGAAGGGTAAGAAGGGAACCGGGAATGGGGGAAGGGGTTACGAAAGAGCGGGCAGTGGTTGCAAGTTCCGAGTACCGAGTTCCGAGTCTCATGTGACGGGTTTCCGTCCCCTTCCGTCTGTCGGCGACCGAATGCGCTCAACCACCTATTCGAAGTATGTCCCGGGCCTCGCCGAGTCGGTGAATCTCCAGGCGCTGCTGGACCAGCTGGGGGATTTCCTGCTGCAGTCCGGGTTCGCGGGAGACAACTGGTGGGGTGAAGACCAGGGGGGCGACCGCTCGCTTGAGTCGCTGCGCGAAGCGATTCTCAAGGCGCTCATGCAGTCGGGTCAGCTCACGCCGGACATGATGAAACTGCTCCGCGGCGAATCCACCGGCGACGACGCCAAGGATGCGGAGATCGGGCAGCAGCTGGCCCAGCTGCTCGACCAGATCGTGGAGCGGCTGCGCGAGTCCGGATTCCTCAACCTGGCCGAAGCACCGCAGATGCCCGCGGGCTACACCTCGGTCTTCGGGCCCAATGGCCAGGCCCGTTCCGCCGCGCAGCAGGTGCAGTTCTCCCTGACCGAGAAGGGTGCCGACTTCCTCGGCTTCAAGCTCCTGAAGCAGCTGCTCGGCACCGTGGGCAAGGCCAGCGCCGGCGCACACGACACGCCGCACCTCGCCACCGGCGTGGAGGCCGAGGCCGCGAGCAAGCAGTACGAGTTCGGTGACGCGATGAATCTGGATGTGCCCGGCACGCTGACCCGTGCCCTGGCGCGGGGGGGGCTCAAGGTCCCGCTGGAGCTGGACTACGGGGACCTGATGGTCAATCAGTCGGAGTACCGGTCATCGGCGGCGACGGTGCTGATGCTCGACTGCTCCCACTCGATGATCCTGTACGGCGAGGACCGGTTCACGCCGGCCAAGAAGGTGGCGCTCGCACTCACCCACCTGATCCGCACCCAGTTCCCCG
>DAINRP010000011.1:0-29383 GCA_036741755.1 Gemmatimonadales bacterium
TCCTCTGCTGCGGCACTGGAGGGGAGCCTGCCGGGACCGGCATACACGTCAGGCCCATGGTAGGCAGTCAGGTTAGCCCGCGAGGCGGCCTCCGCCCCATCGCGAGTGGCGGGTCCCACCGGAGCGCTCAGCCATGCCGGGCTGCCAGCGTCCGCAGGTGCTGCGGCGCGCTCCACAGGAGGCATATCAACGGCGCGGTGCACTGTGTCGTCAGGCACCTCCCCTGAGGACGCAGCCCTCGAGGGCGGCATCGAGGGCGCAGACTGCTGATACAGAGCCAGCGGACGGACGGCCGCATGGTCGTCCCCTGAGACATGGCGGGACCCTCTCTCGCTCTGCTGCATTGAGGGACCGGCGCTCTCCTGCGGCGCTGGCGAGTGATCACCGGAGCGACTCACGCCCGAGGCATCAGCATCGTTCGGTTGTGCGGATGGCACCGGCGGGGCCGGCTCCGGACGATGTACGGTTATCCCAAGCGTCACCGAGGTGCGGTCGGAGGCTCCACTGCCCGTACTGGCGGCCTCCAAGTGAGGCATGGAACGCCCGTCGGCCACCTCAGCGACTGGCCGCCGTTCTGACCGTGGCAGCAGTGGCGCCACATCTCTCCTAGCGGGCGCGGCAATAGCCACTTCGCCTGCCGGGACCGACGGCCCATTGGCACCACGATGTGGCAGGCCGGCCGTGGATGGCTCGTTCCGAGTCGGCGCACCGGGCTCTTCCCCACGGGCGGAAGCGTCACGAGTCACAGCTGGAACGCCGCTGTCAAACGACACGGTCGAGTCTGCCACCGCCGCATCGGACGAGACCATGCTCACCTCGGCTCTGCTGGCCCGAGCGTTTCCGTCTGGGGCTCCCTCGGTACTCCTCGTTGAGGCTCGCCCAATGGCGAGGGCCGACGCAGTCCCGGTGGACTCCGGATGCCCGCTCACCGCCGAGCCGTCGCTCTCCAGTTGCCCACCCTGGGCATCCGCCTCCGGCCCTTCATTCTCCGGATTCACAGTGGGCGTGACGGCGTTCACGGGGGCCGGCGCCGCCGGCCCCTGCCCCATCGCCGACTGCAGCGCGGCCACCAACACCGCGGTGAAGAGCGCCGGATCCTCCACCGCCGTGGGCGGCGGCGAAGGCTCGGCGCCGGTGACGGGCAGCAGGAGTGCGATCGGGGTGGTCACCGGCTCTGCCCCTTGGGAGCGAGAAGCCTCCGGCTGAGCCCGGCGGCGCGTTCCTTCGGAATGTTGGTGAGAAAGTCCGCTGCCTGACGGGGACCGACGGCGCGAAGCAGCCCCTCGACCTCCTCGTCCGAGAGGAACGCCAGCACTTTGGCGGCCTCCACGGGCTTCATCGCGGAGAGTACGCGGGCGACCTGCTTGTATGCGGCCGACTTGGCGGCGGGATCGACCGCCGCAGCGGCAGGACGGACCGGGATCTGGGGACCAGTCGCGGGGACGGCCTGAACCCCCTGAGCGCGCCCGGGCATGGAGTCCGGCCTCGCCGCACCATGACCGGAGTCGGCTCGGATGGAATCCGGCTTTGCGGAGGAGTCTCGTCCCGCCATCGCCTGCTTGAGCGAATCCGCGGCCGTTGAGTCTTTCGCCGTCGCGTCTCGTTGCGGATGGAGCGACTCGCTCGCTACCGGCGCCGGCTTGTGAGTCTTGACCAGATAGGCCGTGCTTCCGCCAAGTGACAGGAGGAAGGCCAGCACCGGGTAGATCATCAGCTGCTTCACTGGTCTTCTCCCTGGCGGGGTTGCGACCGTTGCCGCGCGGTTTCATCACTTACACGCTGCTCATAGCGTGAGTGTTCCTCGCCCCACGCGACCCTGCGGTGCTCGCGCAGGCGTTCGATCACCCGGCGCGCCATCCGCGCCTGCTCGAACTGATGCCGCTCCGCCTCCAGTCGCTCGAGGCTCTGCTCATGGGTCTCGCTGAGCTGCCGGACATTCGCGGAGAGTGACTCCATCGTCAGCTCGAGATTCTGCAGGGTCCCTGCCTGCGAGAGCTCACGCGGAGTCGTCTTGAATTGGGCCCGGGCTTCGATCAGGCGCGCCTCGCTTTCGAGCACAGCGGCTCTGCGCCGCTCCTCCTCGCGGCTCGCCTGCCCCAGTTCGCGCGCCCGTTCCTTCTCCGACGCCTCACGGAGCTGCAACAATCGTTCAAGCCGGAACGCGAATCGCTTCATGAGGGCTTGCCTCCCTGCAGTGCTGTGGCTCGCTGCGTGAGGGCGGCAAGCCGGAGACGGGTCTCTTCGAAGCTGGAGCCGTCCTCCGCCCGCTGACGGAGGAACTGCAGAATGTCCTCCCGCAGCGTGATCGAGGCGTCCACCAGGCGGTCCGCGCCTGACTTGTAGGCACCGACCGCGATCAGATCCTCATTGGACCGGTATGCTGCCTCGAGCCGGAGAAAGATGTTGGCGGCGCTGAGGTGATCCGCGGAAATCACCACGTCACGGACGCGGCTCACGCTGTCGAGCACGTCGATCGACGGGAAGTGCTTCTGCGCCGCCAGCTTCCTGGTGAGCACGATGTGTCCATCGAGGATCGATCGCGCCGCGTCGGCGACCGGCTCGTTGAAGTCGTCGCCCTCCACGAGAACGGTGTAGAGGCCGGTGATGCTGCCCCGCTTCCCCGTGCCGGCGCGCTCCAGCAGCCGCGGCAGGTGTGCGAAGACCGACGGCGGGTAGCCCTTGGTCGTGGGCGGCTCGCCGACCGAGAGCCCCATCTCACGCCATGCCATGCATACCCGGGTCACCGAGTCCATCATCAGCAGCACGTCCTTGCCGGCATCGCGGAAGTACTCCGCCACGGCGGTGGCCACATGGGCGCCAGTGGCCCGCACGACCGCGGGCTGGTCGCTCGTGGCGACGATGACCACCGACCGCCGGAGACCCTCGGGACCCAGGTCGCGCTCGATGAACTCGCGCACCTCGCGGCCGCGCTCACCCAGCAGCGCGATCACATTGATGTCGGCTGTCGTCCTGCGGGCGATCATGCCGAGCAGCACGCTCTTGCCTACCCCGGAGCCGGCCATGATGCCGATGCGCTGACCGCGTCCCAGGGTGATGAGTCCGTCGATCGCCCGGACGCCCGTCCCGAGCGGGCGCTCGATGCGGGTGCGTTCGAGCGGGTGAGGCGGTTCGGCCGAGAGCGGATAGCGGGTGGTGGGGCCCACCGGACCGAGCCCGTCCATGGGACGGCCCAGGCCATCGACCACCCGGCCGATCAGTCCATCTCCGACCCGCACGTCGAGCGCCCGGCGCAGCGGACGGACCGTCGCTCCGGGATGAATGCCTTCGAGGTCGCCCAGCGGCATGAGCAGCACGCCGCGCTCATGGAAGCCGACGACCTGCGTCGTCACCCGCGGGCGGCCGTGACTCTCGATGCGGCAGAGCTCGCCCAGCGCAACATCGAGCGACGAGGCTTCAACGACCTGCCCGATGACTCGAGTGACCCGGCCATGCACGGCGAAGCGGGGAGACTCCTCCATCCGGGCGACCGCGGCGGCGGCACGCGCCCGGAGGCTCAAGGTGAGACCAGGACTGACGACGGGATCAGTCATCGCGCAACCGCTGGTAGAGATCACCGAGTGCGAGGTCGACCCGGCCGTCGACGACGCGATGCGGCGTCTCGAGGGTGCAGCCACCACGCTCGATCGCCGCATCCGCGATCCACTGCAGATCCGCAGCGCGGCCGGCGGTCCCCGGCAGCCCGAACTGGCTGCGGAGCGCGTTCAGGTCTTCGGGATTCAGATGGATCTCCACACTCGACCCCACGGGGAAGGCCTCGAGACCGCGGGTCACGAGATCGCGGACGATCGTCGGATCGGCCGTCACTTCGCGCTCGATGAGGTGGCGCGCCACGGCCAGGGCCAGCAGGTAGACGCTGTCTTCCAGTTCGCGCACCACGCCAAGCCGCGCGGCATCCAGCGCCTCGGCGGTCGAGACCAGCAGCCCCGCGGCGCGCTTGATGGTGCGGTTCGCCTCGACGGTCGCGTCGGCCTGGCCGGCGGCGTACCCGCGGGCGTAGGACTCCTGCTCCCGGCTGGCGCCTTCTTCCTCCGGGGTACGGGGCGATGCCCCCGGGTGCGCCGCGCGGCTCAGGTCCGGCAGCGGCCAGAGCGAAAACTTCGCGACAGCCGGCGCGGCAGCCGGACTCCTGGCGGCGGACTCAGGCGATGACTTCATCGTCCCCGCCCCGGCCGCTGAGCACGATTTCTCCAGCTTCCTCGAGCGTGCGCACCGCGGCAATGATGCGGGTCTGCGCCGCCTCGACGTCCTTCACGCGCACCGGGCCGAGATATTCCATCTCCTCCTGCAACGCCGAGGCGGCACGTTCCGACATGTTCTTCATGATGTGCTGCTTGAGCTCGTCGCTGGCGGCCTTCAGGGCCAGCGCCAGCTCCTTGCTGTCGACATCGCGCAGGATCCGCTGCATCGACTTGCCGTCGAGCGTCGTGAGGTCCTCGAACGCGAACATCAGGTTGGTGATTTGCTGCGCCAGTTCGTGGCTGCGCTGGGTGATCGACTCGATGACCGCCTTCTCGACCGAGCCGCTCGCGAGCGTCAGCACCTTGGCGACGGCCGCGGGCCCGCCGGAGGCCGTCATCTCCGAGGACAGGGTCAGGTCCGTCTTGCTCGCCAGCCCCTGCTCCACCACCGCCAGCATTTCCGGCGCGACCTTCTCCATCCGCGCGACGCGGTAGAGCACATCGCTCGCCAGCTCGTTGTCCATGACCTCGATGACCGTCGCCGCCTGCTTGCTGTCGAGATGGGCGAGAATCAGCGCCAGGGTCTGCGGGTGCTCGCCCCGAAGCACCGAGAGCAGCACTTCCGGCGCGGCCTTCTTCAGCTTCCTGAGGCCGGTGTCAGTGAGCTGCTCCTTGATCTTGTCGAGAATCTGCCTGGCCTTGTGGGCTCCGAAGGATTGTTCGAGGATTTCGCTGGCGCGGAGCAGACCACCCTCCGAGAGGGACTGCACCGCCCGGGCGACCTGCCGGTACTCGAGCAGCACCCCCTCGACCGTGCGGGTGTCCGCCATCGGCATCGCCGCGATTTCGCGGGAGACGGCCTCGACCTGCTCGGGCTGCAGCAGCTGCATGACCTTCGACGCCACGTCGGTGCCGAGCGACATGCAGAGCACCGCCGACTTCTGCGCTCCGGTGAGCGCTTCCTTCTCCGTCGCGGTCGACATCAGGCACCCTCAGAGAGCCAGGCCTTCACCACCGATGCCGCCATTTCGGGCTTCTGACTCGACTCGGCCTGGACCTCGTTCTTGAGGCGGGTCGCCGCGGCGTTGAGCGGGGGGAGCTTCGCGGCCGAGAGCGGCGGCTCGGCGGACTCGGAGCCGATCGAGCCGTAGCCGTCCGACTCGGAGGAGCCGGGGAGTGTGCCGCCACCGGCGCGCGAAGCCGGCCCCGGCTTGAGGACCCGCAGCGCGAGGATCAGCGCGGCGAGGATTCCCACGACCCCGATCAGCGGCCGGCTGAAGCGTTCGACGACGACGAGGACCCGCTCCGTGCCGCCACCGTTCTCCTGCACCGGGTCCGGGACGGCGAGGGCGCTGTCGAACTTCACCGCGCTCACCGTGATCCGGTCACCGCGCGTGGAGTCCATGCCGATCGCATCCCGCACCACCTGCTCGTAGCGGGCGATCTCGCCCTGGACGTTGGCGCCCGCGCCGGCCGCCTTGCCGATCGCGGCCTCGTTGACCAGCACCGCCACCGTCAGCCGCTGGATGCCGCCCACCGAGCCTGCGACCTTCTCCACCACGCGCGAGTTCAGATAGGTGTTGTTGACCACCGTCGCGTTGCCGCCGGAGAGGCTGTCGGCCCCCGTGGTCTCGCTCCGCTGCTCGTTCTGGAGTACCGCGCCATCGGGATTGTAGGTCTCGACCGTCTTGTCCACCTGCTCGAAGTTGAGCCGGGCGTTGACCTGCACCTGCGCCTCCCCCGCGCCCAGCGCCGTGGCAAGCATCCGCTCGGCATTCCTGGCCAGGTAATCCTCGACCTTGTGCTGCATCTCCAGCTGCCGCGACGACAGCCCGCCGACCGAACCATCATTGGGAGCCGAGAGCAACCGGCCATCGCTGTCGAGCAGCGCGACCTGGTCCGGCGACAGGGCCGGCACGGCGTTGGCAACGAGGTAAGTGATGCTGGCGACCTGCTCGGCGCTCAGCACGCCGGCGCCGCGCACCGTCAGCACCACCGAGGCCTTCGCGGGCCGTTCGAGTTTCCGGAGCGGGCTCGACTCCGGGAGGCCGAGGTGGACCGAAGCCCGTTCGATGCCATGCAGTTGCTCGAGCGTCCGGGCCAGTTCCCCTTCCAGCGCCCGGCGCTCGAGCACCGCCATCTCCCGGTCGGTCTTGCCCCAGGTGGGTGAGTCGTAGAGTTCGTTCCCCGGCTTCTCGCCGTCGGCGCGGATGCCTTCCTTGGCGATGGCAACCCGGGCCCGGGCCATGTCGCCGACCGGTACCATGATTTCGCTGCCACCCGAGGTGAGCTCGTAGCGGATACCCCCCTTCTGCAGCGCGTCGGCCATGCTGGCCGCCTCACGCAGCTCGAGCCCGCGGTACAGCGTCACGAGGTCGGGCGCCTGTGCGAAGCGCGCGATTGCCCAGATCAGCGCGAGCGCGGCGACCAGGCCGCCCAGGGTGAGGAAGCGGCGTGTCCCGTTCATGCGGCGGACGCCGTCGAGCATGGCTGGGGGAATCGCGCTGGTCATGCGGAGAGCGGCTCAGGCACGGGTCAGACCTGCACGTTCATCACCGTGCGATACGCATCGGTGAGCTTGTTGCGCATTTCAACGAGGAATTCGAGCGCGATGCCCGCCTCCTCACTCGCCGCCATCACCTGGTGCAGCTCCACCGGCTCGCCCCGCACAAAGCGTCCGATCAATGCGGTGGCGTCTTCCTGCATCTGGCTGGTGTCGCCGACCACCCGTGCCAGCGTGTCGGCAAACGACGGCCCATCCTCCTGGCCGCGCGGCGCGAACTGGTCCAGCGCGCGGTCGAGCGGCGTGAAGCGGGGCCCGTCCGGACGGATTGGCGTGGTCATCGAATCAGCCGGTCACGTCGAGGCGGAGGCCGCGCGGTGCGACGGGTGCTGCGCCCGCCCGGCGGCCGGGCCCGTAGGTGATCGGACCCAGCGCGGCGATCTGATCGAAGTAGGCCTTCTCTTCCTCGTTCAGCACCGCGCGAAGCGCGTCGCCGGCACTCGCCGACGCCTCCTTCTGGGGAGCGGCGATGGCCTTCGGCGCGACGCCGTAGGCCTTGGCGGCCCGGTCGAGGGCACGAGCAGCGGGGGGCAGCGAGCCGGGGATGGTCATGGATCAGTCTCGGTCAGATGTCGATCGCGCGGCGCAGCATCGCCTTCGCCGCCTGGAACACGGTGGCGTTGGCCTCATGCACCCGACGCGCGATCATCAGGTCGGTGATTTCAGTCTGGATGTCGACGTTCGGACGCTTCACGAAGCCATCGGCGTCCGCGTCGGGATGGCCCGGCTCGTACTCTTCGGTGCCTGGCTGCGTGTCCTCGACGACCTGCGCCGCCTCCACACCTCCGACTCCATTGCGCTGAAAGACGACGACCTTGCGCTTGTACGGCCCGCCTTCCGGCGTGCGCGTCGTCTCGGCGTTGGCGATGTTCTCGGAGATCACGTCGAGCGCCTTGTTCATCGCACTCATGCCCGCGGCGCTGATCCCGAGCGGTCTCAGCAGCGAACGGACGGGCCGCGGCGGCCAGGGGCCGCCGGTTCCGGAGATATCAGCCATTGCTCTTCAGCGCGGTACGGAGTTGCTGGTAGGCGGACTGCAACAGCTTGGCGTTGGCGTCGAACCGGAGCTGGGTGCTCGCGAGATCGACCATCTCCTGCTGGATGTCGACCTGCGGCTTCCTGGCCTGCTGGCCGTCGAGTGCCTGGCTGAAATCGGTGTTCCCGCTGGCATCCAGCGCACCCGCGACGCGGGCGGCGATGGCCTTATGGGTGCGAGTGGAGTCGTCGAGACTCCAGCGCAGATTCCCGATTCTCGTCTGATTGCCGAACAGTGCCGAGAACATTGCCGCCTCGCAGTGGGGTAAGGGTCCGCCGCGATGGAAAGCAATCGGCATACCGGACTCGGATTGCGGGGGTGGCAATCGAGCCAAACCGTTGCATGCGTTCGAGTTCGAGAGGGGAGAAGAAACGCGAACGGCCCGCGAAAACGCGGGCCGAGCGGAAAGAACTTCCGGCTCGAGGGGAGCCGAGTTGCCGGGCTACTCGGCCATGGCGGATTCTTCCTTGGGGCCGTTGAGCTTGTTGCGCAGGGTCCGCTCGCTGATGCCGAGCAGCTTGGCGGCGCGGGTCCGGTTACCGCCAGTCTCGACCAGGGCGCGCTGGATGGCCACGCGCTCGAGGTCATCGAGATTGAAGGAATCGGGCGCGCCATGACCCGGCACATTTGCAAAGGCGGTTGCGGCGACGGGCCTGCCAGCCCCGTGGGAAGCGGGCAGCGGGGTCACTCCGGCGATGGGCGGCATCATGGCGGGGCGCACCGAGACCGCCTCGAGGATGCCCTGGAAGACCTCCGGTCGCAGCACACCGCCACGCGAGAGAATCACGGCCCGCTCCACGGCGTTGCCGAGTTCGCGCACGTTGCCCGGCCACGCATGCCGCATCAGCAGATCCGTGGTCTCGCCGGCGACGCCCTGGACCGACACTCCGATCTCTTCCGCCGCGCGTCTGGCAAAGTGCTGCACCAGCATCGGGATGTCCTCCTTCCGCTCGCGCAGAGGCGGGGTGCGGATTGGCATCACGTTCAGCCGGTAGTAGAGATCGCTGCGGAATCGGCCGGCCTCGGCCTCGTGCCGGAGATCGCGGTTGGTCGCCGCGATGAGGCGCACGTCCACCCGTATCGCCTGATGGCCGCCGACCCGCTCGAACTCATGTTCCTGGAGGACGCGGAGCAGCTTGGACTGCAGGTCGAGCCGCATCTCGGAGATTTCGTCGAGCAGGAGGGTGCCGCCATGGGCGCGTTCAAAGGCGCCGGCGGAACGCATCGTCGCTCCGGTGAAGGAGCCTTTCTCGTGGCCGAAGAGCGCGCTCTCGACCAGACCTTCAGGCATCGCGGCGCAGTTGAGGCTGATGAAGGGTCCATCGTGCCGCGGACTTTGATCGTGGATGGCGCGGGCGAACAGCTCCTTGCCCGTCCCCGACTCGCCTTCGAGCAGCACCGTCGCCTTGGTGGGCGCCACAGTGGCGATAGTCTCCATGACCCGGCGGAACGGCACGCTTTCGCCGACCAGTGCGCGGGTCGAGCGGAACTTGTTGATCTCGCGACGGAACTGTTCGTTCTCGCGGCGCAGGCGGACGACTTCGAGCGCCTGGGTGACCGCGATCTCCAGCGTCTCCGGCCGGATCGGCTTGGTCAGGTAGTCGATCGCGCCGGACTTAATGGAAATCACCGCGTGCTCGATACTGGAATAGCCGGTCATGATGATGACCGGGACCTGATAGCCCTCTTTTTCGAGCAGGCTGAGGAGGTCCAGACCGGTCGCCTTGGGCATCCGGTAATCGGCGATGATCAGATCGACTGGGGTGCGGGTGACCGTCTTGATGGCCTCCTCGACACTGGTCGCGAGGAGAGGACGATGCCCGATCTTGGTTAGATGGTGTTCGAGCACGACCCCGGTGGCGGGTTCGTCATCAACACACAGGATGGTAGCCATAGCCCCCCTCAACGGCGATAAGTGCCCTGACAACGCGGGCCTCAAGGCTCAACCGCACCGGGGAGGGGGGCCCCGGATGGCGATCGAAGGTGTCCGCAGCTGTCTGGCCTAAAGTTCGCCTCTAATGTAGCCGATACGGAAAATATTGCCACCCTCCTTCCGGGTCGTCGAATGCGGATTTCCAACAGCCTGCTCCAGTCGCGCATCCTTCGCGACCTCCAGGGCAACCTGGCGAAACTGTCCCAGACACAGACGCAACTGGCTAGCGGCAAACGCTTTGAGCGGATGTCAGAGGATCCCCTCGCCGGCACCCAGGTGCTGACCGCTGACCGCGGGCTGCGGGCGATCGAGCAGTATCGGCGGAACTCCTCCAGCGCCCGCGCCCGAACCGACACCGAGGAATCGGTCCTCTCCCAGATGACTGACCTGCTTTCCCGGGCCAAGGAGCTGGCGCTCCAGGAAGGCTCGGCCGGAGGCAGCGGGCTCACCCGCGCGGCCGCCAAGAGCGAGGTGGACCGGATCATCGAGCAGGTCGTCGCGCTGGGCAATACCCAGGTCGGCAATGAGTATCTCTTCGCCGGCAATCAGACCACGACCAAGCCGTTCGACGCCGCAGGCCTCTATTACGGAGACAATGGCGTCCGCCAGGCCGAGATCGGCCAGAACTACCAGCTGACCACCAATCACACCGGTCAGGAACTGCTGGTCTCGAGCGGGGTCCTCACCTCCCTCCAGGGCCTGAGCACGGCACTCAACGGCGGCGTCCCCGGCACCATTGCTTTGTCAGCGTTCGCGCTGGACGGCGCCTTCGACGCTACCCAGACGATGCTTGCCACCAACGGCGCCCGGGTGCGCCAGATCGAGTCCGCCATGCAGAACACCGACGCGCTGGAGACCAGCTTCACACTCAAGAAGAGCGATGCCCAGGAAATCGACATCGAGGCGGCCACGACGCGGTTTGTCGGGGCGCAGAACACGCTGCAGGCGGCGCTGCTCTCGACCTCGAAGATCCTCAACACCTCGTTGACGGACTATCTCCGGTGACGGCTCCGACGCAGCCGGCCGTGCCGGCCGGCGAGACGCTTTTCGTTGCCTCGCGTCTCTTCGGTCCGCTCACGGTCCCCCGCAGCGATATCATCGTCATGCCGGAGGGGATGCTCGGCTTCGCCGGCGAGCGGCGGTTCATCATGCTGCCCGCCGCGCCAGACGGGGTCTTCTGGCTGCAGTGCGTCGACGAGGGGGGACTCGTCTTTCTGCTCGTCGACCCGTTCATCTATTTCCCGGGCTACGTGGTCGATCTTCCGGATGTCCCGGAACCCCGCCCGGGGGAGCAGGTCGCCGTGCTGACCATCGTGACCCTTCCCCGCGGCGACGATGAAGAGTGCACCGCCAACCTCCAGGGCCCAGTGGTGATCCACTTCCCAACCCGCATCGCACGACAGGTAGTGCTGAGCGACAGTCAGTACCACACGAAGCACCCGCTCGACCTCCGCGAGAAGCTGGGATGAGCGTGACCGGGACGCGACCGGCGCCGCGGGACAACTCCGCGCGGCCCTCGCCCAACCCAGCACCCGCGCGGCCGGACGCACTTCCAGAGGCGGTGGTGCTGGACTGGCCCATCGGCACCGGCACGGGATGGCAGGTGTTCGGTCTCAACCTCGCGCTCGAACTGGCGCGGGACGGCCGGGTGATGCCGCTACTGCTCGAACCGGCCGATACCGCCTCCCTGCACCCCCTGCACCGTCACGCGCTCGCCGTGCCGCTCGCGCAGCAAGCCGAGCTGCACAACCTGCTCCGCGCGGCCGGACACGCCGGGATCCAGACCGACTACCCGGTGCTGCGCGCACTCGGCAACGGCTTCCAGGGGAACGCGGCCGGCCGGCGCCTGACAAGCGAGCGGGACCTCGGGGTGATCTTCTTCGAGGACACCGCACTCACCGCGGAAGCGCTCGCGGCCGCGCGGGCCCTCAGCGCGATCATCGCCGGCTCGGCATGGAACGGCGCGGTGCTCCGTGCCGCTGGACTCCCTGCCGTGCACGTGATCCCGCAGGGGATCGATCCCGCCGTCTTTCATCCCGCTCCGCGGGGCGGCCTGTTCGGCGAGCGGTTCGTGGTCTTCGCCGGCGGCAAGCTCGAGTATCGCAAGGGGCAGGATCTGGTGGTGGCGGGGTTCCGGGAATTCGCGTCCCGGCACCCGGATGCGCTACTGATGACGGCCTGGCACAACCCCTGGCCGCAGACAATGGTGGGTCTCGATAGCGCCGGCCACGTGCGCGGCCTGCCGGGTGTGGATACGCACGGCCGCCTGGCCCTCGAGCCGTGGCTCGCCGCCAACGGAATCCGCCCGGAGACGGTCCTCGATCTGGGGGCGCTCCCCAATCATCAGATGGCGCAGACCATCCGTGAGGCCGATGTGGGCCTCTTCCCCAACCGCTGCGAGGGCGGCACCAATCTCGTCGCCATGGAGACCATGGCCTGCGGCATCCCGGCGATCCTCTCCGCCAACACGGGCCACCTCGATCTGCTCGCTGAACCCGGCGCGGCCATTCCGCTCACCCGGCAGCAGCCGGTGCGCGGTCGCTGCCCGCTCTACCGGGGCACCGAGGGGTGGGGCGAAAGCGATGTCGCGGAAATCGTGGAGCGACTCGAGGAGGCGTATCGAGACCGGCGGACATCCGGGGAACGAGGGGAGCGCGGCGCTCGGTTCATGCACCGGGTCTGGACCTGGCAGCAACGGACAGCGGAGATCCTCGCACTCCTCGCTTGCTGAGCCGGAGTGCGCCGCGGCGTTCCTACCCGGGCTGTTCGCTGGCCAGCGCCTGCGCCACACGATCGACGACAGCCGCCCACCCGCCCGGATGGCTCTGACGAAACACCCGCGCCGTGGGATACCAGCGGCTGGCCTCGCCTTCGGTCCCCCACTGCCAACCCGGTGCGACACAGAGCAGCACCCACAGCGGCATTCCGAGCCCCCCGGCGAGATCGGCCACCGCGGCATCCACCGTGACGACGAGATCGAGCTGCCCCATCAGCGCCGAAAGGTCGGCCACATCCCGCACCAGGGGCGCCAGGTCCTGCACCCCGGCGGCGACGAAGGCACCGACGAGCGGCTCGGCGTCGCCGGAGGTCTCCAGGCTGTACCAGCTGATCCCGGGAAGACGGAAGAGCGGTGCGAGTGCCGCCAGCGCCGGCGTGGCGCGCGAGTTCCGTCCGTCGCGGCTGTTCCAGACGATGCCCACCCGCAGGCCCTCACCGGGCGGCAGCAGGGGGACCCTGGTCGACCAGGTGCGGGTGGGGAGATAGGGCGTCTCGATCGGCGGCAGGGTGCACTGGCGCGCGAACTGAAGCGGCAGGCTGCCGAGTGACACATGAAAGTCGGCTGACGGCTGCGGTTCGCCGATCGTCACGGCCTGGGCGATGCACGGCATCGCCTCCAGCAGGCGGCGGAGCGGGGCCGGGCACTCGAAGATCACCCGTCCGCCTTGCGCAGGGATCAACGACAGATAGCGCACGAACCGGAAGATCTCATCAGAGGTCATGTTCGCTGCGGTGACGAGTATCGTCCGCCCGTCGAGCGGCTCGCCGTTCCACCGTGGTGCTGCAGACCCAGGAATCGGCAGGCGGAGCGCCGGCACCTTCCAGCGCCACTCGTACCCCTGCCACCCCGCCTCGAAGTCACCGACACTCAGCTGGACCAGGCCGCGGGCGTACCAGGCGGCGGCGTGATCGGCCTGCAGGTCGATCGCGTGACTGTACGCCGCGATCGCCTCCGGCATCCGCCGCTCTTCGCGCATCGCGTTGCCGAGCTCGCACCAGAGGTCGGCGATTGCGGGGCGGAGGGTGAGCGCGAGCCGGTAGGCGGTGATCGCCTCGGCCGGGCGGCCCAGCTTCATGAGCACCGCACCCATCCGGGCGTGGGCCTCGGCAAACTCGGACTGGAACGCGAGCGCGGAGCGATAGGAGGACAGCGCCTCGACGGGGCGGTCCAGCTCCGACAGCAGCACCCCGAGGTTGAAGTGTGCCTCGGCAAAATCGGGACGGCCCGCCAGCGCCTGACGGTAGGCAGAGACAGCCTGGTCGAGGTAACCAAGATTCCGGAGCACCATCCCCATGCGGTTATGAGCGTCAGGGGAATTCGGCTCGATGGTCAGTGCGGCCTGCAGCGCCTCGGCAGCGTCGCGGTGGTGACCAAGCGCGCTCAGGGCCGTGGCGAGATTGCAGTAGGCGGCGCCGGTGCCGGGATGGAGCGCGATCGCCCGGCGATGGGCTTCGGCGGCTTCTTCCCAGCGCCCCGCGGCGCCGAGGGCCGAGCCGAGCCGGTCCTGGACGGCAGGGAGATCGGGCCGGGACCGCGCGGCCGCTTCGAGCGCGACCAGTCCCTCTGCTGGCCGGCCCAATTCGGTAAGCGCGGCGCCCATACTGAGCAGCGCCTCCGCGTAGCCGGGACGGATCCGCACCGCCTCCTCTAAAGCACGAACTGCTTCCGGCAGGCGATTGAGATCCTGCAGGGCGCACCCCGCACCATACCAGGCAGGGGCATCGTCGCGAGCGAGACTGATCGCCTCACGAAAGGCCCCGAGGGCTTCATCGGGCCGCCCGAGGGCGCGCAGAATGGTTCCCCGCGCCTGGTGACTCCCTGCCAAACCGGGCTCCCGGGCGATCGCACGATCGATGAACTCGAGCGCCTCGACCTCGCGCCCCGCCTCATGGGCCAGCATGGCGGCGAACTGCAGCGCCTCGGCGTGCTCCGGCCACTGCCGCAACAGCTCGCGGCAGAGCGCTTCCGCCCGCGGGCTCTGCGCCGACTCGTGGTACTCCATCGCGAGGGCCAGCCGCTCGCGCAGGTCAGGCGCGCGACTCCCCTCGGGCGAGTCGCGGAGTGCGAGTTCGGCGCCGCGCGTGACCGCACGACCGATGGACGACGGAGGCACGATGGCGACTCCCTGCCGATCGACGCTCACACGGACACCGGTGCATCGGTGAACAGCACGTTGTAGACATACGGCGTGGCGTATGCCTCTTCGCTGGGGAACGGGATGAGGAATGGCGATTCGGGAATCATGCGGTAACAGCTGTACCCGCAGGCCTGCATGAAGGCCCGCATCCCCTGCCCCGTCGCCCCCATCTGCTGCAGCGCGAACTCGTTGATCTCGCAGATCACGTAAGGCACCTTGCGCGCCAGCAGCAGCAGCATCGCGCCCTTGAGAATCCGCAGCTCGGACCCCTCGGCATCGATCTTCACCAGCCGGACCCGCTGCTCCGCCGTCTTCGCGAGCAGCTGCGCCAGCGTCCCGCGACGCACCGTCTTCACGTCGTGATGGAGGCGACTCCGCAGGTTGAACGGGTGTTCCCCCACGTCCCAGAGCGCGTGCCCGCCGGTGTTGTCCGCATTGACATGCAGTGCGGCCTCGCCCTCCTCATCGCCCAGCGCCTCCTCCAGGAGCTCGACGTTGGCCACTGCGTTGAGCGCGATATGCTCGCGAATGTGTCGGGCGTTCCTCGGCTCCGGCTCGAACGTGTAGACATGACCTCCGGCCCCCACCGCATGGGCCGCGAGCATCGAGAAGTACCCAATGTGGCCGCCGACATCGATGAAGGTGTCACCCTCCTGCAGCACGTTGGTGATGAAGTACGAAACCTCGGGCTCGTAGAACTCGCCAGCCGCGAGCGCCTGAAGCATGGGGCCCTCGCTGGTTTCTCCGGCATCGAGCCGCAGGGCCAGCGCGAGCGACCGCCCGGCGGACTCGAACGAGACCTCGACTTCCTGCACTCCCGCGAGCGACGGCTCCCGCCCCTGCGCGAGCACGATGGCCGGCCGTGGCTCGGCGGTATCACGCTTCCGAAGGACGAAGCCCCAGTACATGTCCGGCCCGGCCGGGACCTGCAAATCGATCCGGATGCCGTCCACCAGCTCGAAGCCCGCCCGCTCCATGAGACTCAGCCATGCGGACTGGCCGAGGACGCTGTAGTGGTTCGGATTCAGCTCGTGATGGCAGGGCGTGTCGGGCGCGGGGACCTCCACGTACAGGGTGCCGCCCGGCGACAGTACCCGGGAGAATTCCGACAGCGTGAAATAGGGCGCCACACTGTGCTCGAGCGCGTGCCGGCACCAGATCAGATCGAAGCTCCCGGCCTCGTATTCGAGGAATGACTGGTCCATCTCGGCGACATCGAACCCGCGCGCCTGACATGCCGCGAGGTCGTCCTGACCGATCGTGATCCCCACCGCGCTAAGCCCGGCCGCGCGGAAGAGCTCCAGTGCCAGCCCCTGGCCGCAGCCGACGTCCAGCACCCGCGCTCCGGGCTCCAGCCGCATGATGCCGCGCACCCGCTCCCACATCTGACGGGTGATGTCGCTGTGCTGCTGCGAGGGCAGCTCCGGATAGATGTCCTCGCGGAGCCGGGTCAGGAAGTCGGTGAACCGGACCGCGAGACTCTCGGCGACGGGGATGGAACTGGCGGTCATGGAGCGCTCTCCTCGAGGGCGGCGCGGATAGTGGACACGACCGGGGCCCAGTCGCCGGCCGATGGCTGGCGAAAGAGACGGGCGGTCGGGTACCAGGGGCTGTCGGAGCGGGCCAGCAGGTAGCGCCAGCAGCAGGTATGCGAGAGCATGAGCCACACCGGCCGGGCGAGCGCACCGGCGAGGTGAGCCACTGAGGTATCGATGGTGAGGATCAGGTCGAGTTCCTGCATCAGCGCCGCCGTGGCGGCGAAGTCACCAAGCTGGCGGGTGGGATCGATCATGCGGCCGGACTCGGGCACCGCCGCAAATTCAGCAGCGGTCGCGCCGACCTGGAGACTGACCCAGTCGATCTCCGGCATCGCGAGCAGCGGGGCAAGCTCGGCGAGCGGCACCGAGCGGAAGCGGTTGTTCGCCTGTGCCGGTGAGCCGGACCAGGCCAGCCCGATTCGCCGCCGGCCGGTGGACGGCGGCAGCAGCGGCTCGGTTCCGGCCGGCGCGCGCAGATACGGGACGGCGTGCGGGAGTGTGTCCAGCGTGGTGCCGAACAGATGCGGAAGGCTCATCATGGCGACCTGGAAATCGGCGCGTACAGCATTCGCGTCGGTCTCCACGAATTCCGCCACGCCTTCCAGGCTCTGGAACAGCCGCCTCAGCGGCGTCTGCACCTGCAGCAGAACCCGGGCCCCGCGGCTGGCCAGCATCGGGATGTAGCGCGCGAAGTGGATGCTGTCACCGAAGCCCTGTTCCCAGCACACGAGGAGAGTCCTGCCGGCGAGCGGTTCCCCCTTCCAGCGTGGGAGGCTGTTCGGCATGGGCCGCAGCCGGCGGCGCTGGGCCTCGAAGCGCCACTCGAATTCCCGCCATCCCTCCTCGTAGTGGCCGGTGCGGAGCAGCGGGAGGGCGAGGTTCCAGTGGGCTTCGCTGTTGGATGGCTGGCGAGCGATCGCCTCCCGGCAGGCTGCGATCGCCTGCTCCGCCATGCCGAGTTCGCCGAGCGCCCGGCCGAGGACGGAGAGCGCCGTCGGCATGCCGGGCGCCATCGCGAGCGCCCGCTGTGCTGCCGGCACGGCGTCCGCATGGCGCCCCATGTCGCAAAGCGCGCAGGCACGATTGGTGTGCGCCTCGGCCGCGTGCGGATCACTCGCCACCGCCCGATCGAAGCAGGTCAGCGCCTCCTCGGCGCGGCCGAGATCGAGATGGACCGCGCCGAGATTGCACAGTGCCATCACGTGTCGCGGCTCCCTTGCCACGACCGATTCGAGGATCGGCAGCGCCTCGGTGTGGCGGTCGAGCGCCCGGAGCGCGGCGCCCAGATTGGAGGCGGCGAGCACCGAGGTGGGCGCGACGCGGGCGGCGACCTCGAAATGGTGCAGCGCGGTGGCCGGCTGTCCGCGCCGCAGCGCGATGACGCCGAGTCCGGTATTGGCTTCGAAGTCTTCGGGGGCGAGGCGCGAGGCGGTGAGGTAGGTCTCCAGGGCCGCCTGCATGTCGCCCCGGTCGAGCTGCACGCTGCCGAGCACGCCCAGTGCGAGGACCTCACCGGGGGAGAGGGACAGGAGCGTGTGCAGTTCCGCCTCGCCGGATGCGAGATCGCCCGCGGCGCAGAGGGCCCGTGCCAGCGCAAGCCGCGATGCGTGCTGCGTGGGACGGCCGGCCAGCGCCTGACGATACGCCGCGATGGCTTCCCGAACCGATCCGGCCGCTACCAGCGCGCCGGCGAGGTTGTGCAGCATCTCCGGTTCGCCCGGTGCCGACGCCAGCGCGCGCCGGTACGCGGTGACCGCATCCTCCGGCCGTTCCTGCGCCATCCGGATGTTGCCAAGAGTGGTGAGAGCCGCAGGGAAATCAGCGCGCCAGTTAAGCGCCCGGCGCACCAGTTCCGCCGCGGCCCCCTGATCCCCGCGCTGATGCGCGGCGAGCCCGAGGAGATGCAGGGCATCGGGGTGCCGGGGATCATCCAGGAGGACGCTTCTATATAGAGGCTCCGCTTCCCCGAGCCGACCAGCCTGATGGTGCGCCACCCCCTGCTGCAGGAGCGCACTGAGTCTGGCCGGGTCTCGCTGGGCGGCAACTTGTGATGGCATGCCCTCTGGAAGGCAAGCCGCGTACCGCTCCGACTCGGCTATCGGCGATTGCCCAACTCGTTGTCGGCGAGTCACTTCCCTGCTCGCGTCTCGCCGGCGCTGGGACCTTCCCGCACGGTACAATTTGCCGCCACGAGTACCGCACCCGGCGGAAAGGACCAGACGCCCCCTCAAGTTCGCGGCGGTGTCGCCGATACATCTCTCTGACGGTCACTACGGACCGCTCATCGAAGGACCGGAGCAGGGAAGCCCCGGACCGCAAGACCAGGAGATGTACCCGTATGAAGATCCAGACCAACATCGCCGCCAACAACGCGTACCGGAACCTCGCCACCACCGGCATGGCGCTCGAGAAGAGCATCGCCAAGCTGAGCAGCGGCTTCCGGATCAACCGTTCGGCCGACGATGCCGCGGGCCTCGCGATCGCCAACAAGCTGCGCAGTGACGTGCGCTCGCTCCAGGCGGCTCAGCGGAACGCAGCGCAGGGCTCCTCGATGCTGCAGATCGCCGATGGCGCGATCAACACCATCTCGGGCATGCTCGACCGCCTCAAGGAACTCGCGACGCAGGCCAACTCGGCCAGCATCGGCGCCGAGGCTCCGAAGCTGTCGGCGGAGTACCAGAAGATCACCCAGGAAATCGACCGTATCGTCAACACCACGAAGTACCAGGGCGCCAGCCTGATCAACGGCACCTTCGGCGCGACTGTCGATGCCGCCAGCACCGCCCTCGCGGCGGTCGGCGTGTCGAACGTCAACCTGAACGGCGCGGCCGCCGGGGCCTACACCCTGGCAGCGGCAGCCACTGCGGCGACCATCTCCGGCGCCAGCGGCAGCCAGATCGTCACCGGTATCTCCACCAGCGCGGCCGGCTCAGTGACCTTCAGCAACTTCGGCGTCACGGTCAACGGCGGCTCGAGCTGGGTTGGCGCGCTCAGCCTCAACGGCACCACCGTCACGGTTGGCGCGACCACCACGGCCGACTTCATGGTCAGCTCCAGCGGCTCGTACGGCGCCGGCGGCAACGACCTCGTGTCTGTCGCGGCGGGCAACCTGAACCTGGCCGTCGCCGGCCTGGGCCTCACCACTGGCGGCACGGTCCTCGACACGCAGGCGGCCGCTGCCGCCGAGCTGACCCTGATCGACTCCGCGATCTCCAAGGTGAACGCGGCGATCGGTGACGTTGGCGCGGCGCTGAACCGGTTCGACTACGCGACGGCGAACACCTCTTCGGCCATTCAGAACTTCACGGCCGCTGAGTCCACGATTCGCGATGCCGACATGGCGTCGGAAATGACGACCTTCACCAAGAACCAGATTCTGCAGCAGGCTGGCACGGCGATGCTCGCCCAGGCCAACGCCGCGCCGCAGACGATCCTCAAGCTGATCCAGTAATCAGCCGCAGGTCGAGGGTCGGAAAGCAGGACATTGACGCACGACCCCCGGAGGCCAGCGCATCGGTCCCCGGGGGATCGTCATCCAGCAGGGCCAGGACGAGAGGGAGGTCACCATGGCGACGACATCGGGGACATCGGCCACTCCGGCCAGCGCGGTCACCGGCATCATCAGCGGCATCGACTACCGCTCCCTCATCGACCAGATCATCCAGGCCGAAAGCGCGCCGGCCATCCGGCTGCGCGACCAGGAAAAGAAGTACAACGACCAGCTGAAGGCCTTTGCGACCTACCGGGGACTGCTCGCCGCCGTCCAGACGGCGGCCGCGACCCTGCAGGACGGCACCGCGTTCGACGGCGTCTCCGCCACGACCTCCGCGATCTCGGGTACCCGGGCGCTGCTCAGCGCCAGCGGCGGCCGCACCGCCGCAACCGGCACCTACCGGATCGAGGTGACGGCGCTCGCCAAGGCGCAGAAGCTCGGCAGCACCACCTTTGCCAGCATGAGCACCCCCCTCGCCCTGACCGCCGGCAGCTTCACGCTCAACGGGGCCACGGTCACGGTGGACGCCAACGACACGCTGCTGTCCCTCCGCGACAAGATCAACAATGCCAATACCGGCGCGAGTCCCAGCAAGGTCTCCGCGTCGGTGCTGCAGGTGGACGCGACCCACTTCCGACTGGTGCTGACCAGCGAAGCCACCGGCCAGGCGGGGATGACCTTCGCCGATGTGTCAGGCGGCATTCCGCAGGCGCTCGGCCTCACCAACGGGAGCAACGTCATTCAGCCGGCCGCCATCCTGGTCGCCGGCCAGGACGCCAGCTTCGCGGTGGATGGCGTCCCCATGACGCGAACCTCCAACACGATCACGGACGCGATCCAGGGCGTGACCCTGAATCTGACCGCCGAGGAGACGGGGGCCATCACCATGGTCACCATCGAGCACTCGGGTGAGCAGGCACAGAAGGCGATGCAGGCCTTTGCCGACGCCTGGAACAAACTGATCGATTTCGTGAAGCAGCAGCAGACGGCGCCCAAGACCGGCACAGCCGCCCCGGCGCTGTACAACGATGGGCTGGTCCGCAGCGTCTCCGGCACCCTGTCCCGGACCCTGCTGCAGACCGTCGGCGGCGCACCGGCCGACCTCTCTACCGCGGGCCTCGCCGGGCTGAGCCTCGGTCAGGACGGGAAGCTGACCTTCAATTCGACCAAGTTCGATGCGGCCTTCAAGGGCCGCCTCAGCGACCTGCGAATGCTGTTCAGTCAGGTCGGATCCGCCACCGATTCGCGGGTGAGCTATCTGACCTCGTCGTCCGCGACGGCGGCCGGCACCTATGCGGTCAACATCACCCAGGCCGCGACCCAGGCCACCCTGCTCGGCACCGGCTTCAGTGGCACCTATGCGGATGATGCGACACCCGACACGATATCGATCACCGAAGCCCAGAGCGGCGCAACCGCAAGTATTCAGCTCGCCAACGGGGCGACGACCGACACCATCGTCAATGCGCTCAACGCCGCCTTCGCCGCCGCAACCAGGCAGAAGGTCGGCACCGGCACCGTGCTCTACGGCGACGTCGCCGGCACCGTGCCGATGACCGCGACGACCACCTTCGCCTCGCTGCGTGCGGCGGGTGGCGGCAGCTTCGGCGTCGTCAACGGCCAGAGCGTCTCGTACAGCGGCAAGCGGGGCGACGGCTCCACCTTCTCCAGCAGCTTCACGATCACCGATGCCAGCACCAAGACCATCGGTGACCTGGTGAGCCAGATCCAGGCGGCCTACGGCTTGACCGGCACGGTCAGCGTGAGCAACGGGACGATCGTCGTCGAGGACAGCCAGGCACGCACCTCGGCGCTCGACCTGACCATCACCGCAAATAACGAGGGGGGCGGGACGCTCGACTTCGGAGCCTCCTCCCTTCTCGCGACCGGCCGCCCGGCCCTGAGCCTGATCGCGACGAACGTGGGTGGGCAGGTCCAGATCTCCAGCAGCAGCTACGGCAGCACCGCCGGGTTCACGCTGGCCTACACGGCTGGCGGGACCGACGGGACGGCGCAGCTGGGACTCACCGCGGGAACCACGAGCGGCCTCGACGTCCAAGGCACCCTGGGCGGCTACGCGGCGACCGGCAGCGGCCGGACCCTGGTGGGCGCCACCGGCACCGCCGCCGACGGTCTCGCGATCCTCTATTCCGGCACCGTAACGGGCGCGATCGGTGACGCCACCGTCACCCTCGGCACCGGGGCGCTGCTGCAGCGCTCCCTCGACACCTGGCTCACCACCGGCTCCGGCACCCTGGCGACCAAGGAGACCTCGCTCACTGAGCGGGCGAAGTCGCTCGAGGACCGCGCCGTGCGGGTCGACGACCGCCTCTCTCGCCGCCGCGAGAGCCTGCTGAAGCAATATGCGGCAATGGAGACGGCGCTGGCGCGCTTCCAGTCGCAGTCGAGCAGCATCACCGCGCTGTTCAACAGCACCAACAAGTCCAATGGCTGAACGCGCCGCCCGGAACGGAAGAGCTGCCCGGCCCGATGCGCTGGTAACGCCGGCGGACAGGTTCAACCAGCTGCTCGAGTCGGTGGCAGAACTCGCCAGCACCGGCCCCGCCGCCGCGCTCGGCGAAGTGCTCCGCGAAACCGACCGGCTCATCGCGCGCGAGCGCGAGCGATTCGACGTAGACCCCACCGCCGCTCCCACGCTACTCGCGATGCAGCACCGCCTTCTCGAAGTGAGCCGGACGATGGAGGCCGAGCAGCAGCGCATCGTGCGCGACCTCGCCGCGCTGCAGGCCTCCGCCCAGATGGACAGCCCCTACGGCACCCCGCGGCCGGCCGCCATCGCGCTGGACCGTCTCGGCTAATCGCCGCTGGACGTCGTCTGGATTCATGAGCGTGAAGCCGGCCTCAACGCCCGCAGCAACCTGCCGATACTCAACCTGTACGCCGGTACACCACTGAATCCGGGCATCCCTTCAGGAGGTCGCCAGTGAGTTACGCCGCGGTCGCCCGCTACCAGCAGAACGACGTCTTCTCGATGTCACCCGCCCGGCGGGTGGTGTTCCTCTACGGTCAGACGCTGGCCAGTCTTCGTCAGGCCGCGCGCTATCTCGAGAAGAGCGACATCGAACAGCGCTCGCGCTGTATGATGCGCGCCAGCGAGATCGTCGGAGAGTTGCTCTGCTCCCTGGACTTCGAGGCCGGCGGAGAAATCGCGACCAATCTCGCCCGGCTCTACACCTGGATGATGAGCGAAATCTTCGAGGTGGACCGGCTGCGCGACACCCGACGCCTGGAGAAGCTCACGGCCATCGTCGCCGAACTGCACTCGGCCTGGAACCAGGCCGCCACGCAGGTGGCGGACGAAGCGCCCACGGCGGCCGGCGGCGAGTGAGCGACCTGCCCGTCGCGCTGCACGAGCGGGCGGCACGGGCGCTGGTCGGCAGCCGGGTCCGCTACGCTCGGTATCTCCAGCTGCTCGAGGCACAACGGGCCGCGCTGCACGCGGACGACATCGACCTCCTGGCCGCGCTCGCGGCCGAGGGGGTCGCGCTGCTTGGGGAACTGGAGCAGAGCCTCCAGCTGTCCCCTGATCTGGTGACCGCTTTGGGTCAGTCCGAGGGCCCCCTCCGCGACGACGTGGAGCGGCTCCTCCAGACGGTCCAGCTCGAGGTCGGAGCGGCGCACGCGGAGATCCGGCGGTTCGCCGCGGCGCTGGAAGCGCGGAAGACCGTCATGCTGGCGGCGCTTGCGAAGCTGCATCCGGCGGACCCTGCGGGCCCTGCTCCACCCGCGCCCACCGGCTGATCCTGGGCCTTGTACTGCAGGTGGCCCGGAGCCGGACCCGGCGGAATCTGCCCCCCTCAGCCCACCCGGTCGTTTCTACCCTAAAGGTTTGCCGCCCCCGGACGATAGTGACACCTAGAGGGGTTTCGACCAGTCTGGAGGGCACAATGTCAGTACAGTCGGTGCAGGTGCACGGACTCGAGCAGGCCCCCCCGGTGCGGATAGCCGGGCCCGCGGACTCTGCCCAGTCCAAAACAGCTGGCGAGCAGCGCGGGCCAGCGCAGATGCAGGACCAGGTGATCGTCTCCGAGCAGGCCCGGAGGCTGTCGGCTGGGGAGGCGGGCGCGAAGGGCAGCGGAACGGATGGTGAGGTCGAACTGCAACTCGACTTCCGCAAGCTTCGCGCGCTTGCCGGCAGTTCGTCACCCGATTCGTCCCTGAGCAGCTGAATCGGCGCGGGCGGCGACAGGGGCTGCGGACCGGATCCAGCGGGATACCGGCCGGCGCCCCGGAGTCCGCCCTCAAGTCCGGACCGGACTGGCCGAGAATCAATTGAAGAACGAGGAGAATCATGTCCATCGATCCTACCAAGCCCGGCGGCGCAAATCCCCTGAGCGGTGCACGCATCGACCAGGCCGGCGGCAATCAGTCGACCCGGCAGTCCGGTCAGCTGAAGCCGGTCGCACCGCAGGCGGCTCGGGATGCCTCGCCCGGCGATGATCAGGTTTCGCTCTCGGCCGAGGCTCGTGCCGCCGGTGGGACCCAGGAGGGCACCAGTGCCACCGGGATCCCGGCGGAGCGGTTGCGCGGCATTCTGAAGCGCATCTCCTCGGGCTACTACGACACGCCGCAGGTCCGCGACCGTATCGCCGAGAAGCTCCAGGCGGAGCTCGGGACGAAGCCGACGCAGTGACACCCTGAGCTCATGGAGCGAGCGCAATGAAGTGCCTGGTTGTGGATGACAGCGCCACCATGCGCCGGATCGTGGTGAATGCCCTCAAGAGCATCGGCTACGACAACGTCGTGGAGGCCGGCGACGGCAGCGACGCCATGCACAAGTGCGATGCGTCGATCGAGCTAGTGATCACCGACTGGAACATGCCGGTGATGGGCGGGCTCGACTTCGTGAAGGGCGTTCGCGCCAACGCGCAGCACGCCAAGACCCCGATCCTGATGGTGACCACCCGCAGCGTGAAGGAAGACATCATGCAGGCGGTCGAGGCCGGCGTCTCCGGGTACATCCTCAAGCCCTTCACCCCCCAGGTGCTGAAGGAGAAGATCGACCAGATCCTCTCGCTCACCTCCGGGCCGGCCTGAGCCCACGCCCGACCGCGGAGGGTGCCATGGATGCCGCCCAGGTCAAGGCGCTCGCGACCGAGCTGGAGACGACGCTCGGCCTCCTCGGCGACCTGATCACCGAACTGCAGAGTCAGAACAAGGAATGGCAGGGCTCGGGCCGCATCGCCGAACTCGTCAACCGGCTCGCCGGCCAGCCCAACCTGGCCGAACTGCCAGCGGTACTGCTCCGTGCGCACGCCGAGATCAGCCTGGTCCTCGGCGGCATCCGCCTGACGCGAGAATCCATCGAGGCGCACGCCGTGGAGCGGATCCGGGACACCAAGGACAAGCTCTCCGACGTCACCAGCACCACGGAATCCGCCACCATCGAGCTGATGAACGGGCTCGACCGCTCCCTCGAGCTCATCAATACCCTGGAGGCCCAGGCGAATGGCACCGCGCCATCCGGTGGGTTTGAGAGTCTCCGCCGGCAAGTCAGCACGCTCTACAATCACCTCCAGTTCCAGGACATCACCGCCCAGCAGCTGCAAGGCGTCGGGGCGGCCCTCCTCGATCTCGAGACCCGGGTCTCGGCGGTCGCGGCCCTCTTCGACAGCGCGCTGGGCCATGGCCCACGGGCGGAACTCCTGCGCCGGGCCGTGGACGCTTCGTCGGCCCACCTCCCGTTCAATCCCGACGCGACCATGAAGCGCTCGCAGACGGACCAGGCAGCCATCGATGAAGCCTTCAAGGGGGCCCGGAATGGGAACGCCAGTGACCCCGGATGCGCCGTCCCCGGCGCCCGGACCTGAGCCCCGGCCTGTCGCGGAAGCCCACGCCCTGCTGGACGGCATCCAGCGGGACAAGCTTTCGCTGATCGGGCACATGGCCTCGAGCATCGCGCACGAGCTGAGCAATCCGCTCGCGACCATCGTCGCGAGCACCCAGGCGATTCTTTCGTTCTGGCCCCGCCCCGGCGCGCCCGGGGCGCCGAGCGGCTCGAGCCGCGACCCCTGGAGTCCGCCCCCGGAGTTCGCGGCTCAGGGCGTGCCCCTGCGCCAGCTGCGCGAGGACCTCGAACTGGTCCTGGAAGAAGCCCGCCGCGCAGGCGATATCGTGCATGGCCTGCTCGCCTCCGCCCGCTGCCACCCGCCCGAGTGGCGGATCTGTTCGGCGGCGGACGTCGTGCGGCGGACGATGGCGCTCTGTCGCCACCATCTGAAGCTGCACAACATCTCGCTGCAGGAGCCCTTCTTCGACCTGCATGAGGGGTTCCCGCTGTGGAGCCGCATCCGTGGCGACGCCAATCAGCTGCAGCAGGTGCTGCTGAACCTGATCGTCAATGCCCAGCAGGCCATCACCGCTCATCGGGGATACGGCACGGTGCGCGTGACCCTCGCAGCCGATGGTACCGACCGAATGGTCCTCACCGTCGAGGACGACGGCCCCGGGGTGCCCGAGCAGATCCGGGACGCGATATTCCAGCCCTTCTACACCACCAAACCCGCGGGCCAGGGCACCGGCCTCGGCCTCTCGATTTCCACCGGCATCGTGCGGACGCACGGGGGAGACATCCAGGTGAGCGCCCATCCGAATGGCGGCGCCATCTTCCGGGTGGTCCTGCCGTCACTCGCCGCGAGCGATCGCCTGACACAGAACCCTGCCCATCCGGAGGAGCAGATCGACAGCGGGACGGCGGTGCTGCCGCTGTCAGAGCCGCCGGAGGAGTCCGACCGCGAATCGGCGCAGCTGCGTCGGGTGCTGCTGGTGGATGACGAGGCCGGGATCCGGCGGAGCGTGGGACGCTACCTCCGACGTTACGGCTACCAGGTCACCGACGTGCCGAGTGCGCAGGCAGCGCTGAACGCGCTGAACAGCGGTCGTTACGATGCCGTCGTATCGGACCTGCGGATGCCGGGGATGTCAGGCGAGGAGTTCTTCGATCTGGTCCGGCGCGAGTTCCCGGACATGAGAGCCCGCGTGGTGTTCACCAGCGGAGACCTCCTCCGGGAGGAGACGCAGGACTTCCTCGCCCGAAGCGGGTGCCCTTCCCTGCAGAAGCCGTACGATCTCTCTGAACTGGTGCGCGTCCTGGCCGACCTGTGTCCCCGACCGCCGGCACTCGACCGCCGCGCGAGCGCCTGAATCATGGCCAGCCGCGACCCGCGCGAAGCCCTGCTCGCCCCCTATCCGATGCCATCCATTGATCCGTCCTCGTCCCTGATGAGCAGCGAGCGGCTGGTGCTCGCGGCGCTCCCGGACGCCATCGTGGTGCTGGATCCGCTCGGCGTCGTCCGGGAGGTCAACCCCGCCGCGGAACGTCTCTTCGGGCGCACCGCCGAGGCGCTGCGCAATGCCCCCGTCGACCGGCTCCTGGCCATGCCCGACGGGAGTCCCGGCGCCAACGGCCTTGCCGCATGGCTCCGGACCACGCGCCTCACGACCGTCCAGCGGTGGAGCGGTTGCCGTGGCCGGCTGGCGGATGGGAGCGAATTCGCCTGTGACGCGAGCCTCGCCGCCCTCGCCGGCGCGGGGGCCCCGGGGCGCTGGGTGCTCTCTGTCCAGGAAACCGGGAATCGTGAATTCGAGACGACCCAGCGCCGCGAATCGGCCAAGATGGCCGCCATCGCCACGCTCGCCGCCGGCATCGCCAATGACTTCAACAATGCCCTCGCCGCGATCACCGGCAGCATCGAGGCCGCCCGGCTGCGGATCGTCTCCCAGGACCGGGTGCCGCCACGGGAACTGCTCGAAGCCAAGGAGGCCACGCGCAGCGCCGCGCGACTGGTGCGCCGGTTGCTCAACTTTGCGCGACCCGCTCCCGGCACCCGTCGCACGATTGAGCCCGGCCTGCTGATCGAGGAGACTGCCCAGGTCCTGCGACGGGACCTCGATCCGCGCATCACACTGGTGACCCGGCTCGACCATGGCGACTGGCGCGTCCACGCCGATCTGGAACAGCTGACCGACCTGCTGGTCAGCCTGGGTCACAACGCGCTCGAAGCAATGCCGCTCGGCGGCGTCCTCACGCTGAGCACCGCGCGGGTCGCGGGTGGCTGGGGCGCGGGTGCACCCGAGGCTCTGGCTGGACGGGAATTTCTCCGCATCGAAGTCAAGGACACCGGCAACGGCATTCCGGCGGAGATCCTGCCCCGGATCTTCGAGCCGTTCTTCACGACCAAGGAAGCCGGTCGCGGCTCGGGACTCGGTCTCGCGACTGCATATGCGGTGCTCCGCCAGCACGAAGGCGGGATCACCGTGGAGAGCGCCCCCGGCGCCGGGTCGACCTTCCAGATCTACCTGCCCCGCACCATGGAACCGCAGGCGACGACCGGCCCCGCGCTGGCCCTGGAACCCGGCAGCGGCACCGGAACGATCCTCCTCGTGGACGACGAGTCCGCCGTCCGCCGCCCGCTCCGTCAGGCGCTCGGCCTCTGCGGCTACGTCGTGCTCGAAGCGCGCGACGGCCTCGAAGCGCTGCGGATCCATGGTCAGGGCAACACCCCCGTTGACCTCGTGATCCTGGACGTGAAGATGCCCGGCATGTCCGGCTGGGACGTGCTGGCCGAGCTGAAGCGGCGCGCACCCGGCCTTCCCGTGATTCTCACAAGCGGCTACACCAAGGAGGACAGTACTCCGCCCGTCAGCACGGCGGCCCCGGATGCGTATCTGCCCAAGCCCTACAACCTTGCCGAGCTCACCAGCCAGGTTCGCCGGCTCCTGAAACCAGGCCGGTCGGCCGACCAGTGACGAATATGAAAGCGCTGATCATCGAAGATGAGCCCATCAATCGGCGGCTGCTCAGGCGCCTCCTCACTCGATTCTTCCCGCACAATGTGCTGGAGGCCTCGGACGGGGAGGAGGGGCTCGCCATGGTCGAGAAGGAACGGCCGGTGATCGTGTTCTGCGACATGTTCATGCCGAACCTCGACGGCATCGGCTTTCTGAATCGGCTCCGGGCCAATCCCGAGTTCGCCGAACTGCCGGTGGTCGCGATCTCCGGCGCCAAGGACCGCGACCTGGTCCTCAAGCTCGTCGGCCTGGGGATTGTGGATTACCTCCTGAAGCCGATTGACCCTGAACAGACCTTCAAACGCCTCGAGAAGCTGATCCCCCTCGTAGTCTCCCAGAAGGTGGCCACGAAGCCGTAGCGCCGCCGCGGTCGGCCGCGCTACGTTATGGCCATGCCGCGCCAGAATATTTCCAGCGGTGCGCCCTGGGAACCCATCGTCGGGTATTCCCGCGCCGTCCGGGTTGGCAATATCGTTCACGTCTCCGGCACGACCGCCATCGGCCCCGACGGCCAGGTGATCGCCCCGGGCGATGCCTACGCCCAGACGGTCCATGCCATCCGACTCATCGAGCGCGCGCTTCAGCAGGCTGGCGCCGAGCTGAGCCACGTCGTCCGCACCCGCATCTACACCACCAATATCGCGCAGTGGGAGGCCATCGGCCGGGCCCATGGCGAGTTCTTCCGCGAAATCCGCCCCGCCGCGACCATGGTCGAAGTCCGCGCCCTCATTGACCCCGCGCTCCTGGTGGAAATCGAAGCCGAAGCGATCCTCCCATGACTATCGCGATCACCGTCGTCGACGCCTTCACCGACCTCCCCTTTGCCGGCAATCCTGCGGCTGTCTGCATCCTGCCCCGCCCGGCCCCCGACGCGTGGATGCGTGATGTCGCCCG
>DAINRP010000012.1:0-28837 GCA_036741755.1 Gemmatimonadales bacterium
GATATTCACGCCGCATCGAAGGCTGGATGCTGCCCTGGGCGCTCGGGCGCGATGGCCGGACCCACGACAATCGGGAAGGAGCATGCGTGAGCCGCTGGAGTGACATCATCCTGGCGCGCCGGTCCGGGGGGACCCCGGATGGACCCGATAGGGTGCCCTGGGGGCCGTGGTACCCGGTCCCGAGCGCGGCGGGCATTCAGGTGCGGGTCAGGAAGGAGCTGGTCGACAGCAAGGGAACGCGGGAGCTGTTCGCCTGGGCGTACGAGTTCAAGAACCAGCTCCCGCGGCCGGTCGGCTTTCAGTACAAAGTCCAGATCAGCAAGGATGGCCCGTTCGACCGCCTGGTGCGCAGGCTGCTTCCCGGCGAGGTCGTCCGTGGCTCGGTGATTCTCGCAACGAGCGGCCCGGTCTGGATCGACGCCAAACTGATCGAGTAGTTGACGGGGCGGGGGGCTGCCGGGACATTCCGCAGGTCCCGCGCCCCGGAGCGATCGTGTCACCTGCCTGCCGCCTGCTCGCCGCTCTCAGCCTTTCCAGCATCGCGTTTCCGGCGGCGGCGCAATCCCGCCGATCCGAGCCCCCGCCGGTCCGCTGGGCGGCGGCGGTCAGCGCGTTCGACAGCTTCATGGCCGTGGACAGCATCGCGGGGGGAAGTCTGGTGGCGGTGCGCCAGGGCAGGATCGTTGCCAGGCACCAGGCAGGATTCCAGGATCGCTCGGCCCATATGCCGGTGAGCGAGCGAACCATCTTCCACTGGGGCTCGATCACCAAGACCCTCACGGCCGTGGCAATCATGCAGCTGCGCGATCGCGGGCTGCTCTCGCTCGACGATCCGATCACCAGGTGGGTTCCTGAACTGAGACAGGTGCACAATCCGTTCGGCTCGATGGACGACATCACCCTGCGGATGCTGCTGTCGCACTCCGCCGGCTTCCAGAACCCCACCTGGCCCTACCGCAAGTATGCGGACTGGGAGCCGTTCGAGCCGACGCGCTGGGAACAGCTCGTGGCGATGATGCCGTACCAGGAGATCCGGTTCCCGCCAGGCTCGCGCTACAGCTACAGCAATCCCGCATACATCTACCTTGCCCGGGTGATCGAGACGATCACCGGTGATCCCTGGCAGTCCTACATCTACAAGAATCTCTGGGCTCCGCTCGGCATCCACGACAGCTACTTCAACGCCACCCCCTGGCACCTCATCGAGAATCGTTCGAACAACTACACCCTCATCCGGGATTCCTCCGGCGCGGAACGTGTCGTGGACAACGGTCGCGAGTTCAACCCAGGCATCACCATTCCTAACGGAGGATGGAACGCGCCGGTCGGAGATCTCGCGCTCTGGATGGCATTCCTGACCGGTGCGACCGGTGGCGACACCACGCGCACCAGGCTCTATGACACAGTTCTCGGGCGCGAGACGCTCACGGAGATGTGGCAGACGCTGGTGCCCCTGGCGGCGGACAGCGCCGAGGGTATGGGACTTGGCTTCTTCACCATGAGCGCGGGCGGGACGATGCTGATCGGGCATACCGGCGAGCAGGCCGGCTTCCGGTCGTGGATCTACTTCAATCCGGCCACCCGGGCCGGTGTCATCGCCTGCGTCAATACCACGGACGACGCGCGACCGGAGGACTCCGCGCAGGCCTTCCGGGCGGCGCTCGCGGCGGCGACCGCGACGCTGCGCTGAAGCACTGAGACCGTCTTCCCGGTGCTGCTTCTGCACGACGAACAGCTGGAGCATACGCAGAGCGGGGCGAGCCCTTGTGGCTCGCCCCGCCGTAGTGCATGGACTACCGGGAGCTCAGTTGCCCGACGGGATCTTCCAGCCGTTATTCGCCGGCACCACGTCCGGGAACTGGCTGTCCGGGTTCACCGTCGCCGCGATGACGGGCTTGTCGGTGGCGATGATCGCGGTGTACTTGTCGCCCTTGTACCAGATCTCGACCGGATATTTGTAGAGCTGGGTAGTGCTGTCCGCGAAGGTGAGCTGCAGTTCCACCGGCATCACCTGCTGGCCGGCATTCCGCAGATAGACCCGGGTCTGGGTCTTTCCTTCGCGGCCCGGGCGCTGCGCGACGGAGTCCACCGCCTGATCCAGGGCGGAGGTGGTGAAGAACCAGCCCCGCCAGAACCAGTCGAGGTCCCGGCCCGAGACGTCCTCGATGGTCCGGAAGAAGTCGGCGGGCTGGGGATGCTTGAACGCCCAGCGGTGGGTGTACTCGCTGAAGGCGGCATCGAAGACGTCGGCGCCCAGCACCTTGTTGCGCAGCACGTAGAGGCCGAGTGCCGGCTTGATGTACGCCAGGGCGCCGAGGTTCCCCTCGGTGCGGTAGCGGTTGGCGTAGGTCATGATCGGCTGCGCGCTCGGCGCCTGATCGTTCATCAGGGCAAAGCGCCCCTCACCGATCCGCCGCCGGTTGTCGTCCCGCTTGAAGTAGCCTTCTTCGGAGAAGATGTTGATGAAGGTGTTGAAGCCCTCGTCCATCCAGGCGTAGCGGCGCTCATCGGAGCCCACGATCATCGGGTACCACATGTGGCCGATCTCGTGGGTGATGACCGCGTAGAGGCCTTCCTTCGTGTCGTCCTTGGCCTCCATGGCCACCATCGGATATTCCATGCCTGACACCGGGCCCTCGACCGCGGAGATCTGCGGGTAGGGATAGCGGAACCAGCGTCCGCTGTACTCCTGGATCGAGGCCCGGCTCATGTCGG
Source organism: Gemmatimonadales bacterium (assembly GCA_036741755.1). Classification (GTDB taxonomy): domain Bacteria; phylum Gemmatimonadota; class Gemmatimonadetes; order Gemmatimonadales; family GWC2-71-9; genus JADJOM01. Next base: position 2,716 of record DAINRP010000012.1, read on the forward strand.
CGCCGTCCTTCCAGGTCGCGATCGCCGACGGACGGTAGTAGGCGTTCGCCAGGATGCCCTGCCAGCCGCTCGCGTCCCACAGGTATTCGGGGCTCGCCGCCCACGCGACGTCGCGGACGTTCCGGGCCTGGAACTTCCAGGTAATCGTGCCGGTCTTCTTCGGGCGCGCGGCGCCCGAGGTGAGATCGGCCTGGGTCACGATCGGGGTGATCGTGTCCGACTTGATTGCCGCGGCGAGGCGGGCGCGCTGGGTGGCGGTGAAGACCTCGAGCGGGTTCTGCACGGTGCCCGTGCCGGCAACGATATAGCCGGCGGGAACGGTGACTTCGTAGTTGAAGTCGCCGTATTCGAGATAGAACTCGCCCTGCCCGAGGTACTGCAGGGTGTTCCAGCCGTGCACGTCATCGTAGACGCACATCCGGGGATACCACTGCGCCACCTCGTAGAGCGAACCATCGCGGCCCATCCGGTCGGCGCCATGCTCCGGAATCGTGAACCCGTAGGCGATATCGAAGATCGTGGTGGAGCCAGGGGGCAGGGGAAACGCGAGTTCGACGTCCATCATCGTGTCGTCCACGCGGGTCTTCACTGGCCCAGGCCGCGGCGCGAGCTGCCCCACCTTGCCACGGCTGGGTCGGAGCCCACTCTCCAGCGATTGGGTGAAGGTGGTGATCTGGAATCCGCCGTCGAAACCGGCCCCACCGAAACGGCCCTCCTGCGCATTGAGGAAGGAGCCGACGCTTCCCTTCCGGAACAGGTTCTGGTCGAGCTGCATCCAGACCCGGCGGAGGGTATCGGGTGAATTGTTGGTGTAGCGGATGCTCACCGTGCCATCGATCCGCTTGGCGGCAGTGTCGAGCGTTGCCTTGATGAGATAATCCGCCCGCTGCTGCCAGTACCTCGGGCCGGGGGCGCCATTGGCGCGGCGCAGCTCGTTTGCCGGGGGCAGGGCGAGGGGACTGAAGATCCCCGTGTCCGCCACCGGCGCACGAAGCTCACGCTGCTGCGCGGGCGCGACCGGCCTCGGTCCTCCCGGAGGAGCGGGTGTCGGTGGCGGGGGCGGGTTCTGGGCGGCGAGCGGAGCGGCGACAAGCAGGGTGAGAAGAAGAGCGCGCATGATCCGTCCTGAAGAAGCAGAGATAGTGGGCCCTCGGGCTCACCAGGGGATGCCGTGTCGTCTCTGACGCATGGAATCTAACCGGGTTTCGCCATTTGCTTCCTGAACCATGCGGGACATATTGTCGCACCCAATGACCCAGTCACCCAGCCTCTTCCTCACCCGCGGACCGCTGCAGTGGGCTATCGATCATCGGCCGGTGTCCATCGGGCGCCAGCCGGAGTGCGATATCACGCTCAGCGGGGAAAAGGTCTCCCGGGTCCACGCCTACGTCGTCCCGACCCCAAGTGGTCCGCTGCTCGTGGATCGCAGCCGGGTGGGGACGAGGGTGAATGGGGAACCGATTCAGGCGCCTTGGGTTCTCGCCGAGGGAGACATTGTGGACATCGGCGGTCTGGTCCTGCGGGTTGAGCGGCGTCGTGGGCGGAGCAGCACCGCGTTTGAGGCGGGGAAGGTTGAACACCACGGCTTCGGAAAGCTGCGCTCCTGGATCCGTCGCTACGGGCCCTCCGAGGTGCTGGGCACGGTGGTCGCGGTCGGTGCCGCGGTGGCCGTGGAGCAGGCCACGCACTCGACCGTGGTCGCCGCCTACGTCTCCACCATTGCCGAGACGATCGTTTTCTATGGGGTGATCTTCCTGAGGGAAAGCATCCGCGCGGCGCATCGCGCGGGCGCCGTCGGGAAGCCCTATGGCAGCCGGGATCTGCTCCCGGTGCTCCGAAACATGGTGATGGAGTTCGGCATCGCCGAGTCGCTGGACGTGGTTCTGTTGCGGCCGCTCCTCATGGGCCTTGGCCTTCGGCTGATTGGGGGGACGCTTGGTGCCCTGGTCGGCAAGGTCATGGCGGACATTGCCTTCTATGGCCCGGTGCTCACCGTCTACGAGTGGCAGCTGGCTCGGCGAGCGGCGGCCGAGCAGGTGGACCGTCGCCGTATCACCACCGCCACCTACGCGGTGCCCCCGGAGTGCTGAGCTCGGGCTGGATCAGCGGGAGGGTGGCCTGGCTGTGGAAAACCTTTCCCACATCACATTTACAGCTTCGGGAGCGTCACTCCGGTCTGCTTCTGGTACTTGCCCGCCTTATCCTTATATGACCTCTCGCAGATGTCGTCGGCGTCGGCTTCGAAGAACAGCACCTGACAGATCCCCTCGTTGGCGTACACCTTGGCCGGAAGCGGCGTGGTGTTGGAGATCTCGAGGGTGACGTGTCCCTCCCACTCGGGCTCGAAGGGGGTCACGTTGGTGATGATGCCGCAGCGGGCGTAGGTGGACTTCCCCACACAGATCGTCAGCACGTTCCGCGGGATCCGGAAGTACTCCACCGAGCGGGCCAGGGCGAAGCTGTTGGGCGGCACGATGCAGACCGGGCCCTCGAACTCCACGAAGCTCTTGCTGTCGAACTCCTTCGGGTCCACGATCGCGGACAGGGCGTTGGTGAAGATCTTGAACTCCGGCGCCACCCGCATGTCGTAGCCGTAGGAGGAGAGCCCGTACGAGATGACCCGGTGGCCGGCCCCGTCCACCTGTCGCACCTGCGATTCGGTGAACGGCTCGATCATCCCGGTTTCCTTCGCCATGCGGCGGATCCAGCGGTCGGACTTGATGGACATAGACCTGGGGGTTGGGCTGTCGGCCCGGCGGTTCGGTGACCCGGCGGCTCGGCAGGACGGGGGACGGTGCTCCTGTTGGCCGCAGAATATAAGCCCGCCGGGCGCGCGAAACAGAGCACATGGCGGCGGTTCCCGGGCCGAGCGATTCAAGGGGTACCACCCCGACGAAGTCCGGGTTACTTTATTCGCGCCCCAATGTGAAGGAATTCACGAGCGAGGCTCCCTCCATGCTGCAGGCTTACATCCCGGTGTTGTTAGTGGTGGCGTTCGTCGCCGTGAACGCCATGCTCATGCTGGGTTTGTCACACGTTCTATCCTCCTATCGTCTCACTCCCACCAAGCTCGCGCCATACGAGTCGGGCATGCCGGTGCTCGGCGACGCGCGCGAGCGGTTCAGCGTGAAGTTCTACCTGGTCGCGATGCTGTTCATCGTGTTCGACATCGAGACCGTCTTCATGCTCCCCTGGAGTGCGGCGTTCAACCAGCTGACCGAGATGCGCGGTCTGCTGCTGATCGAGATGTTCGTCTTCGTGGCGATTCTCGCGATCGGCTACTTCTATATCTGGAAGCGCGGGGCTCTGCAATGGGACTGACACTGCCGGAGGGCGGGGCGGGGACGGAAGTCTCCGCGATGTCGCCCAACTGGGTGACGACCCGGCTGGACTCCCTCTCCAACTGGGCGCGGTCGAACTCGCTCTGGTCGATGCCCTTCGGCACGGCCTGCTGCGCCATCGAGTTCATGGCGAGCGCCGCCAGCCGCTTCGACATCGCGCGTTTCGGGATGGAGCGCATGAGTTTCTCGCCGCGCCAGGCGGACGTGCTTATCTGCGCGGGGCGGCTGCCCTTCAAGCTGGCCCCGGTGATCCGCAAGATCTGGGACCAGATGCCGCAGCCGAAGTGGTCGATCTCGATGGGTGCCTGCGCCAGTTCGGGCGGCATCTTCGATACCTACACCATGGTCCAGGGGATCGACACCATCATCCCGGTGGACGTGTACGTCCCGGGCTGTCCGCCTCGGCCGGAAGGCCTGATCTACGGCATCCGGCTCCTGCAGAAGAAGATCCAGGGCGAGAGTTTCCTCGATGCCGATCTGCGCCAGGAGCATCTGCTCGGCCCCGACGGTCTCTTCCTGCCGGCCCGCAAGATCGACGAAGTCTCCGAGCCCTTCGGAAACTCCGTCCATCAGACCCGGTCGGCGTGATGGCGGCTTCACCCTCCGTCGCCGCGCTCCAGGCCCGCTTCGCGGACGCGATCCTGCGTCACGAGGTCTCCTGCGGCGACACCATCGTCTACGTCACGCCGGCCCGGGTCCACGAGATCCTCGCCTGGCTTCGTGACGACGCGGGCCAGCTGTTCGACTACCTGACCGACATCACCGCCGTGGAGTACCGCGACATGGAGCGGCCGCTCGAGGTCGTCTGGCAGCTCCGCTCGCTGAGCCGCAAGGCGGATCTCCGCCTGAAGGTCGAGCTCGACACGGCGGCTCCGCTGGTCATCGACTCGGTCTTCGATCTCTGGAAGGGCGCCGACTGGCTGGAGCGCGAGGTCTTCGACATGTTCGGCGTCAGCTTCACCGGTCACCCTGACCTTCGCCGCATTCTGATGTGGGAGACGTACTCCGAGGGGTTCCCCCTCCGGAAGGACTTCCCGCTGCGGGGGCACTTCAGCCGGGCGGAGCAGACCCGGCAGGCGCTCAACGCCAATCCGGAGGCGAATTACTCGCTCGAGGAGCTCTCGATCGCCGAGGCCTACAGCGAGCTTCCGGCCGACATGAAGGAACGTCTCAACCAGGGCGAGCGGGGAGGGGTCAAGTGAGCACGCGCACCCTGGAGATGAGCCTGTCCACGCCGGGTCTCGATGCGCAGGGGCAGCCGAGCCGGGTGCCGCTCGGCGTCCGGCTCCCCGAGCATCGGGCGGATCAGGACGACATGGGCAGCGAGCACATGCTCATCAACATCGGGCCCCAGCATCCGGCGACCCACGGCGTGCTCCGCCTGGTGGTAGAGCTCGATGGCGAAACCGTCGTCCGGGTGGTGCCGCACATCGGCTACCTCCACTCCGGCTTCGAGAAGCTGGGGGAGTACCGGCACTACAATCAGATCGTGCCGCTGACCGACCGCACCGACTATCTCAGCCCGATGGCGAACAACGTGTGCCTCGCGCTGGCCGCCGAGAAGCTGATGGGGATCGAGACCACCGAGCGCTGCACGGTGCTCCGGGTGGTCGCCTGCGAGATCAGCCGCATCATCTCGCATCTGGTCTGGCTGGGCACGACCGGCATCGACCTGGGCGCGTTCACCCCGTTCCTCTGGCTGTTCTATCAGCGGGAGCGGCTCTACAATCTGCAGGAGTCGTGGACCGGCGCCCGCCTGACGACCAGCATGGCCCGGATCGGCGGTCTGATGGCCGACATTCCGGAAGGCTTCGAGGCCGGCCTGCGCGACTTCTGCCGCACCTTCCCGAAGACGCTCAACGAGACCGACTCGATGTTCACCCGCAACGCCATCTGGTGCGGGCGGACGCAGGGGGTGGGCGTCATCAGCGGGCCGGACGCGATCAACTACTCGCTCTCGGGGCCGATGCTCCGGGCCAGCGGCGTGGACTACGACGTCCGCAAGGACCGGCCGTACCTCGGGTACGACAGTTACGATTTCGACGTGCCGATCGGTGAGCACGGCGACATCTACGACCGCTACCGGGTGCGGCTCGAGGAGATGTACCAGTCGGTGCGGATTCTCGAGCAGGCGCTCGATCGCCTCGAGAAGCTCAAGGGTGCGCCCATCAACGTGGCCGATCCCCGCGTGATCCTCCCGCCCAAGTCCCGGGCGATGAGCGACATGGAGGCAATGATCTACCACTTCAAGCAGGTCATGGAAGGGGTCAAGGCTCCCGTCGGCGAGGCCTATCTCGGCGTGGAGAACCCCAAGGGCGAACTCGGCTACTACTTCGTCTCGGACGGCACCGCCAAACCGGTCCGGTGGCGGATCCGGCCGCCGTCCTTCATCAACCTGGCCTGCCTCCCCAAACTCTGCGAGGGCGTGCTCCTGTCCGACGTCATCGCCATCAACGCCAGCATCGACATCGTCATGGGAGAGATTGACCGATGAGCGGCACCGCCCACTCGGCCGTCCAGGACGAGAACTATCAGCCCGTCTTCGTTGGCGACGCCAAAGCGAAGCTCGAGGCCCTGTTCTCGAAATACCCCACCAAGCAGGCCTGCCTGCTCCCGGCACTCTGGATGGTGCAGGAACATCGCGGCTGGATCTCCGAGCGCGCGGTGGGGGAGGTGGCCGACGTCCTCGGCCTCACGCCGGCGTTCGTGAAGGGGGTGGTGACCTTCTACACGATGTACCACACCCATCCGGTCGGCCGGCACTTCATCCAGGTCTGCACCACCTCCCCCTGCAACATCTGCGGGGCGGAGGAGGTCACCAAGGCCTTCCTCAAGCACACCGGCTGCGGGGAACTCGGCGCCACCAGCGCCGATGGCCGGTTCACCGTCATCGAGGTCGAATGCCTCGGCGCCTGCGGGTTTGCGACGCCGGTCCTGATCGATGACGACTTCATCGAGGGGGTCACCCCCGAACGCGTCGCGGGCATCTTGCAGGGGTACAAGTAATGGGCTATCCGCATCCGAGCCACGCCAAGGAAACGCCGGTCCTCTCCAAGTACTTCGGCGATGCGGGGGCGCGCACGTTCGAGGGCTGGGTGAAGCGCGGCGGCTACGAGGGGCTGAAGAAGGCCCTCGGCATGAGCCGCGAGCAGATCATCGAAGAGGTGAAGGCCTCCGGCCTCCGCGGTCGCGGGGGCGCGGGATTCCCGACCGGGATGAAGTGGTCGTTCATGGCCAAGGAGGTCGTGAAGCCGCACTACCTCGTCTGCAACGCCGACGAATCCGAGCCCGGCACATTCAAGGATCGCGAGATCATCCGCTGGACCCCGCACCAGCTCCTCGAGGGCTGTGCCATCGCCGCGCACGCCATCGGGGCCGAACGGATCTACGTCTACATCCGCGGGGAATTCACCCCGGAGCATCGCATCCTGACCGCCGCTGTCGAGGACGCCTACAAGAACGGGGCGCTCGGCGCGAACGTGTTCGGCAGCGGCCGGCGCATCGACGCGGTCGTCCATCGCGGGGCGGGCGCCTACATCTGCGGTGAAGAAACCGCGATGATGAACTCGATCGAGGGCAAGCGCGGCAATCCGCGGATCAAGCCCCCGTTCCCGGCGGTCGCGGGACTGTGGGCCTGTCCCACCACGATCAACAACGTCGAGACCCTGTCCGCGGTGCCGCACATCCTGATGCGCGGCTCGGAGTGGTACAAGGGTCTCTGCCTCAGCAACCCGAAGAGCACCGGCACCAAGCTGATCTCGGTCTGCGGCCACGTGCAGAAGCCGGGCAATTACGAGATCACGATGGGCACGCCGATGAAGGAGCTCATCTACGACATGTGCGGCGGGATGCGCCCCGGCCGGAGCCTCAAGGCGGTCATTCCTGGCGGCTCGTCGGTGCCGATCATGACCGCGGCGGAGATCGAGGACTGTCCCATGGACTACGAGGGCATCGTGGCCAAGGGCTCGATGCTCGGCTCCGGCGGCATGATCGTCATGGATGACTCCACCGACATGGTCTACCAGGTGATGCGGCTGGCGCGGTTCTACGCCCACGAGTCCTGCGCCCAGTGCACCCAGTGCCGCGAGGGCACCGCGTGGACCACCAAGATTCTCGAGCGGATTCTGGCCGGGAAGGGCAAGCCCGAGGACATCGAACTGCTGCTCGACCTGGCGGACAACATGACGGGCAAGACGATCTGCGTGCTCAGTGACTCCTGCGCGGCGCCGGTGGTGAGCGCCATCAAGAAGTTCCGCGGGGAGTTCGACGCCTATCTGAGCCGGATGAAGCGGCCGGCGACGGTGGGCGCGTGACGGATCTCGTCTCAGTCACGATCGACGGCATGACGGTGCAGGTCCCCAAGGGGACCAGCATCATCGAGGCGGCCAAGCAGGCCGGCGTGCTCGTGCCGCACTACTGCTATCACCCCTCGCTGCCCTCGCCGGCGGTGTGCCGGATGTGCCTGGTCGAGGTGGAGAAGGCCCCCAAGCTGATGCCGGCCTGCGTCACCACCGTCATGGACGGCCAGGTGGTGCACACCGACAGCGAGCAGGCCCGGAAGGCGCGCACCGGGGTGCTCGAGTTCCTGCTGATCAACCACCCGCTCGACTGCCCTATCTGCGACCAGGCGGGAGAGTGCGAGCTGCAGGACTACACCTTCCAGGAAGGCCGCGACAGCACCCGCTACGGCGACTACGCCAAGCGCTACAATCCGGTCGAGGACTTCGGGCCGGACGTACTGTACGTCGCCAACCGGTGCATCCTCTGCACCCGCTGCGTGCGCTTCATGGACGACGTCGCCCGGCAGCCGGTCCTCAACGTGTCGGAGCGCGGCGACCGGGCCTATATCGGCATCGACGAGGGGCAACTGCTCGATCATGCCTGGGCGGGAAATGTCGTGGACCTCTGTCCCGTCGGCTCGCTCATCTCGAAGGACTTCCTGCACAAGGCCCGCGCATGGGACCTCGACAAGAGCGCCAGCGTCTGCACCGGCTGCTCGCAGGGCTGCAACGTGATGATCGACACCCGGGACAACACCGTCGTGCGGCTCCGCCCGCGGCCCAATCTCGACGTGAATCGCCACTTCATATGCGATCACGGCCGGATGAACTACCGCTGGATGAACCGCGGCGACCGGATCGAGGCTCCGCTCCTTCGTGAGGGCAGTCGCCACGTGGCCAGCGACTGGGCGCCCGCGCTGGTCCGGCTGGGCGAGCTGGCCGCGAAGGGCGGCAAGGCGGTCGTGCTCGCCTCCGGCAACGCCTCACTCGAGGCGCTGGGGATGGTGAAGGCGCTGCTCAAGAGCTCCACCGCCACCCTCGCGGTTCAGCTGCCGATGGCCGAGTCGGAGGAGCCGCTGGGTGGGGTGCCGAATCTGGCCCTCCGCCGGGAGCGGGCGGCCAATGGGGACGGTGCCCGGCTGCTGGGTTACTCCACCGACTGGCAGGCGGCGGTGAAGGCCGCGTCGGCGGCGGATCTCGTGATCCTGCTCGACGTCACCCTGACCGATGCCGAGGCGGCGCTGGTCGGTGGCGCGATGGCGGTGGTGGTGCTCGGCACGCTGCTGGGGCAGGAGCTGCCTGCGGCGCAGCTCATTCTTCCCGTGACGACCGTCGCGGAGGAGCATGGGGTCTTCGTGAATCGGGACCTCAGGGTGCAGCGGTACCAGCAGGCGCGCACCGCGCCTGGCATGGCGCGGCCGGCGTGGTGGATCGCGTCCGAGGCCGGGCGGCTGGAGCCCAGCACCGCCGCCGAGGCGTTCGCGCTGGTGGCGAACCTGGTGCCGGCGCTGGCCGGACTCACCTACGGCGACCTCGGCCTGACGGGCCGCGTCGTGCGGGCCGCCGTGCCTTCGCCCCAGGGGGCCTGAGCCATGACGCCAGAACTCAAGGGGATGCTGCTCCTCACGGTCCTCAAGCTGCTCGTGGTCTTCACCGCGACGGTGGTGGGCGTCGCGCTGCTCACCCTGATGGAACGCAAGGTCTCCGCGTGGATGCAGTATCGTCTCGGCCCGAATCGGGTCGGTTTCGGCGGACTGCTCCAGCCGGCCGCGGATGGCGTCAAGAACATCCTCAAGGAAGAGACCTTTCCGGGGCAGGCCAACCGGGTGCTGTTCACACTCGCGCCGATGATGGCATTCATCCCGGCGATGACGCTCGGATCGGTGATCCAGTGGGCGGCGCCGCTGCCGGTGAAGTTTGATTTCGCCGTTCCGGTGCTGGGCCAGTTCCGCTACGACGGGCTGATGGCGATGTCGGTCATCGACATCCCGATCGGCATTCTGTTCGTGCTGGCCATCAGCTCGACCGGGGTTTACGGCATCGCGCTCGCCGGGTGGAGTTCGAACAACAAGTATTCGCTCCTCGGCGGCCTCCGGGCGAGCGCCCAGATGATCTCCTACGAAGTCGCGATGGGGCTGTCGCTGATTCCCGTCCTGCTGCTGACCGGAAACGTGGCGTTCACGGAGATCATCAAGGCGCAGCAGCACGGTGCGGTTGGCTTCAACTGGTTCATCGCGCCGCTGTTCCTGTCGTTCTTCCTGTTCCTCGTGTCAGGCTTCGCGGAGACCAACCGGTTGCCTTTCGACATGCCGGAGGCTGAATCGGAGCTGATCGCCGGCTATCACACCGAGTATTCGGCGATGAAGTTCTCGATGTTCTTCATCGCCGAGTACGCCAACATGGTGACGGTCTCGGCGATGGTCACGACGCTCTTCCTGGGCGGCTGGGACATTCCCTTCACCCACTGGGACGAGGCGCCCGGCCTGCTGCAGACGGTGATCACCGGGCTGGCGATGTTCCTCAAGGTCTTCTTCTGGCTCTTCTTCTTCATGTGGATCCGCTGGACGCTGCCGCGCTTCCGCTATGACCAGCTCATGGCCCTCGGCTGGAAGGTCCTGATGCCGATCGGCCTCGCGTACATCATGCTGATCGCGCTCGCGATCTACCTGGTCGACAACGTCTTCGGCGTGACCACCCCGGTCGTGAAGATGCTGGTGCTCTTCGCGATCAACGTGGCGCTGGGGTACCTGGTGTTCCGCGTGTTCGACCGCGGCCTGCTCATCACCGGATCGCGCGGCAGGAACGCCGCGGCGGGCGGGCTCGAGCGGACCGCCTGAGGAGACTATGGCAATTGGCGTGAAGGTCATGAAGCGGCCCGTCAAGGACGTGAGCTACGTCCGGGCGACGCTCAAGGGGATGGCGATCACCTTCAAGAAGATGTTCGAGCAGAAGGTGACCATGCAGTACCCCGAGGAGAAGAGTGCGCCCGAGATGGCCCGCGGGGCGTGGACCATCTCCCCGCGGTGGCGCGGCACCCATCGCATGCTCACCGACGAGCAGGGCCGCTCCAAGTGCGTCGCCTGCGGGCTCTGCCCCCAGATCTGCCCCGCCAACTGCATCAAGCTGGTGCCGGGCGAGGACGAGGAAGGCAACCGCTATCCACTGATCTACGAGATCGACGAGTTCCGCTGCGTCTTCTGCGGGTACTGCCAGGAGGTCTGTCCGGAGGAAGCCATCCACGTCGGCGTGCATTACGAGAACGCCGAGTACAGCCGGGATCGCTTCGTGTACGATCTCGAACGGCTGTCGTCGCAGACCCATCCGGTCTCGACGCTCTGGGATCCCACCGATCCGAAAGGCGAATGATGACCGAACAGGTCTTCTGGTTCTTCGCCATCGTCGCGAGCCTCTCCGCCCTGCTGGTGGTGGTGATGCGGAGCCCGATCGCGTCGGCGTTCTGGCTGATCGCGACCATGCTCTGCCTCGCCGCGATCTTCTTCATGCTGCACGCCCCGTTCATCGGCGCCATTCAGATCCTGGTGTATGCCGGCGCGGTGATGGTGCTGTTCCTCTTCGTGATCATGCTCCTGAACCTGGGGCAGGACCAGGGCGCGTTCCGGCGGGCGCCGCTGTGGTTCGTGGCCGTGGTGCTGGTCGGCGTGCTGGGCAGCCAGCTGGTGCCGCTCTCGGGCTACAGCCGGGAACGGATGGCGCTCGAGTACAGCCGCTCCGCGCTCCTCGCGGAGCCCGCGGTGATGTTCGACTCGACCATGTACGCCGCGGGCCTGGACCCGGTGCGGGAGACCGAAGCCCGGGGCGTGCCGGGCGACATCGCGAAGCCACTCTTCGAGCACTACCTGGTGCCCTTCGAACTCACGTCCCTGCTGCTGCTCGCGGCCATCGTCGGCGCCGTGGTGCTGGCCAAACGGAGAATCTGATGCCCCTCGTCGGACCGTCGCTCCTCCTGTCGGCGATCCTGTTCTCGATCGGGGTTGCCGGGGTGCTCATCCGCCGGAACGCGATCGTCATCTTCATGTGCGTCGAGCTGATGCTCAACGCCGTGAACCTGACCTTCGTGGCGCTCTCCCAGGCCTACGGACTTTCCGGGCAGATCTTCGTCTTCTTCGTCATGACGGTGGCGGCCGCGGAAGCCGCGGTCGGACTCGCGATCATCCTGGCGATCTTCCGGCACCACAAGTCGGTGGACCTTACGAACATCAACCTGCTCAGGGGCTGATGCACCTCACGATCGCCCTCATCCTCGGGCTGCCGCTGCTCGGCTTTCTGCTGAACGGCGCGCTCGCCCTCAGGCAACCCAGCGCCAAGACCGTCGTGTCGCTCATCGGACCCGGCGTGCTGCTCGCGAGCTTCGGGCTGGCACTCAAGCTCTTCCTCGACCTGAGCGCACTCTGGGAGGGCTCGCCGGACGCGGCCCAGATCGTCACCCTGTGGAGCTGGCTCCCGGTCGGGTCGCTGCAGATCGACTTCGCCTTCCAGCTCGATCAGCTCTCCATGGTCATGCTGCTCGTGGTCACCGGAGTGGGCAGCCTGATCCACCTCTTCAGCGTCGGGTACATGAAGTCAGATGACGGGTACGCCCGCTATTTCGCGTACCTCAATCTCTTCATCGCCTTCATGCTGGTGCTGGTGCTCGGCGCCAGCTTCCCCATGATGTTCATCGGCTGGGAAGGGGTGGGGCTCTGCTCCTACCTGCTGATCGGGTTCTGGTTCACGGTGAAGGCGAACGCGGACGCGGGCAAGAAGGCCTTCATCGTCAACCGCATCGGCGACTTCGGCTTCCTGGTGGCCATGTTCCTGATCTGGCAGGCCTTCGGGTCGCTCAACTACCAGGACGTCTTCAGCCGAGCGACGGAGGTGCTGCCGGCGGGCGGCGCGGTGGTCACCGCGATCACGCTCTTCCTCTTCCTCGGCTGCACCGGCAAGTCCGCGCAAATTCCGCTGTACACCTGGCTCCCGGACGCAATGGCCGGCCCGACGCCGGTCTCCGCACTGATCCACGCGGCGACGATGGTCACCGCCGGCGTCTACCTCGTGGCCCGCTCCAACGTGCTCTTCGCGCTGGCCCCGACCAGCCAGACCGTCGTCGCCGGGGTCGGGGCCCTGACCGCGCTCTTCGCGGCGACGATCGGTCTCCGCCAGTACGACATCAAGAAGGTGCTGGCCTACTCCACGGTCTCCCAGCTCGGCTACATGTTTCTCGGCGTGGGCACCGGGGCCATCACGGCGGGCATCTTTCACCTGGTGACCCACGCTTTCTTCAAGGCGCTGCTCTTCCTGGGGTCCGGCAGCGTGATCCACGCCATGCACCATGCGTATCACGCCACCCACAGTCACGAAGACGCCCAGGACATGCGGAACATGGGCGGGCTCCGGAAGTACATGCCCGTGACCGCCATGCTGATGATCGTGGCGACGCTCGCGATCGCGGGCATCCCGCCGTTCTCCGGCTTCTTCTCCAAGGACGAGATCCTCGCCTTCGCCTTCGGGCGCGGAGAGCACCAGCCGATTTTCCGCCTCTACTGGGCGATGGGGGCGACCGCGGCACTGCTGACGGCCTTCTATATGGCGCGGCTGATCGCCATGACCTTCTTTGGCGAGAATCGTACCGGAGCCAGGGAGCGCGAACACCTGCACGAGGCGCCCTGGATCATGACCGGGCCGCTGCTCGTGCTCGGGATCCTCAGCATCGCCGGCGGCTGGCTCAATCTCCCCGAATTCGCGCACGGCCTCGGGGCCACCGAGCGCCTCCATCACTGGCTCGAGCCCATCACCGCGATGGGGGCCCACGTATCGGAGGGTCTCGGTACCCTGGCGGTCCTGCCGGAGGGGAGGACAGAGACCGCGCTCATCGCGCTCGCCATCGCCATTGCGGCCCTCGGCCTCTTCCTCGGCATGACGGTCACGCTCAAGTCCAGGCCGGTGCGGGCGCACGATGCGCTTCCGGAGCAGGGATTCTGGAAGCTGCTCTACAACAAGTACTACGTGGACGAGCTCTACGATCGCTACATCGTGCAGCCGCTGATCGGGTTTTCCAGGGTCGTGCTGTGGAAGAGCATCGATCAGGGCGTGATTGACGAGGGCGGGGTCAACGGGGCGGCGGGTCTGTCCCGCGCACTCGGATGGATCGGGAGCCGGATGCAGAGCGGACAGATCGGCGTCTACATGGTCCTCTTCGTGGTCGGGGCGGTCTACGTGCTCGGAATGGTAGCCTGGCGATGAGTGATTTCCTGACGTCTATCGGCTATGGCCAGTGGATTCTCAACACCCTCATCCTGCTGCCGCTCATTGGAATCCTCCCCATCGCGCTGCTGCCGGCGGCCCGGGCCCGGCAGGTGGCGCTGGCGGTGACCTGCCTGGAACTGGTGTTGTCGCTCGGGCTGTGGTGGGCCTTCGACCCGGCCACGACGGCGATGCAGTTCAGCGTCACCGCACCGTGGCTCGGGGCCTGGGGGATCAGCTACACTCTCGGTCTCGACGGCCTCTCGCTCTTCATGGTGCTGCTCACCACGCTCATCATGCCGCTGGCGGTGCTGAGCAGCTTCAAGTACATCGAGCAGCGGGAGCGGCTCTACTACGGCCTGCTGCTGGCGCTGCTCACGGGGATGCTCGGGGTGTTCCTCGCCCTCGACATGTTCCTCTTCTACGTGATGTGGGAAGTGATGCTGATCCCGATGTACTTCATCATCGGGATCTGGGGCGGCAAGAACCGGCTCTATGCCGCCATCAAGTTCTTCATCTATACCATGGCCGGCTCGCTGCTGATGCTGGTCGCGATCATCGTGATGATGTTCCAGGTGTGGAAGAACACGGGGACGCCGAGCTTCGCGTACGAGCAGTTCCTGGCGGTGGCGCCCCAGCTGGGCGGGCTCGCGCCCTGGCTCTTTCTGGCCTTCGCGATCGCCTTCGCCATCAAGGTCCCGATCTTCCCGTTCCACACCTGGCTTCCCGACGCCCACGTCGAGGCGCCCACGGCAGGCAGCGTGATCCTGGCGAGCATCCTGCTCAAGATGGGTACCTACGGGTTCCTCCGGTTCGCGGTGCCGTTCTTCCCGGAAGTGGCGCTCTCGCCGGCCGTCACCTCGATCGTGGTCGCGCTGGCGGTGATCGGCATCGTGTACGGCGCGCTGGTCGCGATGGTGCAGCCGGACATCAAGAAGCTCGTGGCCTACTCCTCGGTCAGCCATCTCGGCTTCGTGATGCTGGGGATCTGGGCGGCGACGCTGCAGAGCGTGCAGGGCGCCCTGATGATCATGATCGGCCACGGACTCTCCACCGGCGCGCTGTTCCTTCTGATCGGCATGCTGTACGAACGGCGCCATACACGCCAGATCGCCGATTTTGGCGGACTGGCCCGGGTGATCCCGGTCTTCTCCCTGATTCTCGTGGTGACCTCCCTGGCGTCGATCGGACTCCCCGGCCTCAATGGGTTCATCGGTGAGTTCCTGGTGCTGGTCGGCAGCTTCGGCCGCTACCCGTGGGCGACCGGCATTGCCGCGACCGGCGTGATCTTCGCCGCCGCGTACATGCTGTGGGCGCTGCAGCGGATTCTGTTCAACAAGCTCGACAAGCCCGAGAACGAGCACCTCGCCGATCTCACCCCGCGCGAACTGGTGGTGGTTCTGCCGCTCGTCGCCGGCATGATCTGGCTCGGGCTGTACCCCAGGCCGGTCCTCGATCGCATGGATGCCGCCGCCAAGAACTATCTGCACCTCGTCCAGCCCGGTCTCGAACGGGGTTCCGCGAGCACGACCGCTGCGGCCCCGGAGGCGCGCCCGTGACCATGGTCTTCGATCCTGCGACCCCGGCGGGCCAGACGGTGGCGCTGCTGCCGGAAGTGGTGCTGTCGGTGGCCACCCTGGCGGTGCTGCTCGTCATCAGTTTCCGCCACGACGGCCCCGGCGCCAGCCGCCGCGCAGGCTGGTTGAGCCTGGCATCGCTCGGTCTGACGGCGGTGGCCCTGCTGTGGCTGAGCTTCAATGTCCCGGAGGACACCGGGATCGGGCAGATGATCGCCCTCGACGGCTTCCGGTTCGTCGGCTCCGCGCTCATCCTGCTGGTCACCGCCGGCTCGGTGCTCGCCTCTCTCGGTTACCTCGAGCGGGAGCAGCTCGTCGCCCCTGAGTACTACGTGCTGATGCTGCTGGCCACAATCGGCATGCTCTTCATGGTCAACGCCCAGGACCTGATCGTCCTGTTCCTCGGCCTCGAGACGATGTCGGTCGCGGTCTACGTCCTGGCCGGCTACGACCGCCGGAGCGCGTTCTCCGCAGAAGCGGCGCTCAAG
The DNA here is from genome assembly GCA_036741755.1 of Gemmatimonadales bacterium. Lineage (GTDB taxonomy): Bacteria > Gemmatimonadota > Gemmatimonadetes > Gemmatimonadales > GWC2-71-9 > JADJOM01. The sequence goes on from DAINRP010000012.1 coordinate 18,642, forward strand.
TACTTCCTGATGGGGGCCTTCGCCTCGGGCTTCCTGCTCTACGGTATCGCGCTGGTGTACGGCGCGGCCGGATCATCCAACCTGGTCTTCGCGGGTGCCCAGTTTGCCCAGGGCTCGCTCTCGACCATGGCCCGCCTCGGGCTCGGTCTGCTGGTGATCGGGTTCGGCTTCAAGGTCGCCGCCGTGCCGTTCCAGATGTGGGCGCCCGACGTCTACGATGGCGCACCCACGCCGGTGAGCGGCTTCATGGCGACCGCCGTGAAGACCGCAGCGTTCGTCGCGCTGGCCCGGGTCCTCTACACCTCGTTCTCCGGTTCCGTGGTGGAGTGGCAGCCGGTGGTCTTCGGGCTGGCCGTGGCGACGATGGTGCTCGGCAATCTGGTTGCGCTGGTGCAGAAGTCGCTGAAGCGGATGCTGGCCTACAGCTCGGTCGCGCATGCCGGATACCTGCTCGCGGCGATCTGGCCCGGGTCGGCGGTTGGCGTCTCGGCCATGACGTTCTATCTGCTCGGCTACGGCCTTACCACCATCGCCGCCTTTGCCCTCCTCGGCGCGCTGGGGCGCGGCGGTGAGCGCGAGCTGACCCTGGCGGACGTCGGCGGGCTCGCGGAGACACGTCCCTGGATGTCCTTCGCCTTTGCGGTCTGCCTTTTGTCGCTGCTCGGCTTCCCGGGCACGATCGGCTTCATCGGAAAGTGGTACATCATCTCGGCGATCGTCGCGTCGGGGCACCCGCTGCTCGCCGTCCTGCTGGTGATCACGAGCATCGTGTCCGCGGGCTACTACATGCCCGTGATCATGGCCATGTACATGCGCCCCGCACGCGCCCCGCTGGCCTACCACGATCGCGGACTCGCCGGTACCGCGCGGGTCGCCGTCGCGTTCAGCGTGGTGCTCATCCTCGCCCTCGGCGTCTGGCCGGTGCAGCTGCTCGAGTTGGCCGACGGCGCCGCCGCCTCGCTCGCGCAGACCGCGTCGCAGGCGACCGGCGGGCAGTGATGATCCTGGGGCGCGCCGAAGGCGCGCCCTGCCGCCTTGCTCCACCCTCCGGCCACTCATGAACGTCCCTCGTTCCATCTTCCGTCAGTACGATGTCCGCGGCCTCGTCGGCCCCGAGCTGACGCCGGAACTCGCCCGCGGCCTCGGGCGCGCCTACGCCACGATCGGGTGGGAGCGGCTCGGGCGGGCGCCGGTCCTGGCCGTCGGGCGCGATAACCGTCCCTCCGGCGAGGCGCTCGCTGCTGCGGTGCGCGCCGGGATCGCGGAGACCGGGGCGACTGCCGTCGATGTGGGACAGCTGCCCACGCCGGCCCTCTACTTCGCGGTCCACGCGCTCGGTACCGATGGCGGCCTGCAGGTCACCGGCTCGCACAACCCGCCGGAGTTCAACGGGTTCAAGATGGTGCTCACCGGCGACTCACTGCATGGTGCGGAGATCCTCCGGCTGTACGACATCATCATGCTGGAGCAGTGGCGGACCGGCGCCGGGCGCGAAACGGCGGACGGCTCGGTGCTCGGGAAGTACCGGGAGGCAATCGTTGCCCGACACGCGCTCCGTCGTCGCGTGAAGGTGGTGGTCGACTGCGGCAACGGCGTCGGGAGTCTCATCGCTGTGGCCACCCTCGAAGCGTTAGGCGCCGAGGTCATCCCGCTGTTCTGCGAGTCGGACGGGACCTTCCCGAATCACCATCCCGATCCTACCGTGATGGAGAATCTCCGCGACCTCCAGGGGGAGGTGCGCCGAAGCGGGGCCGAACTCGGCATCGCCTTCGATGGCGATGCGGACCGGATCGGTGCAGTGGACGAGAATGGTGCCGTCGTCTACGGTGATCAGCTCCTGATACTCTTCGGGCGGGACGCCGTGGCGCGCTTCGGCCCCGGGCTTTCGGTCATCTTCGACGTGAAGTGCTCCGAGGTGCTGCCCCAGGCCCTCCGTGCCGCAGGCGCCGTGCCCGAGATGTGGAAGACCGGGCATTCGCTCATCAAGGCCCGCATGAAGGAACTGCACGCGCCCCTTGCCGGCGAAATGAGCGGCCACATGTTCTTCGGGGGGGACTGGTTCGGTTTCGACGACGCCCTCTTCGCCGCCGCCCGGCTGCTGGAGATCGTGTCGGCGGGGAAGGGCGGGCTCGCGGCGCTGCTCGCCGATCTCCCCCGGACCTATGCCACGCCCGAGATCCGGGTCGATTGCGCCGAGGAGCGGAAATTCCCGCTCGTCGCGGAGGCGGTGAGGCATTTCGGATCGCGATATCCGGTGAACCCGATCGACGGCGTGCGCATGACCTTCCCCAATGGCTGGGGACTGGTGCGCGCGTCCAATACCCAACCGATCCTCGTCCTGCGCTTTGAGGCGACGGACGAGGCTTCCCTCGCCGCCTATCAGGGCGAGGTCATGGAGTGGCTCCGCGCCAATCCCTGAGCATGAGCCCCCGCGCGCTCCGCGCCACCATTGGCGTCCTGTTGCTGGTTGTCCTGCTCTTCGCGGGACGGTGGACGGCCGGGCTGTTCACGGAGCGGTGGTGGGCAGCGCAGATCTCTCCCCAGGCTGCGCAATTCGTCACCGAGTGGGCCGGCTTCACCCTGCTGCTGGAACTGACCGGCGTGCTGGCCGCCTGCAGCTGGTTCATCGGCAACCTGCTGCTCGTGTACCGGGCGATCGGCTCGGTACAGGTGCATCGTCGCGTCGGCAATCTGGAAATCCGCGAGGCCGTGAACATGCGGGCGCTCGCCTGGCTGAGCATCGGCGGAGGACTCCTCCTCGGCCTGCTGGCCGGTCGCGGTCTCAGTGACTCAGCCGCAACGATCCTGCTGGGCTGGCACGGATTCGAGTACGGCGAAGCGGAGCCGCTCCTCGGTCAGGACCTGGGATTCTACCTCACCACCCTGCCTATCTGGCGCCTGCTGCACGGCTACGCGGTGCTGTTGTCCGTCACCGCGCTGATCGGGATCGCCACGATGTACGCTGTCATCGGCGCGGTCCGGTGGGTGGATCACCGCCCGGCAATCAATGATCACGCCCGTCGCCATCTCGGCGTGCTGGCGGGGCTGTTCGCGATCGTGCTCGCCTGGGGCTATCTGCTCGAGCCGTATGAGCTGGTCGCCGGGGTCATCGGTACCGTGCACGCCGGGCTCTTCGAGTACCGGCAGACCGTCGCCTTTGTGCTGGCCGCGATGGCCGTCGCTTCGGCGTTTCTCTCGCTCTGGTGGGCCGGCCGCGGGCGGCATGCAGTGCTGCTTTCGATCTGGGCGCTGCTGGCGGCGGCATCGCTACTGGGCCATCACATCATCCCCGCCTTCATCGGCGCGAGCCGTGAATCGACGCTCGAGCCTGCAACCCGGCGGCATCTCGACCAGCTGGCCTACGGGATGACCGCGGTCCGCGACACCACTTTGGCCCGGTCGCAGGCGCTTCCCGATCCGCCGAGACCGGCGGCGCTCTGGCACCCGACGCTTGCCGCCGAGGCCACCGAGTCCGATTCGGGGCGCGTGGCGGCGGCTGATCGGTCGGTGGTGCTGGTGAATCGCCGGCCACGGCCGGTCTGGCTCGTCGTCCGCGACCACGGCGCTCGCGGCGCGAGTATCACGGTTGTCCTGGACGATCAGACGACCACCGCTGGCCAGGCGGTGCTCTTCCACGAATCGGACAGCCTCAAGACCGCGGCCGGGGTTCCCACGCTTCACCTCCCTGCGCGAGGGATCTGGCCCCGCGGGCCCATCAGCATCGTCGATACCGCGCCGGGCGGAATCGAGGTCGGGTCCGGCGTTCGTCGGCTCGCACTCGCCTGGACCCTGCAGTCGGCGGCACTGCTGGACCCCGGGGCGCCCTCACAGCACGTCTACTGGCACCTCGATCCGGTCGAGCGGGTCGAGAAGCTCGCTCCCTTCGCGGTTTGGGGAGTGCCCTCGCCCCGCCTGGTCGGTGGAGATCTTGTCTGGCTCATCGACGGCTACCTCCCCAATGCCACCTTCCCCGGCTCGACTCGGGTTCGCTGGCGCGGCTCCTGGATCGGCTCGCTGCGGGTGGGCTTCGTGGGGGTCATCAACGCCAGGACCGGCGCGACCAGCATCTATCTCCGGCACACGGCCGACGAAATCGCCAAGCAGTGGCGGGTCATCAGCGACAGTCTGGTGCAACCCGCCTCCGCGATTCCCTCCGAGATCGTCCGCGCCCTCGACTATCCGGGCGAGGTCCTCGAGGCCCAGGTGCGGGTGCTGGCCCAGCCTCACTGGGGGCTGGGGCAGGTCATCGGGCGCGGCGAACCCTTCGGAAGCGGCGGGCCCAGCGAAGAGGCCGTCTGGGCCACCGATACCAGCGGCGTCGAACTGGTGGTCGCCTATGAACAGTCGCCCCAGCGGCAGGTGTCGGCCATCGTGCGGGCCCGCATGACGGACGGGTGGGAGGGCCTTGGCATCCTCCGGATCGACAGTCTGCTGTCTCTCCCGGAGCCGGCCGGTCTCCAGTCGCGGTGGAGCCGCTTTCCCACCTTTCAACAGCTCAAGGACTCGGTCGAGAAGGCCGGAGCGAGGCTGGAACCAGGCCCGATGCGCTACTGGCCGACGGCCACGGGTCTCGGCGCCTACCAGTCCCACTTTGCCCGGCGCGACGGTCAGGAGCCCATCCTGGCCTGGGTCAGCGTGGCGGTTGCCGAGCGGCGGGGCGCTGGTCACGACCTCGAGGAGGCGTGGCAGAACATGCTGGGCCTCTCGGCGCCGATCATATCGGCGGGTGAACGCGGCAGCCAGCTGCTGGAAGCCCGCCGCTACATCGATGCGGCGGATGCCGCGCTCAAGCGGGGCGATCTGGAGGCGTTCGGGCGCTCCTGGGACGCTCTCAAGCGAACCCTGAAGTCGCCCTAAGTGACAATCTTGCCATCGCTTAGCGCGTCAACTACCTTCCGCGCCGCATGGGGCTCCCCGTTGCCAGACGGGGCCCCTGGTAATGGATCCCTCAGTCCGAGGTCACCGTGAATCTGCACGAATACCAGGGCCGCGTACTGTTTCGCGCGGCGGGCATCCCCATGCCGGATGGCGACGTTGCCTCGACTCCCTCTGAGGCCGAATCGATCGCCCGCAGGGTCGGCGGGACGGTCGTTGTGAAGGCTCAGGTACACGCCGGTGGTCGGGGAAAGGCCGGGGGAGTCAAGCTGGCCAAGTCTCCCGCGGAGGCGGCAGAGGCAGCCGAAAAGATCCTGGGAATGAGCATCAAGGGCCTCATCGTCCAGAAGGTGCTCGTCGTGCCGGCCGCGGAGATCGCCAGTGAGGCATACGTCGGCCTCATCATGGACCGCGCCAGCCAGCGCCCGGTGTTCATGGTGAGCCCCGCCGGCGGGATCGACATCGAGGAGGTCGCGGCCAAGACGCCCGACAAGATCAGCCGCCTCGCCGTCGATCCGCGCTACGGATTGCTGCCGCATCAGGCGCTTGGACTCGCCTTCTTTCTGTACCGGGACTTCGCTCAGGCCCGCGGTGCCGCCCGAATCATGGAGCAACTCTACCAGGTCTTCACCACGAACGGCTGCTCGCTTGCGGAGATCAATCCCCTCGTCACGACGCCCGATGGACGGGTGGTCGCCCTCGACGCCAAGGTCTCGATCGACGATAACGAACTCGACCGGCGGCCCGACCTCGCCCTGCTGCGCGATGAGACCGCCGAAGAACCGAGTGAGGTGCAGGCCCGTCGCGCCAACCTGACGTTCATCAAGCTCTCGGGGAATGTCGGCTGCTGCGTGAATGGCGCCGGCCTCGCCATGGCCACCATGGACCTCGTGAAGTACTACGGCGGCGAACCGGCCAACTTCCTCGACATCGGGGGGAGTTCCAATCCGGACAAGGTGGTGAATGCCCTGCGCATCATCACCAGTGATTCCAGCGTCAAGGCGATCCTGTTTAACATCTTCGGCGGCATTACCCGCACCGACGATGTGGCCAACGGCATCAAGACGGCCCTTTCCCAGTTTCCGGTCAAGGTGCCGATCGTGGTTCGCCTGACGGGCACCAACGAGGCGGAAGCGGTGAAGATCCTGCAGGGGATCGGGATGCCCGCGCTCTCGGACATGGACGAGGCAGTTCGGAAGGTCGTGGCGCTCGCCAAGGAGGCCGCATGAGCATCTTCGTCGGCCGCGACACCCGGTTGATGGTACAGGGCATCACCGGGCGCGACGGGTCGTTCCATGCGAAGCAGATGCTGGAGTACGGGACCACGGTCGTCGCAGGGGTCACGCCGGGCAAGGGTGGCCAGACCTTCGAAGGGCAGGTGCCCGTCTTCAACACCGTCGCGGACGCCGTGCGCCAGACCGGGGCAAACACCTCGGTGATCTACGTGCCGCCGACGGGCGCCGCCGGCGCGATCTTCGAGGCCGCCGACGCCGGAATCGGACTGATCGTCTGCATCACCGAGGGAGTGCCGGTCATGGACATGACGCGGGTGCTGCCGTACGTGCGGGAGCGGGGGGCTCGGCTGCTGGGACCGAATTGTCCTGGCCTCATCACCCCGGGCGAGTCCAAGGTCGGCATCATCCCGGGCAACATCTGCCTTCCCGGGCGGGTCGGTCTGGTGTCGCGCAGCGGCACGCTGACGTACGAGATCGTGAACCATCTGACGAAGCACCAGATCGGGCAGAGCACCTGCGTCGGCATCGGGGGCGATCCGCTGAATGGCACGTCGTTCATTGACTGTCTCCGCGCCTTCCAGGACGATCCCGGCACCGACGCAATCGTCATGCTGGGGGAGATCGGCGGCACAGACGAACAGAACGCCGCGATTTTCGTGAAGGAGTACGTGACCAAGCCGGTGGTCGGCTTCATTGCCGGCCAGACAGCCCCGCCGGGGCGCCGGATGGGGCACGCGGGCGCGATCATCTCCGGCTCCTCCGGGACCGCAGCCGAAAAGATCGCTGCCTTCGAAACCGCGGGCATCGCGGTGATGAAGCGGCCGATCGATGTGGTCCCGCTAGTACAGGCACGCCTCAAGTAGCATCGTCGAACTCGGAACTCGGAACTCGGAACTCGAAGGGGTGTTCAGTGGCAAAGCTCATGACTCTCGGGATGCTCAAGCCGGATGCCATCGAGAGCGGCAAGGCCGGACTCATCATCGCCCATCTGCAGCGCGAGGGTTTCGTGATTCGCGCCGCCCGGATGGCGCGCCTTACCCAGGCGCAGGCGGGGAAGTTCTACGAAGTGCACAAGGACCGGCCATTCTACAAGGATCTGGTTGCGTTCATGACCTCCGGCCCGGTACTGCCGATGGCCCTGGAGCGTGAAGATGCCGTCGCCCATTTCCGGACCGTGATCGGTGCAACCGATCCGGCCGAGGCCGCCCCGGGCACGATTCGGAAGCTCTACGCCGAGTCCAAGGGGAAGAATGCGGTGCACGGTTCCGACAGTGTGGAGAACGGGTTGCGGGAGGTGGCGTTCTTCTTCACCGAGAGCGAGCTGGCCGGGCTCTGGGGCTGAGCTGGCTCGGCGGTTGGCGGGTGGCCGCCAAGGCCGCCGATGCTTGACTCAAGTCGTTGTCCGGACTAGGTTTTCGGGCTATGCTTCAGGTCGATGTCCGGGACCTTCACCGGGGACCGGTAGAGACTGTCGGACAGTTGGAGCCCGGTGACCCGACGTTCGCCGGTCTCAACCTGGATCTCGACGGACCGGTGCAGGTTGATGGTCGCCTGTCGGAAACGGGTGACGGCGAATACTTCTGGCAGGCTCGGGTCACGGGGCAGCTCCGTGGGACGTGCCGTCGCTGCCTTACGAACGTGATTTCTCCTCTCGACGCGGATGTCGAGGTGCTCTTCAGCGCTGATCCGGATGCGGCGGATGATCCCGCCGTCTACCCGCTTCCGGCGCAGGTAACCCACGTGGACGTCCGCCCGGCGGTGCGCGAAGAACTCGTGCTTGCCGTGTCCGCGTATCCCCTCTGCCGCGAGGATTGCGCCGGGCTGTGCCCCCGGTGCGGGGCGGATCTCAACGCCGGGCCCTGCGCGTGCAAGGCCCATTCTGACTGAGGCTAGCGATGGCTGTCCCGAAGCGTAAACTCTCGAAGTCCCGCAAGCGGCTCCGCCGCGGCCATCACAAGGCCGCCTCCGTGGCCACCCAGGCGTGTCCCCGCTGCAGCTCGCCCAAGCTGTCGCACCGCGTTTGCCCGACCTGCGGGTACTATCGCGGCAAGAAGATGATTGAGGTCGAGGACGCCTGAGCGTGATCCGCATCGCTCTCGACGCCATGGGGGGGGACCACGCCCCGCAGGCCGAAGTCGACGGTGCGGTTCAGGCCCTGACCGAGCTGCCGCCGGGCTTCCTCATCCAGTTGGTGGGGCGCCGGGAGGCGATTGAAGGCGAGCTGGCTCGATTTCCCGGCATCGACCGAGGCCGCCTCGAGATTCACGACGCCCCCGACGTGATCGGGATGGATGAGAAGCCGCTCGCGGCGGTCCGGAAGAAGCCCCAATCGAGTCTCGCGGTCGGCCTCGGTCTACAGAAGACCGGTGCCTCGGATGCATTCGTATCCGCCGGCAACACCGGCGCGGTTCTCGTGGGTTCCACCATGCTGCTCGGCCTGCATCCGGGGGTCGACCGGGCGACGGTGGCGACTCTCTTCCCCTCGGCCGATCTCCCGGTCCTCGTGCTCGACGCGGGGGCGACAGTCGACTGCTCGCCGCGCGAGCTGCTGGGGTTTGCCTGGCTCGGCACGATCTACATGCAGGACGTGCTGGGTCGGCCGAATCCGAAGGTCGGACTCCTGAACGTCGGCGAAGAAGACGAGAAGGGCAACGCCGCCGCCAAGGAGGCCCATGGCCTCCTCAAACAGGCCACCGACCTCAATTACGTCGGCAACATCGAGGGCCGCGACATCGTCGCCGGACACCCGCGGATCGGCATGATCGACATCGTGGTCTGCGACGGGTTCGTCGGGAACATCGTGCTGAAGTTCTACGAATCGTTTGCCAGGCTGATCATCCGTCTCGTCAAGCGCGAAGCCCCGAGTGTCCTGCAGCAGCCGGAAATCCAGCGGGTCTTCCGCCATCTCGACTACTCCGAATATGGCGGTGCGCCGCTGCTCGGCGTGAAGGGGGTCTCGGTGATCTGTCACGGTTCCTCGACTCCCAACGCCTTCAAGAACGCCATTCGCATCGCCACGCAGGCGGTGGCGCATGACTTGAGCGCCCATATCGGGGCCAACTTCGCCCGCCGGGAATCGGAGTCACGGGCCTGATGCAGCGCCCATTCGTCTATCTCGCCGGCCTCGGCGTGCACGTGCCTGACCGGATCGTGACCAACCGCGATTTCGAAGCGCGGCTGGAAACCTCCGATCAGTGGATCGTCGAGCGCACAGGGATTCGGGAGCGGCGGTACGCCGCGGTGGACGAGACAGTCGCGACGATGGCGCGCGGCGCGTCCCTCATGGCCCTCCAGCGCGCCGGACTCGCACCGGGGGACCTCGACGCCATCATCGTCGCGACCGCCACGCCGGATCACATCATCCCCTCGACCGCCTGCTATGTGCAGGCGCTGATCGGGGCGGAGAAGGCCGCAGCGTTCGACATTGGTGCCGCCTGCTCGGGCTTCATCTACGGGCTGACGGTGGCGGAGGGGCTGATCGCGTGCGGGCAGGCGGAGCACGTTCTGGTGATTGGTGGCGAGAAGCTCACCAGTATCACCGATCAGCAGGATCGCTCGACCGCGATTCTGTTCGGCGACGGTGTCGGTGCGGCCGTCCTCTCCCGGGCCCCCACCGGGGCCACGCGCGGCCTGCTGTCGTCATTCATCAAGTCCGACGGTCGTCTGGCGGAACTGCTCTACGTCCCGAGCGGCGGGAGCGCCGATCCGATCAGCGAGAAAGTCCTTCGCGAGCGGACGCACTACATGAAGATGGCCGGGCGGGAGGTCTTCAAGCACGCCGTGCTGACCATGGCCGAAGCGTGTGACGAGGCGATTCGGCGGGCCGGGATCACAGCCGAAGACCTCGACCTCCTCGTCCCGCACCAGGCGAACATCAGGATCATCGACTCGACGGCCAAGCACGCCGGCATCCCGCGCGAGAAGATCGTGGTCACGGTGGATCGCTACGGCAATACCTCGGCGGCCTCGATTCCGATGGCGCTCGCGCACGCGGAGTCCACCGGTCGGCTCAAGCCCGGGATGCTGGTCATGCTGGTCGCGTTTGGCGCCGGCTTCACCTGGGGGAGCGCGGTGATCCGGTGGTGA
>DAINRP010000013.1:0-5288 GCA_036741755.1 Gemmatimonadales bacterium
TCTGCGCCGCCTCTCGGAGCGCATCGACGCCACCACCGAGTCCTGACCCGTGACGTGCGCGGCGGCGCCGGGCCGCTCAGGCCTTCGCCCTCTCCCACCGCCCCCAGCGCCACAGCGTCAGCATCGCGAGACCGCGGCCCGTCGCCGTGACCGCGAGGACCAGCCAGACACCGGCGAGCCCGCCGCGGGGTGCGGCCCAGATGGCCAGTGGAATCCGGATGGCCGAGAGGAGGACGACCCAGACCATCGGCCAGACGGTATACCCTGCGCCTGACAAGCCGCCGAACAGTGCCTCCTCAAACGCGATGAACGGCTGCACCACCGCGAAGGCGAGCAGGTACAGCGCCGCGGCGCCGGCCGTCGCTTCATCGCGGGTGAAGATCCCGGCCAGCTGGGCCGGCCAGAGGGAGAAGATGACGCCGAGCAGCCCGATGGGCACGACGGCGAGGGTCGCGGTGAGCCACCCGGCGGCGCGGGCACGCGCCGGATCCCCCGCGCCGAGGTTCTGGCCTACCAGGGTGCTCGCCGCAAGCCCGAAGCCGACCGCGATCATGTAGCTCACACCCTCGATCTTGTGACCGACTCCGAGTGCCGCCAGCGCCGGCGTGCCGAACTGGCCGACGACCGGCACCAGGAAGATGTAAGAGAGGCTGAAGAGTGAGCCGGCGACCATCACCGGAGTGCCGATGCGCAGGATACTCCACGCGACGGCGCGATCAAACGCCGGCTGGATGTGTCCGCGGCGGACCAGGAGGACGAGTCCGGCGGCAAAGCCGAAGCCGCGCGTCAGCACCGTCGCGAGCGCCGCGCCATAGACGCCCATGGCGGGAAACGGCCCGAGGCCCAGGATCATGAGCGGGTCGAGCACCAGATTGAGCAGCACCGATCCGGCGAGCAGCGCGAACGGCGTACGGGTGTCGCCGGCGCTCCGGAAGGCGGCCTCGACCACGAAGTAGCCGTAGATCAGCACCGAGCCGACGCACTGGACGACGAGGAAGCGGCGCGCTTGACGATCCGCGTCGGCGGGGAGCGCCATCAGATGGAAGAGAGGATCGAGGCCGCTCAAGCCGGCGAGGGCCACCAGCACGCCAAGTACTACGGCGAGAATCAGGGCGGTGCCGGCGGCGCGGGCGGCGAGTTCGGCCCGCCCCTCGCCATGGCGCCGTGCCGCGACCGCGGTGAGTCCGGCGCCGAGGAGTTCGCCGGTGGTGATGATGATCCAGAGGGAGTACCCGGCGGAGGAGACCCCGGCCAGCGCCGCCGGGCCGAGGGTGCGGCCGACCCAGAAGGTATCGGTGATGTTGAAGAGGACCTGCAGGAGGGTCGTGCCGACGGCGGGAAGGGCGAGGCGCAGGACCGACGCGAGCAGCGGCACGCGGAGTAAAGCGACGGGGCGTGCCGCTGGCACGCCCCCATCGTCTGCGATCGTCACCCGCGCATGATCGGCAGTGCCGCCGGCGTCTGCCCCACCGCCTCGACCAGCGCATCGGCGATGGCGATCAGCGTCTTCGCCGCGGGGCTCGATGGATCCGCCGCCACGATCGGCTTGCCGCGATCGGCGAGATCGGCAAGCCCGGGCGTGAGCGGCACGCTGCCGAGCAGCGGCACATGCAGTTCATCCGCGAGGCGCTGGCCGCCTCCCGAACCGAACATCTCCAGCCGGACTCCCGTCGCGGGATCGGTGAACGCGCTCATGTTCTCGACGATGCCGGCCACGGGCACGCCGACCTTCTCGAACATCTTGGCACCGCGGAGGGCGTCACCGACCGCGACTTCCTGTGGCGTGGTGACGATGATCGAGGTGGCCACCTGGCAGGACTGCACCAGCGAGAGCTGCGCGTCGCCGGTGCCGGGGGGCAGATCCACGAGGAAATAGTCGAGCTCACCCCACTGCACATCCCGCAGGAACTGCTGCACGATCTTCATGATGATCGGTCCCCGCCAGATGGCCGCCGCGTCGCGATCCACGAGGAAGCCGAGCGACATGAGCTTGACGCCCCAGGCGCTGAGTGGCTGGATCTTGCCCTGCACCACCGGCGGCTTCTCGAAGATGCCGAACATCCGCGGGATGTTCGGCCCGTAGACGTCGCCGTCCATGAGACCGACGCGGAACCCCTTCTGGGCGAGGGCTACCGCCAGGTTGCTCGTCACCGTGGACTTGCCCACACCGCCCTTGCCTGACGACACGGCGATGATCTTGCCGAGATTGGGATACTCCGAGGGCTGCGGCGGCGGCGTGACCAGGCCGGCCTGTCCGTGGGTCTGGCCTGGCGCGGGCTGTCCGGGGGGCGCATGCGTGCTCTTCGCGGGGCCACCCGGATCGACCACGCTGATCCGCATCTCCTGCGGATTCACGCCCTCGATGGCCCGGATGGCCGCGCGCGCCTCGCGCACCAGCGTCGCCGGATCTTCACGGGAGAGCAGGAAGGTGAACGAGACCTTGCCGTCGTCGGTGACGACCAGATCGCGGACCATGCCGGCGGAGAGCAGATCGTTCTCGAGGCGCGGGTTCTGAATCCGGGACAGTGCTGCGGCGACTCTAGCGGAGAGAGGGTTCGACATAGGTCCGACTGTTCCTTACTGGTTTTCAAGTTCCGAGTTTCGGGTTCCGAGTGCCAGGTCCACGCCAACCGCTCGGAACTCGGAACCTGGAACTCGGAACTCTCGGTTTCAGATCGCTTCGACCAGCTTGACCTCGGGCACGAGCGCGCGGAGCCGGGTCTCGATGCCCTGCTTGAGCGTGATGGTCGAGGCCGAACAGCCGTGACAGGTCCCGCCGAGGCGGAGGAGCAGGCGCCCCTCGACATCGTCGAAATCGACGACTTCGACACTGCCCTTGTGCGAGGCGATATAGGGACGCAGCGAATCGAGCGTGCGCTCGATGCGCTGAAGCACTTCGGGATCATCTGCGTTTGTCATGCCCGCCACTTCCTGTTCAACGTTACCGGCTGCCGTTCGTCGAAAGATACTCTCGCGCGGCGGCCAGCACGCAGGCTTGTACCTCGGCCAGCGATCCCTCCATGGAGAGTCCGGAGGCCTTGGTATGGCCACCTCCGCCGAAGGGGCGGGAGAATTCCGCCACATCCACCGTTCCCACTGAACGCAGCGACACCTTCACCCGGCCGGCGGCGATCTCCCGGAAGAGCAGCGCCATCCGGATCCCGCTGATGCTCCGGGGCACCTCGACGATGCCGTCGAGGTCATCGGCCGTTGCACCCAGCCGTTCGAGTGCCCCTGGCGGCACGGTCACCCACGCGAGCCCCTGGTCGGCCTCGACCACGAGCGTCTGCAGCGTTTCTGCCAGCAGCCGGGCCCGGCCCTCGGGGGCGCTGGCATAGACGTCCAGATAGATCTGTTCCGGATCCAGACCGGCCTCCAGGAGCGCGGCCGCGGCGCGGAGCACCGCCGGCTTGGTGTTGCTGAAGCGAAAGGCTCCGGTATCGGTCAGGATCGCGACATAGAGCGCGCGGGCCGCCAGTGGCGTCAGTGGCCACCCATTGGCGGTGGCGAGCTGATAGATGAGCTCGCCCGTGGCGGAGGCCTCGGGATCGACGTAGCGGGCTCCGTCGGGCAGATGGCCCTGGCTCACGTGGTGGTCCACGCAGGCAACCGGGACGCCCCGTTCGAGCACCGTCTGGCTGAGCATGCCCAGTCGCTCGACGTCCGCGATGTCGAGCACCAGGATCTGATCTGCCTTGCGGAGTTCCTTGACCGCTTCCTTCGATCGATCGACCCCGGGGAGATCGCGGAAGAGGAACCGGTAACGCTCCGGAGTCGGGGAGGGATTCGTGACCACCGCGTTGATCCCCTGCGCCTTGAGCAGATGGATCAGTCCGACCTCGCTGCCGAGCCCGTCGCCGTCGGGGTTGACGTGGGTCGTGATGCAGAGACGCTGGCCGGGCTGAAAGATCTTGGCGAAGGCGCGGGCGGCTGCGAGACGGTCCTGCGGCAGTTCGGTCATGGGGCGGGAAACTAAGACAAGGGGCCAAACCGGGAAAGAGCGCGGTCGTGCGCGGCGCGTCGGGAAGGGAACGCATGATGCCCGGCGCCATTCGGCACCGGGCATCATGACAGGACGGCTCACGCCGGCCGAGACTAGGCCTTGTTGAGCTTCGAGTGATTCTTGCCGTACAGGAAGTAGATGGCCAGTCCGAGCGCCATCCAGATCGCCAGCCGGAGCCAGGTATCGACGGGCAGACCGTACATCATGTAGCCACAGATCAGGATGCCCATGATCGGCACGAACGGCACCCAGGGCGTCCGGAAGGGGCGCGGCAGATCGGGCTGCACCCTGCGCAGCACCAGGATCCCGCCGCAGACGATCACGAAAGCGAGCAGGGTGCCGATCGAGACCAGCTCACCGAGCAGGCCGATCGGGAAGAGGCCGGCGATCAGCATGGCCACCACGCCGGTCACGATGGTCGAGACGTACGGGGTGCGGAACTTGGGGTGCACCTTGCCGAACACCTCGGGGAGCAGGCCGTCACGCGCCATGGTGTAGAAGATGCGGGGCTGGCCCATGAGCATCACCAGCACCACGGAAGCCAGGCCGGCAATGGCGCCGATGTTGACGAGGTAGCCCAGCCAGGCGAGCGCCGGCCCGGCCTTGTTGATCGCCACGAACACCGGGTGCGGCACGTTGAGCTCGGGGTAGTGCGCGATACCCGTCATGACGAGCGCCATCAGGATGTACAGGACGGTACAGATGGCGAGCGAGCCGAGGATGCCGATCGGCAGGTCCTTCTGCGGGTTCTTGGCCTCCTGCGCCGCCGTGGAGACCGCGTCGAAGCCGATGTAGGCAAAGAAGATCACGCCCGCGCCGCGCACGATGCCGCTCCAGCCGAAGTGACCGAATTCACCGGTGTTAGGCGGAATGAACGGGTGCCAGTTGGCGGTGTTGACGTAATGGGCGCCGAAGCCGATGACCAGCAGGACGATCGCCACCTTCACATAGACGATGAGGTTGTTGAACCGCGCCGACTCCTTGATGCCGATCACCAGCAGGGTAGAGATCAGGAACACCAGCACCATGGCGGGAACGTTCAGGATACCGTGGGTGATCGTGAACCCGTTCGAGGCGCAGTCGGCGATGGCAACGGCGGTGCGACTCACCTTGTCGACCGCGACCCCGCCGGTGGAAGGGTCCACGCAGATCTGCGACGGCACCAGGGTATGCGTCCCCTGCACGTCGAAGGGCGCGCCAGTGTAGGCCGGCGGCAGGTGAATGCCCAGCTCGGTCATGAACGCCGTGAAGTAGCCCGACCAGCCCACCGCCACGGTGGAGGCCG
>DAINRP010000013.1:5388-22264 GCA_036741755.1 Gemmatimonadales bacterium
TCGGTCATGAACGCCGTGAAGTAGCCCGACCAGCCCACCGCCACGGTGGAGGCCGCGAAGAGATACTCGAGGATCAGGTCCCAGCCGATGATCCAGGCCACGAGTTCGCCGAGCGTGGCGTAGCCGTAGGTGTACGCGCTGCCCGCCACCGGAATCATCGAGGCGAACTCGGCGTAGCAGAGCCCGGCAAAGAGACAGCCGGCGCCGGCGAGGATGAAGGACAGCACGATCGCCGGGCCGGCGTACTGCGCCGCGGCCGTGCCGGTCAGCACGAAGATGCCCGCGCCGATGATGGCACCGATCCCCAGCAGAATCAGGTTGGTGCCGGTGAGGGCGCGCTTCAGACCGTGCTCATCGTCGACGGGCATGAGTTCGGCCAGCGACTTGGTGCGGAACAGGGACATGCGTGGCTCCTCGAGGGAAGGGGCGATGACCGTCGGCGGCTTATCGGCGCGCCAGACGGCTGTGCTTGTAACCGTAGGTGAAGTACACGACCAGCCCGATCGCCAGCCAGATCAGCAGCCGCTCCCAGGTGCGGAGCGGCAGGTGCGCCATCAGGTAGATCGCCGAGGCGGCTCCGGCGAAAGCGGTGAACCACACCGCGGGCGCCTTGAACGGGCGGGGCAGCTCCGGCTCGCGGATGCGGAGCACCAGGATGCCGGCCGAGACGATCACGAACGCCAGCAGGGTGCCGATCGACACGAGGCTGCCCGCCTCACGCACCGTGAACCAGCCCGCCGGAATGGCGACCGCGATTCCGGTGACGATCGAGGTGATGTACGGCGTCTGGAACTTCGGATGGATCTTGTTGACGAACTGCGGCAGCAGGCCGTCCTTGGCCATGGTGTAGAACACCCGCGACTGGCCCATCAGCATCACCAGGATGACGGACGACAGCCCCGCAATGGCCCCCAGCTTGATGAACGTCGAGATCCACCCCAGACCGGCGCGGTCCGCCACGACCGCGATCGGATCAGGCACGTTCAGCTCGGTGTAGCTCATCACGCCGGTGGCGATGCCGGAGACCAGAATGTACAGCAGGGTGCAGATCAGCAGCGATCCGATGATGCCGATCGGCATGTCCCGCTGCGGGTTCTTGGCCTCCTGGGCCGCGGTGCTCACCGCGTCGAAGCCGATGTAGGCGAAGAACACCACCCCCGCCCCGGCCACGATCCCGTCCCACCCGAAGGCGCCGCGCACCGGAACCCCATCGGCGCCGATCGTCTGCGCCGGGATGAAGGGGTGCCAGTTCGCCGGGTTGATGGCGTGCGCCGCCCCGACGATGAACAGGATCACCACCGCGACCTTGATGAACACGATCACGTTGTTGACGTTGGCGGACTCCTTGATGCCCACCACGAGCAGCGCCGTCACCACCGCGATAATCAGCACCGCCGGCAGGTTGAAGATCGCCGTGGTGGTGGTACCATCGGCCAGCGTGACGATCGTGCCGTGCGCGGCACTGTAGTGCGCCGGCACCACGATCCCGATGTCCTTGAGGAAGGAGACGACATAGCCCGACCAGCCGATCGCGACGGTGACCGCGCCGAGGGCGTACTCGAGCACCAGGTCCCAGCCGATGATCCAGGCGATGAACTCGCCCAGCGTGGCATAGCCATAGGTGTAGGCGCTGCCCGCCATCGGCACCAGCGAGGCAAACTCCGCATAACAGAGCGCGGCGAAGATCGAGGCCACGCCCGCCAGCACAAAGGAGAGCACCACGGCCGGACCGGCGTTCTGGGCCGCCACCGTACCGGTCAGCACGAAGATGCCGGTGCCGATGATGGCCCCGATGCCGAGCAGGGTGAGGTTCCACGGGCCCAGCGCCCGCTTGAGGCTGTGGTCGGTCTCGGCCTCGTGCTGCAGATCGGTGACGCTCTTGCGGCGGAAGAGGTCCATGCGAGCCTCTGAGGGGAGAGAAAGCGCTGGCCGGTGACCAGCAGACCGGCCCCGGCCGTCAGCGATGTCCCGCTGCCGGCGAGCGGCGGTCAGGACCGCGCGCTACACGTTGTAGTTCGGTGCTTCCCGGGTAATGTGCACGTCGTGCGGATGCGACTCGCGGAGGCCGGCGCTGGTGATCTGCACCATCTCCACCTCTCGCCCGAGCGACTCGATCGACGCGACGCCGCAGTATCCCATGCCGCTGCGGAGGCCGCCGACCATCTGGAAAAGCACATCGCCGACCGGGCCGCGGTAGGGGACCCGACCCTCGATCCCTTCCGGGACCATCTTGGAACTGGAGAGCTCCCCCTCCTGGAAGTAGCGGTCCGCGGAACCTTCCTGCATCGCGGCCAGGCTGCCCATGCCGCGGATCGACTTGAACCGCCGCCCTTCGGCGAGGATCGACTCGCCGGGACTCTCGTCGGTGCCGGCGAGCATGGAGCCCATCATCACCGCGGAGGCGCCCGAGGCCAGGGCCTTAACCAGGTCACCCGAGTACTTGATGCCACCATCGGCGATGACGGGGATGTCGCCGGCGCCACGGACCGCATCGATGATCGCCGTGACCTGGGGAACGCCGACACCGGTCACCACACGGGTGGTGCAGATGCTGCCCGGACCGACCCCCACCTTCACCGCGTCGACCCCGCGGCGAACCAGTTCCCGCGCGGCCGATTCGGTGGCCACGTTGCCGGCGATGAGCTGCGCATCGGGGAAGGCCTCGCGCAGCAGCGAGACCGTCTGCAGCACCCCTTCGCTGTGCCCATGCGCGGAGTCGATGATGATCGCATCGGCACCCGCATCGAGGAGCGCCTTGGCGCGGATCTTCGCCTCGGCCGTGCCGCCCACCGCAGCCGCGACCCGGAGCCGGCCATGCTGGTCCTTGTTGGAATCCGGGAACTGCTTCCGCTTGAAGATGTCCTTGACCGTGATCAAGCCCTTGAGCAGGCCCGCCGCATCGACGACCGGCAGCTTCTCGATCCGGTGCTTCGCCAGGATCCGCTCGGCCTCGTCGAGCCCGGTGCCGACCGGCGCGGTGATCAGCTTGTCCTTGGTCATCACCTCGCGAATCGGCTGGTCGAGATTGCGTTCGAACTGCAGATCCCGGTTGGTGATGATGCCGACGAGCTTCCCCGCCTGATCGATGATCGGCACCCCGGAGATCCGGAACCGGGCCATCGCCGCGGCCGCTTCGCGCAGCGGCCGGTCGGCCGTCAGGGTGATCGGGTTGAGGATCATCCCGCTCTCGCTCCGCTTCACCCGGTCGATCTCCGCGGCCTGCTTCTCGATCGACATGTTCTTGTGCACCACGCCGATGCCGCCGTAGCGGGCCATGGCGATGGCCATCTCCGCTTCGGTCACCGTGTCCATGGCGGCCGACACCAGCGGGATGTTGAGCGAGATGCTGCGCGTGAGGCGAGTCTTGACGGAGACCTGGCGTGGATGGACCGTCGAATGGCGCGGGACCAGCAGGACGTCGTCGAAGGTGAGCGCCAGTCCGGTGCGGATGGTGCTCATGACGGGTGCGTTCCGGTTTGAATTGGGAGTTCCATCCATAAGTCTACGGCCCGCCGGTAGGGGGACGCAAGGCGCGGAATCAGGCCGCGCCCCGGCGCCACAGAAAATACACCGGCACCCCGAGGGCCACGATCAGCAGCCCGAAGGCCGAGTACTGGCGCTGCACCGGGTCCACGAGCAGCACCACCAGCAGGTAGACGACCGCAAGCAGGTACAGCAGCGGCAGCACCGGATACCCGAATGCCTTGACCGGCCTGGGGAGGTCGGGCCGGGTGCGCCGCAGCCGGAACAGCGCGAGCACCGTGAAGAAGTAGAACAGGAGCGAGGCGAAGATCACGTAGGTGAGCAGGTTGCCGTAGCTGCCGCTGAGGCAGAGCAGCATCGCCCACACCGCCTGGGTCACCAGGCCGAACGCCGGGGTCTTGAAGCGCGGGTGGAGCACCGCCGCCCGTCGGAAGAAGAGACCGTCGCCCGCCATGGCGTAGTAGACCCGCGGCCCCGCGAGGACCAGCCCGTTTACGCACCCGAAGGTCGAGAGCATGATGGCGACCGCCATCAGGATGCCGCCCACCGGGCCGAACATCACCTCCGCCGCCGCCACGCCGACCCGGTCCTGCGCGGCATGCTGGATGCCACGCGAGAGCGCATCGATCCCCGCCGCATCGCCGGCGAAGGGCAGCACCCGCAGGTAGGCGAGATTCGCGAGGACGTAGAGAACCGAGACCGTCGCCGTCCCCACCGCGAGGGCCAGCGGCAGATTACGCTTCGGCTCGCGCACCTCGGCGGCGGCGAAGGTGACATTGTTCCAGGCGTCCGCCGAGAACAGCGAGCCGACCATCGCGGCCCCGAGGATCGGCAGCACCGCGAGGCTCCAGCTCCCGGTGCCCCAGAAGCTCTGGCCCGCCGCTGCCGCGGCCTGCGGTGCCAGGGTGAGGCCGAACAGCACCAGCGCCGCGAGGGCCCCGACCTTGGCGACGGCGAAGACGGTCTGCACCGTCGCGCCGAGGGTCACGCCCCGCACGTTCAAGGCGGTCAGCGATGCGACAACGCCAAGCGCGACGATCCGCTGCCACGAGACACCGAGTTCGATGGCGCCACCCGGCATCGGGAGATGTCCCAGTGAGAGAAACACGTCCGGGGTGACCGCCGGCACGAGCACGCTCAGGAACTTCCCGAAGGCGACGGCCACGGCGGCCATCGTCCCGGTCTGGATGACGGTGAAGAGCGTCCAGCCGAAGAGGAATCCGATCAGCGGCGAGAGTCCCTCACGCAGGAAGACGTACTGCCCGCCGGCCGAAGGCATCATCGCCGCGAGTTCGGCGTAGGCCAGCGCGCCGATCACCGTCATGACCCCGGTGACCACCCAGATCAGCAGCAGGGCGCCCGGCCCCCAGTCGTTCACCTGCCGGCTGATGTCGGCGGAGACGATGAAGATGCCGGACCCGATCATCGTGCCGACGACCATGGAGATCGCCGCGAGCGGACCGATCCCGCGAACGAATTCGGTCGCGGGAGAGGACTGGGATTCAGCCATCAGCGGTGGACCTTCAGCCGTCGGCCTTGAGCGGCGTGGGGGAAGCAGCGGGTGCGACCTGGGGAACCGGCGTTGCGGGTGGCGGAGCGGCAGTGGCCGGCTTGGTCGCCTTCACCGCTTCGTCCATCACGGCCTGGCCCGCCGCGGCGAGTCCCTTCATGATGCGGCTGGCGGTGTCCATCGCGCCCACGGTGCCACTGATCGCCTGCACCGGCAGCTTGGCGGCACGCATGGTGTCCTCGACCGTATCCGTGATCCTCGCGAGAATACCGGTCGGCGCGGCACGATCGGCGTACTTGCTCTCGAGGAACTCCACGAAATCGAGGATCTGATAGGCACGCTCGTCCGGCAGGCTTTCGAGCCGGCGGAGGATGCGCTGTTTGAGGAGGTCATTCATGAGGAGAAAGTACGGTCCCGTACCCGAAAAGGTTACCCTCCCGCTGGTGCTACTTCCCCAGTCCCGCCACCACCTCGACCAGTTCCAGCACCGGGGTCGGCAGGTACTTGGTGGTTGCGGACCGGATCGTTCCGCGGACCGTGAGTTCCCGGAGTGCGGGCACCGCCTGGAACTGGGCCACCGCGGACGAGGGGATGATGATGTAGACGAAGCCGGGCTCGGGCAGCGGCCCGCGCGTGAGCAGGTAGTTCATCCCTTCGGGGATCTCGGGGCGGAGTTCGTCCGACTTCTGGATGGCGACGAACTGCACCCGCCACTCCACCACCCGCCCCACATACTTGGCTGGATTGGCGCGGACCTCGGCCTGGCTCAGCCCCACCAGGATGCTGCGATCGGTGGGGCGGAGACTGCTGTCGGGCACCCACCCCTCGACCTGGATGCGGGTCCAGCCGGCGGAGCGGGCCAGCACACGGGCGCCGGCCCCGGAGTCGATGGAGCCGACCACCGCGCCGCCTGGGACGATGGCGATGGGTGACGTGCTGGTGAGTTCCGCCTGGTCGGGGCCGGTGACCGGCTGGACAGCCGGCGCCGAGGACGCGGCGGCCTGCAGCGCCTTGCGGTTCACCCACGCCAGCCGCTTCACCCGGGTCCACTCCCCGCGGATTTCCACCTTGGTGAACCCCACCCCGGGGGAGACTTTCGCGATCACCGGGCCGCCTGGAGCCTGACGCAACTGCTCCGAAGGCCGCTTGGTCACAGCGACGTCGAAGCCATCCCGCTTCAGCGGTCCGAGCGAGGCCGTGGGGAACCAGCCCTCGAGCGCGACCTCGGTGGACGCACCGGAAATCCGTCCCGGAGTGACATCGGCGCCGGCCTGCAGGGTACCCAGCGCGGTCCCGCCGGGAACCTTGGTGAACCGGGTCTCCTGGGCGAGCCGGAGGGTGGACTGCCCCGCGAGCGAAGTCGCGAGCAGCGTGAGCAGAATGACCGCCAAGGCTGGTAGGCGGCACAGGGGCGAAGTAGATTGCGGCGCGTAACGCACGTCCTCGATTGTAGAAACGCCGGAGAGTCATGTCAAACACGCGCGGACCGTCGGGGCCAGTCGTCCTCGTCGTTCTGGACGGTTGGGGCTACCGGGAAGGCCGCGAAGGCAACGCGATCGAACTGGCGCAAACGCCTGTCTGGCATGGGCTCTGGGCGAGCCAGCCGCGCACGCTGCTCCAGGCCAGCGGACTCCCCGTCGGACTGCCGGATGGCCAGATGGGCAACTCGGAGGTCGGGCACCTGAACCTCGGGGCGGGCCGCGTCGTTCCGCAGGACCTCGTCCGCATTTCGCAGAGCATCACCGACCGGTCGTTCTTCCAGCTGGAGCCCCTGCGCGAGCTCTGCGCCCGCCTCAAGCAGAGCGGCGGCACCCTGCATCTGATCGGACTGCTGGGCCCGGGCGGGGTCCACGCCATCGATCAGCATCTGCTCGCCTGCATCGAACTCGGCGTTCGCGCCGAGGTCCCCCGCATCGCGATCCACGGCTTCCTCGACGGGCGCGACACGCTCCCCGCCATCGGCGCGCAGGTGGTGCGGCAGCTGGAGCAGGAGATCGCGCGGCTCGCGCCTGGCAAGGCGATGATCGCGTCGCTGGTCGGTCGCTACTTCGGCATGGACCGGGACCGCCGCTGGGAGCGGACCCGGATCGCCTACGACGCGATGGTGCGCGGGATCGGCGCGCCGGCCGACAATGCGGTCACAGCCGTGCAGGCGGCGCTGGCGCGCGGCGAGACCGACGAGTTCGTGAAGCCGATCGTGCTGCAGCGCGCGGGAGTGCCGGTCGCCCCGCTCAAGGACGGCGACGGCGTCTTCTGCTTC
Source organism: Gemmatimonadales bacterium (assembly GCA_036741755.1). Lineage (GTDB taxonomy): Bacteria > Gemmatimonadota > Gemmatimonadetes > Gemmatimonadales > GWC2-71-9 > JADJOM01. The sequence goes on from DAINRP010000013.1 coordinate 12,642, forward strand.
AACTACCGCAGCGACCGGATGCGCCAGATCGTGCGGGCACTGATGATCGAGGGATTCGACGGGTTCGACGTGTCGGGACGCCCGCGCCTCGCCATGGTCACGATGACCCAGTACGACCGGACCTTCCCGGTGCCGCAGGCCTTCCCGCCCTTCACCATGGCGAAGATCGTGGCGGAGGTGCTGTCGAGTCACGGCCGGACCCAGCTCCGCACCGCGGAGACCGAGAAGTACCCCCACGTCACCTACTTCTTCAACGGCGGTTACGAGCCGCCGTACAAGGGCGAGGAGCGGTCGCTGGTGCCCTCCCAGAAGGTCGCGACCTACGATCTGGCCCCGGAGATGAGCGCGGTGGGGATCACCGACGTGCTGGTGCAGGCGATCGGCCGGAAGGCGCATGACTTCATGCTCTGCAACTTCGCCAACGCCGACATGGTGGGCCACACCGGCGTGCTCCCGGCGGTGATCACCGCAGTGGAAACGGTCGACCGCTGTCTCGCCCGGGTGATGGCGGCCGCCGAGTCGGCGGGCGCCACGGTGCTGGTGACCGCCGATCACGGCAACTGCGAGCAGATGTTCGACCCGGCGACCGGCGGCGTGCACACGGCGCACACCACCAACCCGGTGCCGCTGGTGGCGGTGCGCGCGGGCGCCACGACCCTCCGCGGTGGTGGAGCGCTCTGCGACGTCGGCCCCACGGTGCTTCGTCTCCTCGGCATCGAGCCACCTCCCGAGATGACGGGGCGGGATCTCAGACTCAGTCCTTAGTGCTTAGTGCCTAGTGCTTAGTACCGAGTGCGAACCGTCCTACCCTCCAGGCACCAGGCACTAGGCACTGTGCACTAGGCACTCCTTTCTCATTACTCGGAACTCGGAACTCCCCCCCTTACTATTCCCGCATGCATCGACTCCTCACGAGCACGCTGACCCTGATGGTCCTGGCCGGTCCGCTCGCCGCCCAGGTGGGCCATGCGCCCAATTCCTCGCCCTACCGGGACATCCCGCGCGGCCGGTCGCTGTCCCTGCTGGTCGGCGACATCGGCGGGGACGGAGGGTCGATCGGCGTCGGTCCGCACAACGGCCAGAGTTACGGAGTGCGCTTTGATGTTCGGGTGGGCGCGCCGGTGATCCTCGGCCTCACGGTGGCGCGCGGCGATCTGGAGCGCCTGGTCGTGAGCGCGGCGGACAGCGTGACCAACCGGGTCGATGGACCGGTCAAGCAGGCGGTGACCATGATCGAGCTTGCCCTGCAGATCAATTTCACCGGCAAGAAGAGCTGGCATCGGCTCGCGCCGTTCATCGGTGGCTCGGCCGGCTTCATGGACGGGGCCGGCCTGCAGGCGACGGTCAAGGATTCGAGCGGTTACAAGTTCGGCGGCAAGATCTACCTCGCGCCCGCGGTCGGCGTGCGGGTCTTCCTGAGCAAGTCCCTGAACCTCCGGCTCGAAGCGCGCCAGCTCTTCTGGAAGCTCAAGTATCCCCTAGCCTACAACCTGGATCCGGCCGCCCAGCCCTCCGGCAATCCGGCCACTCACCTGAACTCGGTCCTGCCGGGCAACAAGCGCGAGGAGTGGAGCGGTGCGCGCGAACTCCGGGCCGGACTCAGCTACTCCTTCTAGCGGTCGCATGCCGACGAGCCTGACGCGGGTGGTACGGTTCCACGCGACGCATCACCTCTGGATGGCGGACTGGTCGGCCGAGCGGAACCAGGCCGCGTTCGGGGCGCTTACCGAATCCCACCCGCACGAGTACGCCTGCGCGGTGACCGTGACCGGACCGGTGGAGGCTCGCTCCGGGATGATCCTCGACCTCACCGTGCTCGATGGCATTCTCGCGGATGAGATCCGCACGGCCCTCGAGGGCCGGGACCTCAACCGCGACATCCCGGAGTTCGCCGACGGGGCGCGGATCCCTACCTGCGAGGCCCTCGCGGAGTACCTGTTCCGCCGGGTCGCGGGACGGCTCCCCGGCGGCGTGCGCCTGACGCAGGTGCGGGTCGCAGAGGATCCGACCCTCCACGCCGACTGCACCGGAATCGACTGAACCGGTCCGGTGACCGCGGCCATCGATGTGCTGCCGGCCGGCCGGGTGGCCGTCTCCACGGTTCCAGCGGCGGGCCCGCCCATGCCGGACCGATCGTTTTCCCAGGCGACTGCGATGTCCCGATGAACCCTGAGCGCGCCACGCTGAGCGCGATACTGCGGGCGAGCAGAGTCATCGCGGTCGTCGGCCTCTCACCGCGATCGTCGCGGCCCAGCCACGAGGTCGCGGCCTATCTGCAGGACGCCGGCTACCGCATCCTCCCGGTGCGGCCTGGGGGGGAAACCATTCTCGGTGAGACATCGCACCCTGACCTTCGGTCGGCAGCCGCGGCGGCGGGACCGATCGACATCGTGAACATCTTCCGGCGCTCCGAGGCCGTACCAGGCCTCCTGGATGACCTCCTCATGCTGCACCCGCGGCTGGTCTGGATGCAGGTCGGCGTGGCGCACGAAGGCGTTCGCGCCGCCCTCGAGGCAGCCGGCATCCCGGTCGTGATGGATCGTTGCCTCATGGTGGATCACCCGTGGCTCACGAGCGACTGATGCGCCGACTCGCCTCTCTTCTCGCACTGCTGCTGTCGCCGGCCATCCTGGGGGCCCAGGCCACCGCCGACCAGGCGCGGCTGATGTTCACGATCGGTGTCGGCGAAACGACGGGCGGGGGGACGCTCTGGCGGGTCAATCAGCCCTTCACATCGTCAGCCGGCGTCGAGGACACGCTCGCCATCGGTCGTCACTTCCGGAACAGCCTCGACGTGGTGTTCTCCGGCACCTACTTCCCGGGGGAGCATCTCGGATTCAACGTCGAGGCACAGTTGCTCGGGCTGGGAACGCGGGACTCGTGCAGACTGGTCGCGACCCAGGGCGCCGCGATCACCTCCGACCTGTGCAGTTCGCTCAATCACTCCACCCGCAGCGCCACTTCCGCCGCGGTGTCCGTCGGCGCCGTCTACCGGGTGTGGAGCCATCAGCCGGTGCACCCGTATGTCCGTGCCAATCTCGGCTTCGTCGTCTCACAGCAGAGCTTCATCAAGACGGGTGGACGGGTCGCGACGCCGAACGGGACCGCTGACCTGCCGCTCTTCGATGACGGGAACCCCGCGAACCTGCAGCCCTACTATTCCTTCGGCGGAGGGGTGGTCTCGGTGATCGGGCACGGCTACCAGGTCCGTTTTGAAGTGCGAGACAACTGGGTGCGAATCCCCGCTATCACCGGACCAACAGCGCGCCAGGGCCTGGTGCCCGGCAGTTCCCCGGTCGGCAAGCACCTGCTCAGCTTCACACTCGGCTTCGACGTCGTCCTCGAACGCAAACGCGGGAAGCGCTATTGATCCGCGGGGCGATCATCGCGGGCGGCCAGGCCAGCCGGTTCGGGGGCCGGCCCAAAGGACTCGAGGAGGTCGGCGGAGTCCGGATCCTCGATCGCCTGGTGGCGACCTTCGAAGCAGCCTTCAGCAGCCCACCGCTGCTCATCGCCAACGCCCCGGATGCCGCCACCTGGCACCCCGGTCTCCGCGTGGTGGCCGACGTCCGCCCCGGCATGGGCTCACTCGGCGGCATCTATACCGCGATCGTGGCCGCACCCGCCCCCGTCGTCCTCGCGGCGTGGGACATGCCTTTCGTCTCCGTCAGCCTGCTTCAGGCTCTCGCGGACGGCCTCCGGAACGCCGACGCCTGCCTGCCCGAGAGCGACGGCCCGCGCGGTGTCGAACCGCTCTGTGCCGGCTACGGTCCGGCCTGCGGCCCGGCGATCGCAGCGTCGCTGGAGGCCGGGGATCTCCGGGCCGTCGGCTTCCATGATCGGATCAAAGTCGGTATCCTCTCCACCACACGGGTGCGCGCATTCGGCGACCCGGCCGCGCTCTTCTTCAACGTGAACACCGCGGACGACCTCGCGGAGGCTGACCGGCTGTGGCGGAAACTCGAATCCTCTCGGTGATCGGCAGGAAGCACGCCGGCAAGACCACGCTGCTGGTGGCGCTGGCGGCCGAGTATACCCGGAAGGGACGGCGCGTGATGACGATCAAGCACGCGACCCACCCGACCGCCGTGGACCAGCCAGGCAGCGACAGCTACAAGCACTTTCACGAAGGCAAGGCCGAACGGTCGCTGCTGGTGACCCCTGATATGCGGGTGTCTTTCGAGCGCCGCCCCGACACGACCGATCCCATCACCCTCGCCCGCCAGTATCTCGGCGACGCCGACATCGTGCTCGTCGAGGGCTTCAAGTCGGCGCCGCTGCCGAAGATCGAGGTGTTCCGCCGCGAGGTGGGCGGGACGCCCATCTTCACGCCTGACGCGCCCAACGCCGCGGAGTGGGTCGCGATCGTGACGGATGACGATCGCTACGAGGCCCCCTGCCCCGTGCTTCGCTTTCGCGACACGATGTGGATGCAGCTGCTCGCCAACCTGGGGTGGGACCGGGCGAAGATCATCTAACCGCAGTACTAAGCACTAGGCACTCAGTACGAAGTACTCAGTGCCTAGTGCCTAGTGCCTAGTACTCGGAACTTTGTCTATGACCGCCCCGCTGCTCCCGCGCGACGCCGCGCTCCTGATCCTCGCCCATATCCAGCGCCAGCCACCGCTCCGGGTTCCGCTGGACGACGCGCTCGACGGCGTCCTCGCCGAATCGGTGGTCAGTCCACTCGACATTCCCGCCTGGACCAATTCCGCGATGGACGGTTATGCCACCCGCGCGGAGGATGTGCGCGGCGCCAGTGAGGCAGCCCCGAAGCGGCTCCGGGTGATCGAGCAGATCCCCGCCGGCGCCTTTCCCGAGCGAGCGATCGAGCCCGGGACGTGTGCACGCATCTTCACCGGCGCCCCGCTCCCCGAGGGCGCGGACAGCGTGATCCGCCAGGAAGACACCGACGAGGGCGCCGAGACCGTCACGATCGTGCGGGACCGCGACATGGGCGTGAATATCCGCCGGGTCGGCGAGGACATCCGGAAGGGCGTGACGGTGCTGGAGGCCGGCGCCGAGCTGGGCCCGGCGGAGCTGGGGGTGCTTGCCTCGCTGGCCGTGGCCAACCCGCTCGTCTATCGCCGGCCGCGGGTGGCGATCATCGGCAGCGGTGACGAGATCGTCGACATCGATCAGCCGGACCTGATTCTGAGTGGACGGAAGACCGCCAGCTCGAACACCCACACGCTGGTCGCGCTGGTGCGCCGCGCGGGCGGCGTGCCGGTCAATGTCGGCATCGCCCGCGACACGCCGGAGAGCCTCCGCGCCCATTTCACCCGGGCCCTCGAGTGCGACCTGATCGTGACCAGCGCCGGGATCAGCGTCGGGGAACACGACCATGTGCGCACCGTGCTCAGCCAGCTCGGCGCCGATCTCAAGTTCTGGAAGATCCGCATGCGACCGGGCGCGCCGGTCGGGTTCGGTCTGTTAGGCACCATTCCGTGGATCGGCCTGCCCGGCAATCCGGTCAGCACGATGGTGACGTTCGAACTGTTCGTCCGGCCCGCGATCCGGGCCCTCGCCGGGCGGCGCCTGCCCTTCCGCCGCTCGGTCGATGTCCGGCTCGCGGAGCCGGTCAAACTCGGGCCCAGGCTGCAGCATTTCCTCCGCGCCGTTGCCGCTCCCGGCACCGGCATCCCCGAGGTGCGACTGACGGGCCCCCAGGGCTCCGGGATCCTGACCTCGATGGTGAAGGCCAATGCCCTGCTGGTCATTCCCGAGGGCCAGTTCGAGACACCGGCCGGCAGCATCGCGCGGGCGATCATCCTCGACGATCCGGCTCACCAGGCCGAACCGGCCTTCTGATGCGCCGGAGGCTCTTCGCCGTCCTGCTGTTCGGCGCGGCGCCACTCGCCGGTCAGGGGCAGGTGGTGACCGACTCGGTACGCTCGCCGGCCCTCGAGGGCAACCGGCTCGGCGACAGCCCGGTCCGCCCGCTGCTGGTCTATCTGCCGCCGAGCTACGCACAGGACGCGACGCGCCGGTATCCGACGCTCTATCTGCTGCACGGCTTCGGCGGATCCCCACAGTCCTGGGTCGACGGGAACTACCAGGGCCTGAGTCTCGGCCGCGCGATGGACAGCCTCATCGCGGCGCAGGCGGTGAAGGAGTTCATCGTCGTCATGCCGGATGGTGCCAACGCGCTGCACGGCAGCCTGTTCACCAACTCCGCGACCACCGGCGACTGGGAGACCTATTTCGTCCGCGACGTGGTGCGCTACGTCGACCAGCACTACCGGACCATCCGCCGAGCGCCGAGCCGCGGCATCGCGGGCCATTCGATGGGTGGAGGCGCCGCCCTGCGGATGGCGATGCGCTACCCCGGCGGCTTCGGGGCGGTGTATGCCATGAGTCCCAACGCACAGCTCGCCTGCGAGACCCTCTCCACCGCGGAGCGCGAGGAACTGCTCGGCCTCACCCGCCGTTCGCAGGCCGACTCCATCGGGGGCTGGTCGCAGGTCTGCCTCGGCTACGCCGCCGCCTGGAGCCCGGACTCGACCCGGCCGCCGTTCTACGCGGACCTCCCCTTTCACCGGGTGGGCGCTGCGGTGGTGCCGGACAGCGCGGTCATCGAACAGTGGCGCAGCTGGAGACTCCTCGACATGGCACCCCGCTACCGCGAAGGGCTGGTCCGGCTGCGTGGCATCGCGTTCGATGTCGGCACCAGCGACAACTACGCCCCCGGTGTAGCGGCGCTCGACAGCCTGCTGACGCACCTCCGCGTCAGGCATCAGTACCAGACCTACGATGGGGATCACTCGAACCGGGTCGGCCGCCGCGTCATCGAGGTACTGCTGCCCTACTTCTCCGGCATCCTGAATTTCGAACCTGAGGGGATGTGACCGGCAGGCTTTCGCTCTACGCGGTCACCGCGCCGGGCCTGGAGTTCCACACCGCCGGCGAACTCACCACACTCGGCATCACCCCGACGGACACCGAACCAGGCGGCGTCGCGTTCGAGGGTACACTGGAGGATGTCGCCCGCTGCAATCTCTGGCTCCGGACCGCGAGCCGAGTCCTGGTGCGCCTCGGTTCGTTCAACGCGCGGGCCCTCGGCGAACTCGAGCGCAAGGCGCTCGCGCTGCCATGGCGTGACTGGCTCCCGGCTAAGGCCGCCGTCAGCATCCGCGTCACCTGCAGGAAGTCACGGCTCTATCATCAGAAGGCGGTCGCGGAGCGGATCATCGCCGCTTCCGGCGGCGTGCCGCGCCCGGTAACCGGAGACCCGGACGAGGCGGAGGACAGCGACGGCCAGCTGATCGTCGTGCGGCTCTTCCGTGATGCCTGCACCATCAGCCTCGACAGCTCGGGGGCGCTGCTCCACCGGCGTGGTTATCGACTCGCGGTCGCGAAGGCGCCGCTCAGGGAGACCCTGGCCGCGGGCCTCCTGCTCGAGAGCAGGTGGAGCGTAGAGACGCCGCTCGTCGATCCGTTCTGCGGATCGGGCACCATCCCGATCGAGGCGGCGATGCTGGCCCGGCGGATCCCTCCGGGCATCGGCCGCGACTTCGGGTTTCTTCGCTGGCCCGGCGCCGATCCGACCCGCTGGCGCGCCATGGTGGACACGGCGCGCGCAGGTGTACTGCCGCGCGCCCCCGCGCCGATCGCAGGCTCGGACCGGGATGCGGGCGCGATCGAGGCCGCGATCGCCAACGCCGAGCGGGCGGGTGTGGGGCAGGATATCAGCTGGCGCCAGGCGGCGGTCTCGTCGCTGGAGCCACCTCCGGGCATCGGCGCACTGGTCGCGAATCCGCCGTACGGCATGCGAGTGAGCGAAGGCCGTGAATTGCGCGACCTCTTTGCGCGGCTGGGAACGGTGGCGCGGGAACGGCTGCCCGGCTGGCGGGTCACCCTGCTCCTGCCGGAGGCGCCGCTCGAGCGAGCCACCGGGCTGCGCTTCGGGCCACCGTTGCACACCCGGAACGGCGGTCTGGCGGTGCGCATGGTGACGGCGGAGGTGCCGATGGGGGAAGGTTCTGCCAATGGAAGCGATAGAACCGACCGCCGTTGACCCGGCGGCAATCGCCATGTAGAATTTCCGCCCTGAAGGGGAGTAGCTGATCCGCCGAATGGCGGACGGCCCATCGTCAGGACTGCCGGGAGACCCCCGGCACGGTGCGGCCGGGTGGATGGGTCAACCCATTTACAATGCGAGACCTTCACTGGACGTGACGTCACCGGGCATTCCCGGCGGCGGCACCACTCGGTGAAGGTCTCGCTGCTATTTTGGAGGGTACGATGAACAACCTGAAGACTGCAATCCTGATGGCCGGCCTGATTGCCCTGCTGATGTCCGCGGGCCAGCTGCTCGGTGGCACCAACGGCCTGATCCTCGGCTCGGTGCTCGGCCTCGGCATGAACTTCGTGATGTACTTCTTTTCGGACCGGCTGGTGCTCCGGATGTACGGTGCGCAGGTCGTCACCGAAGCGGAGGCGCCGGAGCTCTACCGGATGGTGGACCGGCTGCGCCAGCGCGCCGGGCTGCCGATGCCGGTCGTCGCGGTCGCCCCGCACGACCAGCCGAACGCCTTCGCCACGGGACGCAGCCCCCAGAAGGCGGTGGTGGCCGTCACGACCGGCATCCTCCGCGCCATGCCGCAGGAGGAGCTGGAGGGCGTGATCGCGCACGAGCTGGCGCACATCAAGAACCGCGACATGCTCACCACCACCATCGCGGCGGGGATGGCCGGCATGATCGGCAATCTCCCGTGGCTGCTCATGTTCGCCGGCGGCTCCCGCGAGGACGAGGGGCGGCATCCGTTCGCCGACATCGCGCTGATGCTGCTCGCGCCGATCGCGGCCATGCTGATCCAGTTCGCCATCTCCCGGCAGCGCGAGTTCGAGGCGGACCGCGTCGGCGCCGAGATCCTCGGACGGCCGCTGCCGCTGGCCCGCGCCCTGACTCGCCTGGATGCCATGGCGCAGCGGATTCCGATGGACGTGGCGCCCGCGGCCGCCCCGCTCGCGCAGGTGAACCCGCTGGCCGCGATGGGCGGCGGAGTGATCAGCTGGTTCAGCACCCACCCGCCGACCGAAGAGCGGGTGGCGCGCCTCGAGTCGATGGCGCTGGCGATGGCGCGCTGAGTGACCACCCAGGATCCGGCGCTCTGGATCGTCTTCGCGTCCGTGGTCGGGACGCTGCTGGTCCTCGACCTCGGAGTCCTGAACCGCCGGGCCCACGTCCTTTCCACGGGCGAAGCCCTCGCCTGGAGCGCCGGGATCGTCACCCTGGCGCTTCTGTTTGGCGGATTCCTCTGGTGGCAGGTCGGCCACCAGACGGCGCTCGAATACTATGCCGGCTATCTGATCGAGCTCTCCCTCAGCGTCGACAACCTTTTCGTCTTTCTGCTGATCTTCCAGTACTTCGCGGTTCCGGCGGCGCTGCAGCCGCGGGTACTGAAGTGGGGCATATTCGGCGCCATCCTGATGCGCGGCGTGATGATCGGCGCCGGCGTCCTGCTGCTCACCCGATTCCACTGGATCGTCTACATCTTCGGCGGGGTTCTCCTCGTCACGGGCATTCGGATGTTCCGGAACGAGGAGGAGCGCATCGAGCCGGAGAAGAACCCCCTCGTACGGCTGGCGCGGCGGTTCCTGCCGGTGACGCCGGCGTACGA
>DAINRP010000013.1:22364-28777 GCA_036741755.1 Gemmatimonadales bacterium
CTATCTCAAGCCCGGGGTCGCACTGATCCTGCTCTTCGTCGGGCTCAAGATGGTCCTCGTGGCCTGGCTGCCAGTGCCCACCGCGCTCTCCCTGTTCGCGATCCTCGGCATCCTCGCCGGAGCGATCGCGCTCTCAGTGCTCAAGCCACGACCGGCGGACTGACGGGGTAGCGGCGCCGCGATATTGGGCCCATCATTGGCGAGGTTCGGTCCCGGGAACGACCCCTCACCCGCTCCCCGGCTGCTCACCCTTCCCCTCCGCCCTCAATGACACTGCTCGAACGCCTGGGACTGCACCGCCGCGAACTGCGCGCCTGGGCGATGTACGACTGGGCCAACTCCGCGATGGTCACCACCATCGTCACCGCGGTCTTCCCGATCTACTTCGCCAAGGTCGCCGCCGCGGACCTCGCTCCCGCCATGGCCACCAAGCGGCTCGCCGATGCCACCACCATCGCGCTCGTCATCATCGCGGTGCTCTCCCCGATCCTCGGTGCGATCGCCGACCGCGCCGGGGTAAAGAAGAAGCTGCTCGGCGTCTCGCTGATCATCGGGGTGGTGGCCGTCGGCATGATGTTCTTCATCGAGCGGGGCGACTGGCTGCTGGCGGCGGGGCTCTTCGCCGTGGCGAACATCGCGGTCAACGCGAGCTACGTCTGCTACGACTCCTTCCTGCCACATATCGCCGCGCCGGAAGAGATGGACCGCGTCTCCACCGCGGGCTACGCCCTCGGCTACGTCGGAGGCGGGTTGCTGCTCGCACTCAACCTCGCGTGGATCCAGAAGCCGGCGTGGTTCGGTCTCCCCTCGGGCCCCGACCTCACCGCCGCACAAGCCACCCTGCCTACCCGGATCGCATTCCTCTCGGTGGCGATCTGGTGGCTGGTCTTCTCGATTCCGCTCTTTCGCGACGTGCGCGAGCCCGCCCCCACGGGGGACGGCCGGATCGACGTCGTGGCGGCCTTCAAGGACCTCGGCGCCACCTTCCGGCGCCTGGGCCAGTTCCGTCAGGCGGTGCTGATGCTGATCGCCTTCCTGATCTACAACGACGGCATCGGCACCATCATCCGCATGGCCACGATCTACGGCAGCGAGATCGGGATCGGCACCGGATCGCTGATCGCCTCCATCATGATCGTGCAGTTCGTCGGGATCCCCTTCGCGTTCCTGTTCGGCGCCTTCGCGAGCCGGATCGGCGCCAAGCGCGCGATCTTCATCGGGCTCGTGGTCTACGCCGGCATCAGCGTGCTCGGCTACTTCATGACCAACGCCACCCATTTCCTGATTCTCGCCCTGCTGGTCGGTATCGTGCAGGGCGGCACCCAGGCGCTTTCCCGCTCGATCTTCGCGAGCCTGATTCCCAAGGCCCGCTCGGCGGAGTTCTTCGGATTCTTCGCAGTGGTGGAGAAGTTCGCGGGGATCTTCGGGCCGTGGATCTTCGCCCGGGTGATCGGCGTGACCGGCTCGAGCCGGATCGCGATCCTCGCGGTGGTCGCCTTCTTCATCGTCGGCGGTACCCTGCTCCACTTCGTGGACGTGGAGCAGGGCCAGCGGGAGGCGCGCGCGGCGGAGGCGGCCTAGTTCGGAGCGGGAACCACGGCCGGTGACGACTGGGCCCGGAAGCTGAGCTTCATCGGCTGCCGGATCACCCGGCCCTCGATCGTCAGGGCCGAGACGGTGCGCTTGTCGGTGATCGTCACGGTACCCGTGGCAATCAGGCCGTCGATGGAACCGCCGGTGATGGCAAGTCCCAGCTGATTGGGCTGCTTGGTCGTCGCCCAGCGCCCCGTGAAACGGGCCGGCTTGCTCCCCTCAACCTCGATCGTCGCCTGCTTGTCCGCGCCCAGCGTGATCTTGACCTGGGTAACCGTCGTCGGCTGGGGGACGCCGGGCCAGGAGAGCGAGCCTTCGCCGCGCCGGGTGTCGCTGAGTTCCCTGATCGGCTCGGGTTCGGGCACAGCCACCGTGCTGTCGGGCGTCAGATGTCCGGGGCCGTTGGCACGGAAGCGGACCTTCCAGCTCCCGGCGCTGTTCCGCCCGGCGAGGTTCAGCCGCTCCCAGCTCTTGCCGTCCGGTATGGAGACGGTGCCGAGTCCGCTCGTTCCCTCCTGGCCGAGTCCGCTGGTGATCGAGAGATCGACGCTTGGCGAGTTGTCCCGCTGGCTCCACTTGCCCCGCAGCAGCAGCCTCGGCGCGCTCCCCTCCAGGTAGATCTCGACCTTGCCACCGCGCCGGAGATTGACCCGTACGGCTCGCAGCTCGGCCCCCTTGCCACCCTCGAGGCTGAGCTCGCCCGCGCCGCGCATCGTCTGGTCGAGCGACTTGATCGGCCGGCGTGGCTCCTCCGCGGGCTCCTCATCGTGACTGTCGGGATCCAGCGCGTCGCCTTCGCCCTCGAAGCGGAGCCGGAGCGCGCGACCGTTGACCGTCCCATCGAAGGCCAGCCGATCCCAGCCCGACCGGCGTGAGGTGTTGATGGTCCCGGTGATGTCGGCTTCGTCCCGTCCCCACCGGCTCATATTGAGTCGTATCCGGCCCGAGGCGAGCCCGCCCGACCAGGTCCCCGTCATCGTGTAGCGGGTGTCACCCCACACCCGCACCTCGGCCCTGCCGTCATCACCGAGGAGGACCCGCGCCCGATCGAGTCGGTCACTCCGGTCGCCCAGGTCGAGATCGCCGTCGCCGGCGCGGATGAGATCCATCGTCCGCCCGGCGCCGGACTCCGGGCCACCCCGATCCGCGAAGACCAGTTCGAAGGCCCCATCCCGATTGCTGCCACGGAAATCCACCCGGCTCAAGGCACCGCGCTCGAGGTAGAGGCGACCCGACCCGTCGGCCGGCAGCTCGAACCCGCTGTCGAGCCGGAATCCGACCGAGCCCGTGCCGGGATTCCCGTACCAGGTGCCGCGGAACATCCAGAAATCCCGGCCCCGGATGAGCCGCAGGTCGATGCCGCCGTTCTGATACAGGGTCGCCTCGACCCGGCGGATGTCCTGCCGCGCCCTGTCGTCCCCGGTATGCAGCGTGCCGGTGCCATCGGTGCCGTACGTCCGATCCTGGGCGGCGAGGGATCCGGCACTCAGGAGCAGGCCGAAGAGGGTTGCGGTCACGGTCCAAGGGCGAGACATGCTGGCTCACTGGGCGGAGGGTCCACGAGTTGAGACTCCGGATCGAGGGAAGCTGTCCGGCACCGCACGCCGCCGCAAGCGCGACAGCTTGAAGCTTTCCCGGCGAGCCCCTAGGCTTCCTGCGGCAGCCTTTCGTGCTCCTGCCTCCCGGAGACACCATGCAGCGTCCGCTCGGCGTATCGATCCTCGGCTTCCTCTCGCTCGTGTCGGGGGCGCTCTCCCTGCTCAAAGGACTGATCTGGCTGGGATTCGGCGGACTGGTCGCCGGGGCGACGGCCTTCGCGAGTCCGGTCGCCGGCGCCATGATCGGCGGAGTCGCGGTGTTCTTCGGCGGACTCGCGATCCTGACGGGACTGTTCTCTCTGCTCTTCGCGTGGGGGGCGTTCTCCCTCAAGCCATGGGCGTGGAGTCTCGGCGTCGCGACGCATGGTTTCAACCTCGTCTGGTCTGTCCTCGTGGTGATCGGCCCGGGGCTCCTCCGAGGGCAGCTGGCGACGATCGTCATCAGCGCAATCGTGGTGCTCTATCTCACCCGGCCGGAGATCAAGCGCGCCTTCGGCAAGGCGTGAGCGCCCTGCCACTTGTCCCGCGCGGCCTTGTTTCCTACTTTGCGTCCATGCGACTGGCATTCTCGCCCGCCCTGGGCACCACGAAGCGCACCAAGAAGCCCATGACCGCGCGCGGCGAGCGACGGCCAGTCTGACGTTTGTATCCTGACTGGACCTGAACGCCCCGCCGCGCTGTACCGGCGGGGCGATTTGTTTTCAGGCCGCCGATTCATGATGGGAATTCGCTGCTCCGGCTTCGGGAATACGGTCCGCCGAAGACCCGAAGCGACATCCGCTGACGAGGAGTGACCCGCTTGCTCGACCCGATCGCACTCACCAGGGAGCTGGTCGCCCTCGAGACGCCAACCGGCAACGAAGGCCCCGCCGTCGCTCTGCTCGCTGGTGTCCTCCGCGGACTCGGCTACCGGGTGACCCGGCAGCCGGTCACGACCGATCGGGAGAACCTCTACGCCTTCCGTGAGGCGCCCGAGGTGGTCTTCTCCACCCATCTGGATTGCGTGCCGCCGTATCTGCCGCTTCGCGAGGACTCGACCCATCTCCACGGCCGCGGCACCTGCGATGCCAAGGGTCTCGCGGCGGCGATGATCGCGGCGGCGGAGCGGCTCGCGGAGCGCGGCGAGCGCCGGATCGGCCTCCTGTTCGTCGTCGGCGAGGAAAACGGCTCCGACGGCGCACAGGTCGCCCATGAACTGGGGCCGAAAGGCCGGTTCCTCATCAACGGCGAGCCGACCGAGAACCGGCTCAGCATCGGCCAGAAGGGGTCGCTCAAGGTGGTGCTCGAATCGAGCGGGCGGGCGGCGCACTCCGCCTATCCGGACGAGGGACAGTCGGCCCTGCTGCCGCTGCTCGACACTCTCGAGCGGATCCGCGCCCTGCCGCTGCCATCGGATCCGATGCTCGGCCCGAGCACGCTCAACGTCGGGGTGATCCACGGCGGCGTGGCTCCCAACGTGATTCCACCGTCGGCGCATGCCGAACTGCTGGTACGGCTGGTCGGTCCCTCCGGGCCATACCAGCAGGCGATCGCCGGCTGCGCGGCGCCGGGCGTCTCCATCACCTTCCCGACCGAGCTGCCGTTCTACAAGAACACCACACCGGCACCGGCGGGGTGGGAGACGACGGTGGTGAGCTATGCAAGCGACCTGCCCTTCCTCGCAGGATGGGGACAGGGCTATCAGCTGGGACCCGGCAGCATCAGGGTCGCGCATACGAGCGCGGAACAGATCGCGAAGGCCGATCTGCTCGAAGGGGTACGGCTGTACGAGAAACTGGCGTGGGACCTGATCCACGGATGACTCTGGAGCTGTGATGAGCACGAAGATTCCCGTATCCATCCTCGGCGCGACCGGCACGGTCGGTCAGAAGTTCGTGCGGCTGCTGGCCGAGCATCCCTGGTTCGAGATCGCCGCCGTCGCGGCCTCGGAGCAGAGCGCGGGCAAGCGGTATGGCGACATCGTGCGCTGGCGCGAGAGTACCCCGCTGCCGGAGCGCATCGCCGCGATGACGGTCGGGCGCTGCGAGCCCACGATCCCGGGGCGCATCGCGTTCTCCGCCATCGAGGCGGAAATCGCGGGCCAGGTCGAGCAGGCCTTCGCGCGGGCCGGGGTGTACGTCGTGACCAATACCAAGACCCACCGCATGGATCCCGACATCCCGCTGCTCATCCCCGAAGTGAACCACGCCCACCTCGGCCTCCTCGCCAGGCAGCAGCGGGAGCGGGGCTGGTCCGGCGGCATCGTCGCGAACCCCAACTGCTCGACCGCGGGCCTGGTGCTCGGCGTCGCGCCGCTGCACCGGGCCTTCGGCATCCAGAAGCTGTTCGTCGCGACGATGCAGGCGGTGAGCGGAGCCGGCTATCCCGGCGTCGCCTCGCTCGATGCCCTCGGCAACGTGATCCCCTTCATCGGGGGAGAAGAAGAGAAGATGGAGCAGGAGACGGCGAAGATCCTGGGCAGCTTCGCCGGCGACGCGATCGCGGAGGCGGCAATCGCCACGAGCGCGCACACCAACCGGGTGCCCGTCATCGACGGCCACCTCGAGGTCGTCTCCGTCGGGTTCGGGCGACGGGTCACCCCCGATGAAGCGATCGCCGCGCTCGAGACGTTCCGCGCCGAGGGGGATGTCGCCACGCTGCCCTCCACCCCGGCGCTGGCCGTGGAGGTCGATCGGCGCAACGACCGGCCGCAGTCGCGGCTCGACATCGACCGTGGAGCGGGAATGACCGTCACGGTCGGCCGGGTCCGCCCCTGCAACCTGCTCGACATCCGCCTCGTGCTGCTGTCGCACAACACCATCCGCGGTGCCGCGGGGGCGGCAATTCAGAACGCGGAGCTGCTCGTCGCCCGGAAGTATGTGAAATAGTGCGTAGTGCCTAGTGCCTAGTGCTTAGTACTAAGCACGGAGCACTGGGCACTGGGCACTGGGCACTGGGCACTGGGCACCGACCACTAGGCACTAAGCACTAAGCACTAGGTACTATCGATGAAACTCGCCCTCGTGGGGGACGGAAAGATGAACCGCGCCATCGCGCAGCTCGCGGTGGAGCGCGGTCACGTCATCCACACCGTCATCACCGGCGGCGAGAACCGCTCCGCGGAGGCGCTCACCGCCAGCCGGCTGCAGGGCGCGGACGTGGCGATCGAATTCACCCGGCCCGAGCGCGCCGCGGACAATCTGCTGGCACTCGCCGCCCTCCGACTGCCGACCGTCACCGGAA
>DAINRP010000014.1:0-28379 GCA_036741755.1 Gemmatimonadales bacterium
GCCACGGTCTGCAGCGGATGGAATGAGCCAAGGGCGGCTCCGCTCCCATCGAGCGCCCGCAGCGCGCGGCGATCATGCAGGCCGGACAGGTGCAGCACCGTTTGGCTCGCTTCGACGGCGGCAGCCACACTGAGTTGCCGGGCGACGTCGGCGATGGCATCGTCGGGCACCGCGAGGAGTATCGTGCCCGCCCCCGCCACGGCCCCTTCGACCGCCCCCACGGCTTCCCTGCGGGACCAGAGCGACACGGTCTCCCCCGCTTCACTCAGCGCCACCGCGAGCCCGCGCCCCATGCGCCCCCCACCTACGATCGCGATCATCGGATCATCCCCGGGCCCAGCCCCAGAGAATCGACACCGCGATGACGACGAAGACTGCAGCGAACATCCAGTAGAGGGTCGGAGGACTCGACCGGCGGTTGACGCGAACGCCGAGTGGGACGGTCACGGCGGCGCCAAGGGAGAGCGGGAGCAGCATTCGCATGTCCATGAATCCGGTCATCCAGTCGGACACCACGGGGCCCGGGCCGGCCGTGAGGTACCCGATGCCGCCAGACAGCGTCGTCAGGCAGACACCCGCCAGCGCCGTCGGTGCCACCGCCTTCACCGGCAAGCGGCCGACATAGATCAGGGCGGGCACCGCGACGAGCCCGCCGCCGATGCCCAGCAGCGCCGAGAGTCCCCCGCCGATGAAGCCGACGCCCGCGAGCCACCACCAGGAGTGCCCAGGGTGCCCTGCGCCGGAGGTCTCCGCCCCGGCCTGGCGGGCCCGCCGGGCCATATCGAACGCGGAGATCAGCAGGAACGCGCCAAAGGCCGCCCGAATCCAGTGGGCTCCGGCCGTCTTGGTCAGAACCCGGGCCACCACGAATGCAGAGACAATGCCCGGCACCGCGTAAGTCCCCGCGGCCCCCCAGACGATCGCCTTCGCCCGGGCGTATCTCCAGGTACCGATCGTGGAGGTAATGAACGCGACGCCCAGACTCGTCGCGTGAGCCACGACGGTCTGGGCGGACACTGTCACGCCCGTGGGGGCGTAGACGAGGTAGAGGAACGGCACCATCAGGACTCCGCCACCGATCCCCGCGAGCGCGGAGAGCAGGCCGACCGCGAGTCCGGTCGCGAAGGCCGCAGGAACTTCCAGCGCAGGTGCGATCGCTAGTTCCTCGCGGGCATCGCGGCCGCTTCGCTCACCGCCAGCGACAGCAGGGACTTCGGCGTCTGCGCCCGGCGCAGCAGATCGAGGGCCATCTGCATCTGCTTGTCGTCGTGAGCGCGGCGACGGAATTCCGCCGGCCGCCCAAAGACATACCGGGCAATCTCGTAGCCCAGCTGATCATCGACGAGGGCGGTCGCTTTCCCGTACGTCTCCTCCGGGATGACGACACCTTTGGCGCGCATCCGCCGGAGCACCTCGGCGCGCATGGCGGGAGTGACGGTGAAATCCTCGGAGGACACGCTCTTGTCGTTCTTCAGCTGGAGCGCCGTGGCCGTGAGGGCATCACGGTATTCCGCGAACTTGGCGGCCAGCGCCGCTGCGAAAGCGCGCTCGGGGGCGGTCAGCGTGTCCTGCCGGACAATGAGATCAGGCACGATTCCGCCGCCGCCCCGCACCTGGCGTCCGCTGTCGGTCTTGTAGATGGGCCGATTGGCGGTGTCGCTCCTGGTCGAGTCCTTCACACCATCGGCCTCACTGGCCGCCTGACGCATCTGGTCCTCTTCGTTACGCGCTTTCCGCTGGATGGTCCGGCCGCTCGGCGTGTACCACCGGCCCGTCGTCAGCTTGAGCGCGGTGTTGTCGGAGAACGGGAATAGTGTCTGTACCAGCCCCTTGCCGAACGTCGGCACCCCGACGACCACCGCCCGGTCATGATCCTGCAGGGCGCCGGAAATGATCTCGGCCGCGCTCGCGGTCCCGTCATTGACCAGCACCACGATGGGCAGCGAAGGCCATTCCTGCCGGGCAGCATCGACGAACGTCTTCGTCGCGCCGCGGGCGCGGCCGCGGGTCGCCACGATCTCCTGCTCCTTGTCGAGGAAGAGATCCGCGACCTTCACGCCCTGGTCGAGCAAGCCGCCAGGATTGCCGCGAAGATCAAGCACCAGGCTCTTCATGCCCTTCCCGAGCAGCGAAGTAATCTCGCTGCGCAGCTCCTGGGTTGAACTCTCCGCGACCGGACTCAGCGAGATATACCCGATGCCGCCGGGGAACATGCTCCCGGGAGGGACGGAACGAACGTGAATGGTGGCACGCGTGAGCTTGTAGACGATCGGGGTCTCGAAGCCGATGCGCCGCACCCGAAGTTCGACATCGCTCCCCGCCGGTCCGCGGAGCGCCTTGACCGCCTCGTCGCTGTTCCACCCCTCGGTGGACTTGCCATTGACGGAGATGATCTGGTCGCCCGTCTCCACACCCGCCCGCTCCGCCGGTGTTTCCGGCAGCGGCGCCACGACGGTGATCCACCCGTCGCGCACGTCGATCTGAATCCCCAGCCCGCCATAGTTGCCGGTGGTGGTCTCGGTCAGCTGCTTGTAGTCGTCGCCCTGCAGCAGCACCGAGTATGGGTCCTTGAGCTGTTCGAGGAGACCGTTGGTGGCCTTTTCGTACAGGTTGCCTTGGGGGATCGAATCGACGTAGTAGGCGCTGACGTGCGACAGGACATCGTCAAAGAGACGCGCCTGCTGATAGACGTCGCCGTCCCGGGCGGCACCGCGCTGCAGCAGCCAGCCGCCGGTGAAGAACGAGATGACCGCCACAAGGGCGACGAGACCCCAACGCTGACGCATGACTGCCTCCAGAATGACCGGCGCCGGCCGCCCAAAGGGAGCGGGACGCCATGCCGGGAAAACTAACGTCTGCCGTCGTCCAGTGCGCCACGGCGGCCGTCGTCCACGGCGGCCCAGGCCCGGCGCAGGACTTCGTCCGAGGGAAGGACCGCATCGAGATGCATGATGCCGGGCCCCTTCGCCTGCCGGAATACCGCGGCGACTCGCGCGTGAAACTCCTCGCCCGCCTGTTCGATGCGATCGAGCGGCAGTCCGCCGTGCCGAATGCGGGCAAAGCCAAGTTCCGTGGGAAGGTCCAGCACCAGGGTAAGATCGGGCTGGAGCCCCGCCGTCGCCGCACGATTGGCGAGGCGGAACAGGTCGAGATCGACCCCACGGCCGCCACACTGATAGGCCTCGGTGGACAACTGGAAGCGGTCGGCGATCACGACCCGACCCGCCGCGAGCGCGGGGCGGATGACCCGCGCCACCAGATCGGCCCTCGCCGCGAGGAACAGGAACAATTCGCTGACCGGTTCCATCGGATGGGCGGGGTCGAGCAGGACGGCGCGGATCCGCTCCGCGACCGGCGTTCCCCCCGGCTCCCGGACCAGCACCGGATCGGTGCCATCCGTACGGAGTCGGGCCGCAAGCGCGGCGCCGAGCGTGGACTTCCCCGCCCCTTCCGTGCCTTCGAGGACGAGGAAGAACCCGCGGCTCATCCGAGTGTGATGATGCTGCTCTGCGCGCCCTTTTCCATCCCCTGGGCGATCAGCTGGTTCACCTTGATCATCACCTTCTCGAAGTTGGCCCGCGAGACGGCGTAGGCCTGGCCGCTCGGGCTCACCTCGAGTTCACGCACCGCGGTCTCGTAAGTCTCCGCCGTCGCCTGGTCGGGCATCTGCCCGGCGGCCACCAGCTCATCCATCTGCCGGGCCAGCCTCTGGATCAGCTCCACCTTGGCCTGGGCATCCTGATCGTCCCGCAACCCGGTCTCGGCGCGCCGCAGCGCCTTGTATTCCGGCGTCTGACCGATCAGTCGCCCGAGTTCCTCTGCCTTGTCCCACATCACAGTATCTCGCTCCTCCGCGCGACCAGATACCGCGCGCGGCCGAAAAGGTCATCGTGCAGTGTTATGTCACTCCAGCCAGCGACTTCAGCCACCCGAGCGGACTCGGCCCCGCGACTCGCATCGATTTCCAGCGCGACCCACCCGCCGGGCCGCACGACGCGAACCGCGTCGTGCAACAGCTGCCGAGTCGCGAGCAGTCCATCGTCTCCGCTGGCCAGTGCCAGCTTCGGTTCCCAGGCCTTCACGGACGGATCGAGCGCGGCAAACTCCGCTTCCGAAAGATAGGGAGGATTCGACACCACCGCGTCCAGGGTCTCTGACCCCAGGCTGCCGAGCAGGTCGCCCAGCACGAGGTCGATGTGCAGCCTCGTAACCGTGCGGTTCTCCGCGGCCAGCGCGAGCGCCTCACGCGACCGGTCCACCGCAAGGATCTGATCGTAGCGCCCCTCATCCGCCAGCGCGAGCGCGATGCAGCCGGTGCCAGTCCCGATGTCGGCGACCCTGCCCCCCGGTGCCCGGGCGAGCACGAGTTCGACGAGCCCCTCCGTCTCGGGCCGCGGAATCAGTGCTCGGCGGTCAGCGTGCAGGGTAAGCTCACGGAATCCCACCAGCCCGGTGACGTAGGGCAGCGGCTCTCCGCCCGCCCGACGGTCCACCGCGTTCCGGAAGCGCTCGGCTTCCGTGCCAGGGACGGCTTCCTCCGAAAGAATCGACCCCGTGTGCGACGACAGCCCCTTGAGATCCGCCCAGATCCGCCAGGCCTCGCGCTTGGGATCCGCGACACCCGCCGCCTTGAGCCGCAATCCGGCGTGGGCTACCAGCCGGTCGAGCGTCGCCGACGGCTCACTCACCGAGCAGTTCCTGACGGCTCGCCATGCGCAGTCCGTCGATCAAGTCGTCGAGCTTTCCGTCCAGCACGCCAGGCAGATCATGCAGCGAAAGATTGATTCGATGATCGGTCACTCGGCTCTGCGGGTAATTGTAGGTCCGAATCTTGGCCGAGCGATCGCCCGTGCCAACCATCGACCGCCGCTCCCTGGCGCGCGCGGCCTCCTGCTCGGCGATCATCCGGTCCAGCAGCCGGGCGCGAAGCACCTCCATCGCCTTCAGCTTGTTCTGCAGCTGGGACTTCTGGTCCTGCTGGGAAACCACCAGACCGGTGGGGAGGTGGGTAATCCGCACCGCGCTGTCCGTGGTGTTGACACTCTGGCCGCCGGGGCCCGAGGCCCGAAAGACGTCGATCTTCAGATCATTGGGATGAATGGTCACGTCGACGTCCTCCGCCTCGGGGAGAACGGCCACGGTCGCGGCGGAGGTATGAATGCGGCCCTGCGTCTCGGTTGCGGGAACCCGCTGGACGCGGTGCACGCCCGCCTCACGGCGCAGCAGGCCGAAGGCCTCCGGACCCCGCACGGCGAAGATCGCTTCCTTGATACCTCCCGAGGTCCCGTCGCTGAAGGAGATCGGCTCCACCGTCAGGCCTTTGCGCTGCACGTATCGCTGGTACATCCGGAAGAGGTCGGCGGCGAAAAGGGCTGCCTCGTCGCCGCCGGTGCCCGCCCGGATTTCCACGATCGTGTCGCGGTCGTCCAGGGGATCGCGCGGGAGGAGGAGTTCATGCAGATCAGCCTCAAGGCGGGTGATCTCGGCCGGGAGCCGGGTCAGATCCGCCTTGACCATCGCGGCCAGCTCGGGATCGGCCTCGTCAGCCATCTCCCGAGCCTGCGAGAGTTCGTCATTCAGCTTGTCGAGCTGTTCAGCCAGTTGAACGATCGGAGCCAGCCGGGTGTGCTCCCGACCGAGGGACCGCAATTTGGTTGGGTCGCCAGCGGTCGAGGGGTCGGCCAGCTCGTTGGCGACCTCCTCCGCCCGGGCGAGCGCCTGGCGGAGTCGGGCCTCCACGGCTCAGCCCTGAGTCGTGCCAGGAGCGGCCTTGTCAGTCGCGTACTTCTTCCGGAAACGGTCGACGCGACCCTGTGTATCGATGAGGCGCTGCTTCCCGGTATAGTACGGGTGGCACTTCGCGCAGATTTCGACATGCACGCTGGGGCTCGTGGAGCGCGTCTCGAACTCATTCCCGCACGCGCACTTCACCGTCAGCTTCTTGTAGATCGGATGGAGGTTGGCCTTCACGGTCGTCTCCTTGCAGCCCCGCTCTGCGGGGCGATGATAAGTGCCTGAGCTTGGAAAGCCTGCGAATATACACACTTACCCAGCGCCGCATCAACTGTCGGCCTTCCAGCCCGTTCCTAGGGCCGAGCCGGGTCCGGGCTGAGGTTTGACACGGAGCCGGTGGCATAACTATCGTAATGACTGATACTTCCACCACATCGAGGGCCCTGTGCCGCTGAGTCCGCTCGAGGTCCTGAAGAAGGTCCCGCTCTTCGCCAGCATGCGCGAGGGTGACATTACCGCCTTCGCAGAACTGGTCCGTGAGAGGACCTATCCCAAGGGCAGCGTTATCGTGTTCGAGGACGACCCCGGTGATGCGCTGTACCTGGTCGCCGCCGGGCAGGTCAAGGTCGTCTTGATCGGCGAGGATGGCCGTGAGGTCATTCTTTCGGTCCTCGGCGAGGGGAGCTTCTTCGGGGAGATGGCGCTGATCGACGATCAACCTCGCTCCGCGACCGTCATCGCGATGACCGACGCTGCGGTGCTGGTGTTGCGGCGTGAGGACTTTCAGTCCCGGCTTCGCAACTCGCCCGAGGTCGCCATCGCGCTCTTGCGGGAGCTCTCTCGGCGTCTTCGTCGTGCGGACGAGAAGATCGGAAGCCTCGTCCTGCTGGACGTGAACGGGCGGGTCGCCGACCTGATTCTGAGGCTCGCGGAGGAGGAGGGCGGTGACCGCGTGACCAAGAAGATCACCCACCATGTGATCGCCCAGATGATCGGGTCGAGCCGTGAGACGGTTTCACGCACCATGCGGGACTTCTTCGAGCGCGGCCTGATCCAGGTCACCCGCAAGGACATCACGATCCTCAATCGCCCCCTGCTCGAGCGCGCCGCCGGCCGTTCGTGACCCCGCGCACACCGACCCTGTGACCCGCGAGACAGCTCCCGGTGGCAGGCTCCTTGCCCCCGTGTGTGTCATCCTATGAGGGGTGATGTGACGTACACGGCCACGTTCTGGGGAACGCGAGGCTCTATACCCACACCCGGCGCCCATACGGCGCGCTACGGAGGCAACACCTCCTGCGTTGCCGTGTCCGGCAATACCGACCAGCTCGTGATCCTCGATGCCGGGAGCGGTATCCGCCTCCTCGGCCGCGAGCTCTCCCGGCTGGCGACGGCACCGATGAACCTCGACATCCTCCTCTCGCACACCCACTGGGACCACATCCAGGGGCTGCCATTCTTCCAGCCCCTGAACACCAAGGGCAACAGTGTACGGATCTACGGCGCAGCCCAGGCCGGCGTTCCGCTTGAGGAGATCCTCGATCGGCAGATGGACCCGGTGGTCTTTCCGGTCCCGCTCAAAGCCCTTGCGGCGGACCTGACGATCACCGAAGTCAGCACGGGAAGCTTCGAAATCGACGGCTTTCTGGTCGAGGCGTTCCGGTTGCGGCACCCGGGCACGACCCTCGGCTACAAGCTGGTTCCGGTCAAGGGTGGCCGGACTATTGCTTATGTAACGGATAACGAGCTGGGCGAAGGCGGGAGCTACGACGTCCCGCCAGACTGGCGGGCCCAGCTGGTGAGATTCCTCGGGGGTGTCGACACGTTAATCCATGACGGGATGTACTCCGAGGCTATGATCGAGGCCCGCGCGGGCTGGGGGCATTCGACCCCGGAGCAGGCAATCGCGCTGGCCCGCGACGCCGGCTGCAGGCGATTGGTGCTGTTCCATCATGAGCCGGAACATGACGATGCGGCCATCGACGCCCTCGTGATCGGGGCGCGGAGTTTTGCGGCGACACATGCACCCGGCCTGCTGGTCGAGGCCGCGATGGAAGGGATGTCCCTGACTCTCTGACGAGGTCTGACGCTATGCGACACCGTTCGTTGATACTGTTTGCCCTGGCCACCCTGGCCACGGCCCCCTTGCTCCGAGCGCAGGACACCCGGCCGGGCATCGCCGTGATGCCGTTCCAGAACGGCGGTTCCTACGGCCAAGACAAGGAAAACTTCGAGGCCCTGGAGAAGGGACTCGCGGGGATGCTCATCAGCGAGCTGGCCCAGAATCCGGGTGCCCGCGTCGTCGAGCGGGAGAACGTACAGTCGCTCCTCGGGGAACAGGACCTCGGGAAGGACGGCCGGGTTGATGCAGCCACCGCCGCAAAAGTCGGCAAGCTGGTCGGCGCCAAGTACATGGTGCTCGGCAGCTTCGTTGACCTCTACGGCCACTTTCGCGTCGATGCCCGCCTGGTCGACGTGGAGACCAGCGAGATCCTGAAGGTCGTGCGCAGCGATCCCAAGTACGAGAAGCGCGAGGAGATGTTCAAACTCATCCAGTCCCTGGCGGAGCGCCTGATGGCGGAGACCAAGCTGCCGCCGCTCAGTGCCGAAGTCAGCCGGGCGGTCAAGGCACGAAATGTCCCGACCGAGGCCCTGACATACTACAGCCGCGCCCTTCTCTACCAGGATCGTGGCGACAAGACGAAGGCGGCGGAGTTCTTCAGCAAGGCGGTCGAAATCTTCCCGGACTATTCCGAGGCGAAGGCCGGCCTCGTAAGGGTGCGCGGCGGCTGACAGGTGGTTCGCTTCTTCGGCGCGATCGGTCGGGGTACGGCGCGCTGGCTCGCCCAGGTGGGCGCGCTGGCGCGCTTCGCGTTTGAGGCCGTCGCGTCTCTCCAGACCCTGCCCGGTGCGGGGCGCCGGGTTGCGACCCAAGTGCTGCTAAATCAGCTTCGATTCACCGCACTGGAGGCCGTCGGACTCATCGTGCTGCTGTCGGGCGTGCTCAGCTATCTCACCATCTCCGCCACCGTCGCGCAACTCGACAAGGTCGGCGCCTCGGAACTCATCGGCAGATTGATGATCGTAGTCATCGTCCGTACCCTCGGACCGCTGCTGACTGCGATCGCCGTGGTGGGGCGGAGCGGAACCGCCATTACCGCGGAACTGGCAACGAACACGGTCCTGGGGGAGGTCCGCGCCCTGGAGGGAATGGGCATCGACCCGTTCCATTATCTCGTGCTCCCCAGACTCTTCGGCTGCGTCGTCTCGGTGTGCACGCTCATCGTGCTCTTCGACGTCATCTCCGTCTTCGGCGGCTACCTGGCAGCCGCGTTCATCGCCGGGATGAGCGCCTCGCGCTACCTCGGCATCGTCCTGGCATACCTGACAACCCAGGACGTCGTCCTTACGGTGTTCAAGGGGCTCGTCTTCGGGCTCATCATCGGCGTGATCCCGAGCTACGAGGGGCTCTCGGTGCGGCGGGGCCCGACCGAGATTCCCCAGGCCGTCATCCGCGGGACGGTGCATTCCATCACCCTGATATTCGTGGTGGCCGCGCTCATCGTGGGGGCGCTCCAGTGACCGAGCCGCTGCTCGCGTTCACGGAAGTACCGCTGGGCCGGGTGCGCCGCCGGACGACGAGCGGCATCCCGAACACCGCAACCGAGGCGGAGGGTGCCTTCACGCTCGAGGTCGAGGCGCATCGCACGGTGGTGGTGACCGGTGATGAGGCGAGCGGGGTCGACCTGCTCGGCGGCCTCGCCATGGGCCTCGAGCGCACCCCGGGCGGACAGGTGCGCACGCTCGGGGCCGACATTGCCTCGATGGAGCGGCGCGCCCAACTCGCCTTCCGGCGCAAGGTCGGATACCTTCCCGCAGAAGACGGCCTCTTGCAGAATCTCACTCTGCGCGAAAACATCAGATTGCCCTTGCGATTCGGCAGCGACTTCCGCCCCAGGGACATCGAGGGACGTGTCGACGTGATCGTCGCCCAACTGCGCCTGACCCGCGTGGCCGAGTTGCGCCCTGCGCAAGCCAGCGCCGAGGATCGGCGACGGGCCGCTCTCGCCCGCGCGCTGGCCTTCGATCCGGAGCTGGTCGTGCTGGAGGAGCCATTCGATGGTCTGACCGATCGCGCCGCCGGTGAACTGCTGGAAGCGGCGCGCGGCGGGGAGACGGCCGAGGGCGGGCGGCGGGCGGTCTTCCTGACGGGCGCCGACCTGCCCGCGCTCTTGCGTACCCGCGTGGACCGGCACCTGCGCCTGGTCCGCGGGCGCCCCGAGGAGGTACGATGAGTCTCCGCCCCCGCACCGCGGACGTTCTGGTGGGGCTGCTGGTGGTCGGCGCGGTGGTGGTCACCCTGGTGGCCTTCGTGGTGACTCGCGGCTGGACCGAGCGGCGCATCACGCTCTACATGCTGAGCCCCAACGTACAGGATCTCAAGCAGGACACGCCGGTGTTCCTGCAGGGCCTGGCGATCGGCGAGGTGGCGTCGATCTCGCCGCAGGCCGACACCGGGCAGATGGTCAGTGCCCCCGAATTCCTGGTCGCGCTCCGGCTCCGCGAGCGGTATGCGAACGGGGTCCCCATCCGGCTGCCGCTGGGAACGCGGGCTGAGATCAGCTCGACCGGCCTGATCGGCGCGGCGTCGATCGCGCTCCAGGTACCGAAGAACGACATCAGCGCGGTGCTCGCGCCGGGCGACACCATCCGGGGAACGCTGACCCAGGGCTGGACCGACGTGCTCAAGGAGGTCGCGGACACCCTGAAGACTCAGGTGTCCGACATCCTGAAGGACACCCGCCGGCTGCTGGGCACGCTCGACAAGACCGCCGGCGCCACCCAGGCGCAAGTCGCGGCAACCGGCCCGGAACTCCGGGCCACGCTCGCCAGCGCTCGGCAGGTGCTCGACCGGCTGGAACCGATGATCGAGCAGACCCGGACCACGCTCGCCTCGACCGATACGAGCATAGCGCGCCTGCAGGACTCTCTCGCCCTCCTCCTCGGCGACACCCGACGGCTGGTCAACCGTGCCGACACGCTGACGGCAACCGTCGCCCAGACCGCAAACGACGTAACACCGGATGTGCGCCAGACCCTGAAGAACGTCTACATCCTGAGTGCCAAGCTGGAGTACTTCATCGATCAGGTCAGCCGCCGGCCTCACCGTCTGTTCACCGGCATCCGCCCGCTTTCGCGCGATTCGATCGTGGCACCCGCGCCGTGAAATTCCTGCTCTTCCACCCACCTAGCTGGTCCCCCGGGCCACTGGCCGTCGCGTTTGCCGCCGAGCAGGTCGAGGTGCGTGAGGTCGCCGGGCCGGGTGAGGTGCGTGCGGATGAATGGCCGGCGGCTTACCTGCTGGATGCGACTACCCGGCGTGAAGTCACGCCGCAGCTCCTCGCGGCACTCCGGGACGCCGGCGTGGCCCTGCTGGCGCTTGGCGAGCCGGGCGAAGCCGACGTCCCCACCGACCTGCCGGCGGACTTACTGGCCGGATTCCTGACGTACCCCACGGGGCCCCGGCAATTGCTGGTGTCGCTTCGCTCCGCCTTCCGGGTCTCGGCTGCGCATCGCGAGCATGCCCAGGCCCGTGCCGAGACGGCGGCGCGACTGCATGAACTGACCGAACTCGCCGAGATCGGTGTTCTGCTCACTACCGAGAAGAACCTCGATACCCTGCTCGATCTGATCCTGACACAGGCGCGCCGGGTGACTCAGTCGGATGCGGGAAGTCTCTACATCGCCGAGAAGGATGAGCTCGGCACGCGGCGATTGCGCTTCAAGCTCAGCCAGAACGACAGCCGGCCGGATATCCCCTTCGTCGAATTCACGATCCCGATCGATCACACCTCCCTGGCTGGCTACGCTGCCACCGAGGCGGACCCGCTGGTCATCGAGGATGTCTACATGCTCCCGCCGGACGTGGAGTACTCGTTCAACCGCTCGTTCGATGAACGGTACGGGTACCGGACCAAGAGCATGCTGGTGATCCCGATGCAGAACCACGCGGGGGACGTGATCGGCGTGCTGCAGCTGCTCAACCGCAAGCGGGACGCGTCCGCCGTGCTGTCCACGCCAGAGGAGGCAACGCGCCAGATCATCGCCTACAGCCCGCATACCGTGAAGATCGTGAAGGCCCTGGCGGGCCAGGCGGCCGTCTCCGTCGAGAACAGCCAGCTCTACGAGGCGATCGAGCGGCTGTTCGAGGGATTCGTGAAGGCCGCGGTCAAGGCGATCGAGCAGCGCGACCCGACGACCTCGGGCCATTCGGAGCGGGTCGCCAGCCGAACGGTAGCGCTGGCGGAGGCGGTGGACCGGGTCCAGCAGGGCCCCTTCGCCCGGGTCAGCTTCACCCGCGAGCAGGTGCGGGAGATCCGCTATGCCGGCCTGCTGCACGACTTCGGCAAGGTCGGCGTCAGGGAACAGGTGCTGGTCAAGGCGAAGAAACTCTACGACGGCGAGCTCACGATCATCCGGCAGCGTCACGCCTTCATCCGGCGGACTGCGGAGCTGGCGTTCGAACGGGAGCGCGCGGACTACCTCTACCAGAACGGCCGCGCGGGCTACGAGCAGTTCGTGGCTGAACTGGAGGCCCGGCAGCGCGAGTCGATCGAGACCGTGGACCGGATGCTGCGGGTTGTGCTCGCCTCCAACGAACCGACCGTACTCGCCGAGGGGGACTTCGAGCAGCTGAAGGAATTCGCCGGAATGGAATTTCTCGATATCGAGGGAAACCCCCAGCCCTACCTGGCGGGTATGGAGGTCAAGCACCTCAGCATCCGGAAGGGAAGCCTCGACGAGCGGGAGCGGCTCGAGATCGAGAGCCACGTGAGCCACACCTTCGACTTCCTGCGGAAGATTCCGTGGACCAAGGGGCTCGCGGGCATTCCGGATATCGCGCGCGGGCATCACGAGAAGCTGAACGGCACCGGATACCCGAGGCAGGTGCGGGGCGAGGCGATCCCGCTGCAGACCCGCATGATGACGATCGCGGACATCTTCGACGCCCTTACCGCGCAGGACCGGCCATACAAGCGGGCGCTCCCCCCGACCCGCGCGCTCGACATCCTCGCCGACGAGGTGAAGACCGGGCAGCTCGACCCGGACCTCTTCACCATGTTCATCGAAGCCAGGATCTTTGAGGACCGCCCGCCCGAGCGGCGGGACAGCCGGGGAATGGTGAGACCGTAGCGCGATCTGCGACGAGCAGGGCCCCGGTTAGGCGGAACCCTGCTTCATGCGGGACACCCAGGCAAGTACTCCGAGCATCAGTCCGAGATTGATCGGAACAAAGAGCGCGAGCACCTGCCCATTCACCTGGTCGAATGCTGGCAGGAGCTTCAGCGCCAGACCCAGGAGCGACAGGCTCCCGACGGCCATCGCCAGGAATCGTGCGGCGCGGCGCAGTCCCTCTCGACGCGGTGTGACCAGGGGCAGGACCAGCGCCAGGGCCAGCGCGAAGAGCGAACACTGCAGCACATTCTCGTTGCGCGCGGCGATCACGTGGTCGGTGAACGCCCAGAGTCCAGCGAGAATGATCCCCGCCACACCCGTCAGCAGCGCCGAAAGCGTCCCACCCCACTGCACGACGCGTCGTGCGGCGGTGGAGCGTCCCGCGGTGATTCCGCCCCAGCAGAGCAGCCCTCCGATGGCCATGCCTGCTGCGAGAAAAGCCAGGCCCCACGCCGGCGGGGAATCCGGCACGGGATAGGCGTCACTCAAGTAGAGCGTCTGCTCCTTGAGCACCAGGGGTAGCAGCGCACCGGAGCTGTCCGGGATGCGGGCCGCGTCGAGGTACTCCCGCAGCTTGAGCGGGAGGAACATCTCCTCCCAGCGGGTGGTCGGCCGGTCAGCCCCGTGCCCAAGGGCCAGCAACAGTCCGGTGTAGAGCGGGACGTCGTTGGCGTTGAGGCGCTGGGTGTGAAACCGGAAGCTCCCGCTGGCCGGCCCCTGCATCTGCGTCTTGAATGCACCGCCGAGGACCCGGTCGATGGCGTCACGTACCCGGGTGGAGCAGTTGTCGAGGTAGTAGTCGTAGCGGTAGAACTTGTTCTCGTCGAGCGCGTTGTGTTCAAGCGCCTCCCGCATCGCCAGCCGCTGCGCTGGGGTCAAGTTGAGTTCCTGCTTCCAGACTGATCGCCGGGCCGCGATGTAGCGCGGCACATCGTCTTCCGTCGGGTAGCCAGCCATCCAGTACCACATCCGCCCCTGGATGAACCGGAGCAGGAAATTCTCCTGCCGAAAGCTGAACATGCCGTAGTTGTAGGCGACGCTGGTGCCCTGCCATCGGTCCTCGACCACGATGGCGTTGTGCCCGAAGCGCTCCCAGACCTCCGCGCCGACTCCCATGGTCATGATCGAAATCGTGAGCTCGGATCCCGGCGGACTGGGCGCCTGCATGGCGCGCGGTCCGGTGACCTGGGCCGGCAGGCGTTTCGGGCCGCCGAATACAAGGGCGAGCAGCAGCAACCAGGGGCACAGCCTCCCCGCCGCGGCGGGGTTTCTCCAGGTCACAGCTCTACATCCTTGCCATCCGACGCCGCGGACTTGTAGATCGCATCGATGACGCGATGCAGCGTGACCTGCTCCTGGTTGTCGAAACCCTTGGCTTCCCCGCGAAGCACTGCCAGAAAGTGGGCCCACTCGGCCCGGTAGGACGCGGTGAAAGTGTTCTCGCGGCCAATCGCGCCGGTCGGAGCGACATCGGTCGGGACGCCGTTCAGCTCCTTCCAGACGTTGAGCGGGTTGATCCCGGCCGATCCCTTGCTGGCGCGCAACCCCAGGCCGAAGCGCTCGCCCTCGCCGACGTGGTGCCACGTCACGTCCACAAAGAGCGAGAAGCCGCCCTCGCAGATCACCATCGCGCTCCCCGAGTGCTCGACCCCGCGAGCGCCCTCCCCTCCCTGCAGCACCGCACTCACCCGGATGGGCTTGGGGTTGTTGGAAAGCCAGAATCCGAGATCCAGGATCACATGGCCGAGATCGAGAATGGCCCCGCCGCCGGACTCGTCGCGGCGCTGCCGCCATCCAAGCTGGTTGCGCTTGGGACGGAAGACATGCCAGCTGCCGCGGATACTCTCGATCTTCCCGAGTTCCCCGCTCTGCACGAAGCTGCGGACCAGCTGCACGTCGGAGCGGTAGCGCTGATTCAAGCCGACCATCAGGATCCGGTCGCGCTTCTCCGCCTGCTTCAGAATGCGCTGGGCCCCGGCGCCGGTCAGCGACAACGGCCGCTCCACCAGCACATGCACCCCGGCGGTCAGCGCGGCGAGCGCATGCGGCTCATGGAGATGGTTGGGGGTACAGATCGCGACCGCATCGAGCTGCTCGAATTCGAGGAGTTCTTCGATGTCGCTGAAGGCATCGCGAACCTGGAATCGAGTCGCGAGCGCCCGGGCCTTGGGCAGGTCCGTGTCGCAGATGGCGACGACTTCGACCCCTTTCAACTTCCGGAGGACGGGAAGATGAGCGACCTGGGTGATGGCCCCGGCGCCAATGATGCCGAGCTTGAGCGCTTCCGACATGCCCTCTCCTCTCGAGCGAGACTCAGTAGGCACGACTAATGGCCGTGCCGGGAAAGTAGGCGGCGAGGATCGTCGGCGCATCCTGGCCGGCCCGGGCGCGTCCCACCGATCCCCACTGGCAGAACCCGACCCCGTGACCGGCACCCGATCCGTCCGCAAGCAGTGACCGAAGCGCCCCCCCCTGCCGGACTTCCCGCAGCTGAAAGAGGGCGCTACGGAGCGAAACCTGGCCGACGGGATGCAGCGCCAGGCGCACCGCAGGGCCGTCGATCGAGACACTGCCACGATTGAGCGACACAGTGATCCGGGCGACTCGGTCCGAGCGGGTGCGCCGGGCAATCGCCACCCCTGTCACTGCACCGACCTGTTCGGCGGGCGTCCCCGTGAGCGTGGGGAGCGACTGGCGGAGGACTCCGCGAAGCTGCTCCGCCGTCCACTCCTCATGCCACTCATACCGGGGAGAAATCCGGCAATAGGCTCGCCCGTCGGGATCGGTGTCCGGAAGCGACGTGAGATAGGGCCGGTCCGCCCCCGCGAAGACTTCGGTCCCGTCCGCCGTCCGCCCGCCGCAGGTCGAGTAGAAGAAGGCATCGATCGGGACGCCCTCCCACGTAACAATCAGTCCGGCCGTATGCGAAACCGCCCACCGGGTAAGCGGGTATTCGGCGGCGACACCGCCGTAGACCTGGTCGGCCACCGTGGCGTACAGATCGAACCCTTCCGTCGCCCGCTTGCCGAGGTTCCGAATGGCGAAGGTCCTCGAGATGATGGCCTGCGCCGCGAGCGCCTCCGCCTCGGTGGAATCCCGCCTACCCATCTCGGCGCCAACCACCCCGGTGAGGTAGTCCTCCAGACCCACGGTATTGATGGCGGTGAGCCCAGAGCGGTCACGGACCACGCTCACCCGGCCGCGATAGGCTTTCCCCCCGACAAAGACCAGGCCTCCTTCGGCTCTCGGACCTACGGTGATCGTCTGCTGCTGGCTCACGACCCAGCCCCTCGGCCCGTCGGCGGCGAGACCGGGTCCATCGAGACGGACCCGCCAGGTCACGGCGGCCTCCGCGGCGGCGATCGCAGCTCCTTCGGCATCGGTGATGGTCAGGCCACTGTCGCCCATTACATCCAGCCGCGGGGCTCCGGTGACCAGGCCGACGCGTATCTCGGGCGACCGTGTCTCCGGAGTGGGAACAGTCTCGGGAGCCTCCTGCGGAGCGCAGGTGGCGAGCGCGACAACCGCGAGACCCGCCGCGCCGCGCCGGCAGAGGGTTCTCAACTGCGGTAGTTCCCGAACTTGAGCTCGATCTCGAAGTCCTGGGTACGGAGAAATGCGATTACCGCCTGAAGCTCATCCCGGGAGGGCGCCGTCACCCGCACCTCCTCGCCCTGGATCTGCGCCTGGACCTTCTTGAAGCCCTGCTCCTTGATTGCCTTGACGATCTTCTTCGCGGTTTCGGTGCTGATGCCCTGGGTGAGCTTGATGACCCGCCGCACCGAGGTGCCCATCGAGGGGATCAGTTCACCGCGATCGAGGTTCTTCACCGGGACACCGCGCTTGATCATCTTCCCTTCCAGGACATCCACGAGCTGCCCCATGCGGAATTCATCATCCGCCAGCAGGCGTATCTCGGCCTTGGTGCGGTCGAACTCGATCGTGCAGCTGGTGCCCTTGAAGTCGTATCGCTGGGCGACCTCCTTAAGGGCCTGATTGACCGCGTTATCGACTTCCTGGAGGTCGGCGCCAGTGGAAATGTCGAAGGATGGGTTGCTGGCCATGGGTCCTGGAAACCTCGAACAGGTGTAAGCGCTGATGCTGCTTGAGGTTTGAATCTAGCCGCAGCCCCTCAAGTTTTCACCGTCCCCATCCGATGACTTGAAGGAGACCCCCTCAGGATCCCTGAACCATGATGAAGAACCGCATCAGCCGTCTGATGAAGGACTGGACCCCGGAGCTCCCGGCTGCTGAAGCACAGCCTGAACCTGCGGCTGAACCAGCCAAGTCAGGGTACCCGCTCCCCCGCGGCATCAACATGCTGATGCCGGTTGAGCTATGCATCAACCGGGATCTTCTGATTACCCTGCTGTCGGCGAGCATCCAGGAAATGCACCGGCACAAACGGGTCAAACCCTCCCCGATCTCGGACGAGGCGCTGGCCGAACTCGAGGCGGCGCTCCAGCAGCAGCTGACCTTCCGGTCCTGGGCGCGGGAACACCCCGCGAGTTACATCTGCATTGCCATGTATCCGACGACCGAGGCCGACACGGTCGAGGACATGGAGGATCTGGGCGACTATTGAGCGGTGGCGGCGGGCCGGGCGGCCCGCCCTACTTGACGATGCACGCCCGGCTTCTTAGCTTGGCATCCGGCGGACGGATTTAGGGCCACTTGCTACCGCCTGGGGCTGTTGGACCCCGAACCAAAGAGCTAAAGAGCCGTGGGATATCCCCCGCGCTCGTGGCCGCGGGGGTTTTTTCGTTTGCACCGCCGCACCACCCCAGGGAGACGTTTCGCTCATGAAGCGCTGCCCAGAGATGTGTCGCTGCAAGTGCATGTGCACCCCCCGCGGGGTGGACTGCGCCAGCGCGCGTCTCGGTCAGGCGACACAGTGATGTAACGCCGCGATCCCGAAGACCACCGCCCGGCCCGGTTCACCCAACGTGAATCGGGCCGTTCTGCTTTCGCGCATTCGGCACCACCACCGTTGACCGACAGGAGCACCACCGATGACCTACCATCCCGATACCCTCGCCATCCACGCTGGCCAGGTTCCCGACCCGACCACCAACTCCCGCGCGGTCCCGATCTACGCGACCACGAGCTACGTGTTCAACAACACGGAGCACGCCGCGAACCTGTTCGGCCTCCGCGAGTTCGGCAACATCTACACCCGCATCATGAACCCGACGACCGATGTCTTCGAGAAGCGCGTTGCGGAACTCGAAGGGGGTGTCGCCGCGCTGGGGGTGGCAAGCGGACAGGCGGCCGAGACCCTGGCGATCCTGAACCTGGCGCGCGCGGGCGACAACATCGTCTCCTCGCAGACGCTTTACGGCGGTACCTACAACCTGTTCGCCTATACGCTGCCGAAGTGGGGCATCACTACGACGTTCGTCGATATTCACAACCACGACAGCGTCCGCAAGGCAATCAACCCAGGGACCCGGGCACTGTACGTCGAAACGATCGGCAATCCACGGCTCGACGTCCCCGACTTCGAGGCCCTGGCGAAGATCGCGCACGACGCCGGCATCCCCCTCATCGTCGACAACACCTTCGGCGCGGCGACGCTCTGCCGGCCTATCAAGTACGGCGCGGACATCGTGGTCCACTCGGCGACCAAGTGGATTGGCGGGCACGGTACCTCGATCGGTGGCGTTGTCGTGGACGCCGGCACCTTCGACTGGGCCAGCGAAAGAGCCCGAGTCCGCTTCCCCGAATTTTCGTCGCCCGACCCGTCCTATCACGGCCTGGTGTACACCGACGCGTTCAAGAACCTGGCCTACATCATCAAGCTGCGCGTCCAGTTGCTGCGCGACCTCGGTCCGGCGCTCTCGCCGTTCAACGCGTTCCTCTTCCTCCAGGGGCTGGAGACGTTGCCGCTCCGAATCCGGCGCCACTCGGAGAATGCCCTCGCCCTCGCGCAGTGGCTGCAGAAGGACGCCCGGGTTGAATGGGTCTCCTATCCCGGTCTGGAGAATCATCCGGAGCACAAGAACGCCCGCCGCTATCTGGAGGGAGGCTTCGGTGGGGTGCTGACGTTCGGAATCAAGGGTGGCAACACCGCGGCACGAGCACTCATCGACAAGGTGAAACTCTTCTCCCTGCTCGCGAACGTCGGAGACGCGAAGTCCCTGATCATCCACCCGGCGTCCACGACCCACGAACAGCTGACACCAGAGCAGCAGAAGGCCACCGGCGTTACGGCCGAACTGGTCCGCATTTCGGCGGGACTCGAGGACGTGCGCGACCTGATCTCCGACCTCGACCAGGCGCTCGGCACGACGCCCGCGTCGAACCAGCCGGCGGCGAAGGCAGGCGCCGCCTGATGTCCTGTCGTCCCGTCGTGGTGAAGCTCGGGGGAGACGCGCTCGCCTCCCCTGAGCGTATCGCCGCCGAGGCGCACCGGCTCGCCCGATTGTCGGCGCGGGAGCCGGTGGTGGCCGTGGCCAGTGCGCGCCGCGGGGTGACGGATCACCTCCTCGGCCTCGCCGCCGAGGTGCGGCGTGCCGCATCCTCCGGGACCTCCGGCGACCGGGCCGGTCGCCCGAATCGGGCGCCCTCAGGGGCCGAGGCGGACCGAGCCGTCGCCACGGGCGAAGTCGTCACGGCTTCCCTGCTGGCGCTGGCCCTCAACCAGATCGGCGTGGAGGCGGTCTCGCTCGATGCGAGGGAGGCCGGCATCCTTGGCAGCGGGCGATTCGGTGGGGCGCGGATTCATTCCATTGCCGGCGACCGTCTGGAGCGGCTGCTGAAGCGCGGCGTGATCCCGGTCGTGACCGGCTTTCAGGGCTGGAAGCGGGGCCGGGTCGCCACTCTCGGGCGGGGGGGCACCGACACCTCGGCGGTGGCCCTCGCAGTGGCGCTGCGTGCGACTCGCGCGGCGTTCGTGAAGGACGCCGACGGACTCCGCACCGCCGACCCGAAGCTGGTCACTGACGGACTTCCGATCAGTGCAGCCCCACACAGATTCCTGTCGGCACTGACCGCCGCGGGAGCGAAGATCGTGCATGTCGATGCGGCACGTCTCGCCGAGCAGCATGGGCTTCGGCTCAGCTTTCATTCGCTGCAGAGCGATGAACCAGCCACCAGCGTGTTCCGTGAGGCGCCCTTCGCGCATCTGCGGGCCGTCGCGACGCTCGTGCTCGAGAACGGCATCGCCGAAATCACGGCGATCTCGGCGGAGCCAGGCGACGCCGCGGCCGCCACCGAATCCCTGCGTGATGCCCTGATCGCGGCGGGGCTCACCCCCCGTGACATCCAGCCCGCGGCGAACGGTCCCCGATTCATCGTGGCAGCGGCGGACAGTGTGGCGGCCACCCGCATCGTTCACGCGGCATTTGTGCTGCGGCATGGTACCGGTGCGGCGCCGGCGCTGCGCGCTTCCTGAATTCCGGACCCGCCATCGTGCACTCCGCCCTCGACGCACCTCCGGCTGATCTGCCTCTCGGCGAATTTCACACCGAACGCGGTGACCTCATCAGGGACGCCCGCCTGCGGTACCGCCTCTTTGGTGAGGCGGCACTTGCCCGGCAGGAGGGGGCGCACCTGGTCTTCCACGCGCTGACGGGAAGTGCCGACGTCGACTCATGGTGGGAACCGGTCATCGGCCCCGGCCGATGTCTGGACACCACCCGGCATCCGGTCATCGCCGCGAATCTGCTGGGAAGCTGCTACGGTTCCTCCGGGCCAAGCGACGTCCCGGACGGGAGCTTCCCCGCCCTGACCGCCGGCGACCTCGCCCGCGCGCACATCCCCCTCCTCAAACACCTGGGTATTCCGCGACTGATCGTCGCCACCGGCGGTTCCCTCGGCGGCATGGTCGCGCTGGAGTGGGGCCGCGTCACTCCGGTACCCGTCGAGCGCCTCGTGGTTTTCGCGGCGCCGGCCCGGACCACAGCCCAGGCGATCGGGTGGAACGCGGCACAGCGCATGGCGATTGCGGCAGACCCCGCATGGCAGGGAGGCAAGTACCCCCGCGGTCTCGGACCCACGGCGGGGCTCGCGGCGGCCAGAGCGATCGCAATGATCACCTATCGATCGCAGGCTGAATTCGAGGAGCGGTTCGGCCGCAGGCAGAGCCGGGTGCCCGGAATCTTCGATGTTGAGCACTACCTCCGTCGGCATGGCGAGAAGCTGGTCGCCCGGTTCGACGCGCGAAGTTACGTCGCGCTCATGCAGGCGATGGACACCCATGACGTCGGCGACCTCGAAGCCGCGGGCCGCGAGACGGGGACCCGCGTGAAGGAGGTGATCGGCGTGGGCATCGACACCGATATTCTCTACTACCCGGCCGAGGTGAAAGCATGGGTGGAGGCCTACCGGCGCGGAGGGGCGAACGCGCATTACAGGGAGATCGCGAGCCAGTACGGGCACGACGCATTCCTGATCGAGTTCGCCCAGGTCGAGCGAATCCTGCGGGGCGAATAGCGCCGGGTCCGCCCTGCCCCGGACGCGAAACGACCCTCCGCTCGGAAGAGCCGGAGGGTCGTCCTGTATTCGGGAGATCGGGCTGGTGCTAGGAGAGAAACGACTCCAGCGCGCGGGCGCGGCTCACATGGCGCAGGCGGGTAAGCGCCTTTTCCTTGATCTGCCGGACCCGTTCACGCGTAATCCCGAGCAGACTGCCGATCTCCTCGAGCGTCATCGGCTCGGGGCCATCGAGCCCGAAATAGAGCCGCAGGATCTTCGCCTCGCGCTCCTTCAGGGTCGACAGCACCTCTTCGATGGACTCGGTCAGTGCCTTCTCGAAGGTATCGGTGTCGGCCCCAGCGCCGCTGGTATCGGCGAGATAGTCGAGAAGCTTGTTGTCCTCACCAGGCGTAAGCGGCGCATCGAGGGACAGGTGGTTCTGGGAAATCGAGAGGGTCTTCTGCACCTCTTCGAGCGTGATGTCCATCCCCTCCGCGATCTCCTTGGGCGTCGGCTCCCGGCCGAGTTCCTGCAGCAGCGCCGCGGAGCGCTTGCCGATGCGGTGCAGCGTGCCGGCGCGGTTGAGCGGCACCCGGACGATGCGGCTCTGCTCGGCGAGCGCCTGCAGAATGGCCTGTCGGATCCACCACACCGCATAGGAGATGAACTTGATGCCCTTGGTCTCGTCGAACTTGTGCGCGGCGCGGATCAGGCCGAGGTTGCCCTCATTGATCAGGTCGGAGAGCGACACGCCCTGGTTCTGGTATTTCTTGGCGACGGAAACGACGAAACGGAGATTGCTGCGGACCAGCTTGTCGAGTGATTCCGGATCACCGGTGCGAATGCGCTGGGCGAGGCGGACCTCCTCCTCCTGATTGATCAGCGGATACTTGCTGATCTCCCGAAGGTATTGGTCGAGCGAGCCTTCGTCGAACGACGACGACCCTCGCTTGCCGCTACCCACTCGCATTGGACGCATGGACGATTGCCTCACCGCAGGCAGGAAGGAGCTTCTACAAGAACCTTAGCCTTGCCCAAAAAGCGGCGC
The DNA here is from genome assembly GCA_036741755.1 of Gemmatimonadales bacterium. Lineage (GTDB taxonomy): Bacteria > Gemmatimonadota > Gemmatimonadetes > Gemmatimonadales > GWC2-71-9 > JADJOM01. Next base: position 22,436 of record DAINRP010000014.1, read on the forward strand.
AAGCGGGGGTTCAACCCTCATCATAGTTGTCGATCTGCGCACGCTGCAGGGTACCGGAATAGTCCACGTACCCCACCTTTGTTTCCGAATAGAACTCGTAGACTTCCCAGCCGCCTTCCCGGTGTCCGTTCCCGGTCTGCTTCACTCCGCCGAATGGCAAGTGCGCTTCGGCCCCGATGGTGGGGGCGTTGATGTAGGTGATGCCATTGTCGAGGTCCTGCATGGCCCGGAACGCGGCGTGCACGTCCCGGGTGTAGAGCGAACTCGACAGCCCGTACCGGACTCCGTTGTTGATGCGAATCGCGTCATCGAGGGAGTCGATCCGGACGACACTTAGCACGGGACCGAAGATCTCTTCCTGCTCCAGGCGCGAGCCGGGCTTCACGCCCGCGAAGATCGTCGGCTCGTGGAACCAGCCATGGGCGCATGCCGCCCCTTTGGGACGGCGTCCGCCGGTGACGAGTTCGGCCTTCTCCTGCCGACCGACCTCGATGTACGACGCAACTTTCGCGAGAGATTCCTGGTGGATCAGCGGCCCCACCTCGGTGTCCGGCTTCCGGCCATCGCCGAGCTGCAGCCGGGCGGCGCGTGCCGCGAGGCGGCCAAGGAACCGGTCGTGGACCTTGCGATGCAGCAGGAGGCGGCTGGTGGCGGTGCAGCGCTGCCCGGTGGTGCCGAAGGCGCCCCACAGCACGCCCTCGAGCGCGAGATCGAGATCGGCATCGTCCATGACGATCATCGCATTCTTCCCGCCCATCTCGAGCGACAAACGCTTGTGCATCCGCCCGCAGCTCTCGCCGATCAGGGATCCCGTGGACGTCGAGCCGGTGAAGGAGATCACTGGAACCAGCGGATGCTCGACAAGGGCCTTGCCCGCCGTCTCCCCACGGCCATGCACCAGGTTGATGACGCCGGCGGGGAATCCCGCCTCGAGCGCCAGCTCGACGAGCCGGTGGGCGGTGTGCGGCACATCCTCGGACGGCTTGAGCACGACTGTGTTTCCACAGACGAGCGCCGGGAACATCTTCCAGGTTGGAATCGCCAGCGGGAAATTGAACGGGGTCACCAGCCCGCAGACGCCGATCGGCCGACGCCAGCTCATGGCCCACTTGGCCCGCAATTCGGAAGGTACGGTGCGTCCGAAGAGTCGGCGACCTTCGCTCGCGGCGTACCACGCCGTATCGATCCCCTCCTGGACGTCGCCGCGGGTTTCCGTCAGAACCTTGCCCATCTCGCGGGTCATCCCCTCGGCCAGCGCTTCCTTGTTCTCGACCAGCAGTTCTCCGAGCCGCCGGAGCAGATCGCCCCGAGCCGGCGCAGGCACCAGACGCCATTGCTCGAAGGCCCGCCTTGCGGCGCGCACCGCCCGCTCGACGTCGGCGGGCCCGGAGTCCGGGAACCGGCCAATGAGGTCGCGCGTGTCCGCCGGATTCCGATTCTCGAGGTAGCGCCGGGTGCTCGGCGCGAGCCACTCGCCGCCAATGAGATTCTTGTAGGTAGTCGTCATGAGTGCAGACAGCCCTCAGCGGGCTGGGGCCAGTGGAACCATCACGCGTTGCTCAGGAGGCTTCGACGCCGGCGTCACAGCTCCAGCTGCGCGCATGCCGGGCGTACCCGACGCGAGGCAGTACCTCCCTGGCCGTCAGCACCAGCCCCCATAGCAGGACCAGCAGGGAGAGGAAGTGGGCGAACCCGAGGCGGCGCTGCCATGAGGTGATCGAGCTCCAGACGCCAGCCACGACCACGGTGACGATGGCACCCAGGTAGACCGCGAGGTTGAGGCCGCAGGCGTTGTGGTAGGGCCACTGGGTGATCGCCACCGCCAGCGCCAGCCCGAGGCCCACGCGGAGCCAGGTCGTGAACACCGGGAAGCGGCCACCTGACGCAGGCGCCGTCATTCGGCCGCCCCCGCCCTGCGGGACGGGCGGAGCCCCCCGCGGGGCGGGGGACTGCGCCGGAGATTTCGCGATCACCTTGTCGATGTCGGCGAGTTCCTTGTCCCAGTCGCGTGGCTGATCGCTCATTGGTCGTCCCGGGAAAGCTCCAAGCGCTCGATCCGCTTGTAGAGGGCCGAGCGCGACATCTTCAGGGCACGCGCGGTCTCGGTGATGTTCCAGTCGAACTCGCGCAGCTTGGCCGCGATAAAGACCTTCTCGTTCACTTCCTTGAATTCACCGAGCGAGTCGTCCGCCGGAGCGGCTTCCTCAGGCTCCGGCTCGGCCATGCCGGCGTCTCCCAGCAGGCGGCGCACTTCTGCCCCGCTGATGATCTTCGCAGGCGAGAGGATGAGAAGACGCTCGATGGCGTTGCGCAGTTCCCGAATGTTGCCGGGCCACGAACGGCGCTGCAACCGTTCGATCGCCGACGCATCAAGGCGCTTGCCCGCCGCCCCCGCCCCGCCCGCCAGCTGCCGGGTAAAGAACGCCACCAGCGCCGGAATGTCCTCGCGCCGCTCCCGGAGCGGCGGCACCGCGATCGGGACCACGTTCAGCCGGTAATAGAGGTCCTCCCGGAATCCGCCGGCGGCGATTTCCTCTTCGAGATTCCGGTTGGTGGCCGCGATCACCCGTACGTCAACCTTGATCTGCTTGGTGCCGCCCACCGGCGTGATGACACCCTCCTGCAGCGCACGCAGTACCTTGGCCTGTGCGGAAGGGGACATGTCACCGACCTCGTCGAGGAACAGCGTGCCCCGGTCGGCCAGCTCGAACTTCCCCTCGCGATCCGTCACCGCCCCGGTAAACGAGCCCTTCATGTGCCCGAAGAGTTCGCTCTCGATGAGCTCCGCGGGAATCGCGGCACAGTTGACCTCGACGAAGGCCCGGGAACGCCTGGGCGAGCTCTCGTGTACCGCCCGGGCGACGAGTTCCTTGCCGGTACCGTTCTCCCCGGTGATGAGTACCCGGCCCGTGGTGGGACCAACGCGGGCGATGATCTCCCGGACCCGCCGCAGCGCGGGGCTGTCACCGACCATCTGGAAGCGGTCCGACGTTTCCTTACGAAGCCGGGCGTACTCCTCGGAGAGGTCGGCGTGCTGCAGGGCGTTGCGGACGGTGACGAGCAGGCGGTCCGAATCCAGCGGCTTCTCGAGAAAGTCAAACGCGCCGCGGCGCGTGGCATCGATCGCAGTCGAGATCGTGCCGTGACCGGAGATCATCACCACGACGGCCTCCGGGTCGAGCTCGCGGAGCCGGGTGAGCGTCTCCAAGCCGTCGAGGCCCGCCATCTTCACGTCAAGGAAGACCAGATGGGGCCGGTAGGCGGGGTAGAGCGACAGCGCCTCGCCTCCCGAGGCCGCGGTACGAACCTCGATGCCCTCGTACTCGAGCACCTGCTTCAGCGCGCTCCGGACGCCCGGTTCGTCATCCACGACCAGCAGGCGATGGGTCATGGCGACCCCTGCCGATAGAGCGAAACGCCGTCCCGCCGAACCCGTATCCCCGCGACGCCCTTGGGCAGGGTGAGCGGAACGACACCGCCGGTGGCACCGGGCAGCGCGCGCTCCACCAGCCGACGGCTCGTCGCTTCCGGCAGTGTGATCCCGCGCAGCACCAGCGCGTCGATGCGCCACTCCGCCTGTCCCACCTTTACCACCCTGACAGGGCCCGCCGCCAACACCCGCTCCCAGGGATCCAGCACGCCCGCGAGCGGCCCGAGCGACTCTTTCGGGATCTGGGCCGTCTCGAGCCGCGCGGAGACGGTGACCCGTGACTCTCCCAGTTCGAGGCTCATGGAGTCGAGGTGCCCCCGCGCCTCATTGGGCAATCCGTCGACGAGCAGCGCCGCCATTTCATTGGCAGTGAGGACCACGGAATCGGCACCCCAGCCATGCAGGCTGTCTACCTTGTCCTTCGCCCGTGCCAGCGCAGCCGGCCCCGGCCTGCCGGCCCCGTCCGCTCTGGGTGACCCGGTCACCCGGGCGATCTGCGGGCGGACCAGCCGGAGAATCTCGGCGCGGAACAGCCAGGCACCGCTGACGAGTCCCGCCAGGACAAAGATGCCTAACACCCGAAATGGGAGAGTCCAGAGCCGCATCAGGCACCCAGTGCAATGGTCGCGAGCGAAGCGTACTCCGCCCGGTTCGGACCGGTGATGCTGTTGTAGAGGACCAGCCGATCCGCGAGGAAGCCGCTCCGTATCTGCCGCTGTTCCAGCACCGGTATCGCAGACTGGGGGAGCGAGCGGCCCGCCCGTGTCCGCCCAATCGTCACGTGCGGGCGGAAGGGACGACCCTCGACCGGGAAGCCCAGGAGTGCGCACCCCTGCTCCACCCGGTGCGCCAGCAGTTCCAGCGCCGGCTCGGCTTGGTACCCCGCCCAGAGCACTCTCGCCCCGGCCAGGCTGGGAAAGGCCCCGACCTCGATCGGAGCAAGCGGGATCATCGCCACCCCGCGGCAGGCGAGCCGAAGCGCGGTTTCGATCTCCGGGACCAGCGCAGGATCGCTCTCGCCGAGGAACTTCACCGTCAGATGAAGACCGGAAGGCCTCACCCAGCGCACCGGCCAGTCGGTGCGCTCGCACTCCCCGATCAGTTCGGTCAGTTCCAGCATCGCGCCGCCGGTGACCGGCAACGCGGCGAACAGTCGCATCAGACGCCCAGCACCGGGAGTTCGGTCAGGAGTCCCCCGCGCCGGTAGCCGCGGGGGTCAAGTCGCACTCGCGGGAAGCCGAGGTCGCGCAGGCGTCCGGCGATCGTCTCCCACTGCGCCTCGACCCGGCTGCGCATTCCGTCCGCGACCTCGACCGACGCCTCATCACCGCGATGCCTGACGCGGAGATCACCCTCGATACCCAGCGACCGGACGAAGGCCTCCGCCGCCTCGACCTGACGGAGCCGCTCCGGGGTGACCTCGAGTCCGTATCGAATCCGGCTCGACAGACAGGGGGCCGCTGGTGCATCCCAGATCGGGATACTGAGTGCCCTCGCTGCCTCGCGGACCATGGCCTTGGTCCAGCCGAGTTCCAGCAGCGGAGACCGGATATGGCGCTCTTCCGCGGCTCGGGCGCCGGGGCGGTGCTCGGTCAGATCGTCGGCGTTGGTGCCGTCGATGATCGTGTCGAATCCTTGTGCGCGCGCAAGGGCGCCGAGCCGGCTCCAGAGCTCCGTCTTGCAGAAGTAGCACCGATCCGGCGCATTGGCGCGGTAGTCGGGATTCTCGAGTTCGTGGGTTTCGATCTCGAACAGCGGCACATCGAAGCGCCGGGCGGTCTCGAGGGCCGAGTGGTACTGGGCGGCGGGATAGGAATCGCTGCGGCCGATCACAGCGAGGAACCGGTCGGCCCCCAGCGCGCGGCGCGCGGCGACCGCAAGCAGCGCGGAATCAACCCCGCCCGAATAGCCGAGCATCACTCGGCCGAGGCCGGCGAGGTGGGATTCGAGCGCCGTGATCGAGGTCATGGCGGTAACGTAAGCGGGCAGCCCGGGTCACAACAGCCGTCCCCTTCCACCACGGGCCCGACGGCTCCAGACTTCCGCGCATGACGGAGCCAGCCGCCATCCGCGTGACGCCGACGGTCGCCATCCCCCTCGCCGAACTCTCGTTCCGCGCGAGCCGGAGCGGAGGGCCGGGCGGCCAGCACGTCAACACCTCCTCGACCCGGATCGAGCTCTGGTGGGACGCTCGATCGAGTCCGAACCTGCGGGAGGACCAGCGCGCGCAGGTGCTCGCGCGCCTGGCCACCCGGCTCACCGCCGACGGATTGCTGCGCATCGTCGCCAGTGAGACGCGGAGCCAGGCCCAGAATCGCGAACTGGCGATCGAGCGATTCCAGGAGATCCTGTCTCGGGCCCTCGCCATCACCAAGCGCCGCAAGGCCACCCGCCCGAGTCGTGCGGCCAAGGAACGGCGGCTCACGGCGAAGAAGCAGCGGGGTGCCCGCAAGCGCGAGCGGCGCCCTCCGCGCGGCGAGGACTGAACTCCACCGTGAGCCACATCCACCCGGT
>DAINRP010000015.1:0-15277 GCA_036741755.1 Gemmatimonadales bacterium
GCCTCCGCCGAAGGCAAGTCCGCCAGTGCGACTGTCACGGTGAGTGAGGCGACGGTGGCGGTCGCGGCGGTGGTGCTGACGCCCGCGGCGAAGAATCTCAAGGTGGGGGAGAGTTCCGAGTGGAGTGCGGTCGCTCGGGATGCGAAGGGAAAAGAGCTGAGTGACCGCAGCATCTCCTGGACCTCCAGCGCGCCGCAGGTGGCCAGCGTGAACGGCCGGGGTGTGGTCACCGCCGTGGCCGCCGGAAGCGCGGACATCCGCGCCGACGCCGAAGGCAAGAGCGCGAGCGAGCGAGTCACGGTACTGGCTCCGCCCCCGCCTCCGATCGCCGCCAACCCGAAGCCGAATCCGCCGCCGGTCGTCACCCCGACGACACCGGCCACGAATCCGCCCAGCACGCCAGTCACCACTCCGGCCCCCACCGGGGGTAATGCCGCGCTGCTCCCGCGGCGTGCGGTCGAAGCGGGCGGGGCCTTCTCCTGCGGCATCGCGCAGAACGGTGCGGTCTGCTGGGGCGCCGGTGGTCAGGGACTGACGGCCGTCGAGGGGACGAACGGCATCACCGACCTCACCCTGAGCCGGGGGCACGCCTGCGGTCTCCTGTCAGGCGGCCGGGCGGTCTGCTGGGGTGACAACAGACAGGGTCAGCTCGGCGATGGCACCGCCACCAGCACGACCAGCGCGGTGGCGGTGGCCGGCGGCCTCAGCTTCTCGGCACTCTCCGCTGGCGGCGCGCATACCTGCGGCCTGTCAGGCGGGAAAGTCTACTGCTGGGGCAAGGGCAAGGAGGGGCAGCTGGGCGACGGGTCGGACAACGACCGGCGGAAGCCCGTGGCAGTCAAGGGCGGTCCCTCCTTCGTCGCCGTCAGCGCGGGCGGGAGCCATACCTGCGCGCTGACCGCCACCGGCAAGGCCTTCTGTTGGGGCGACGGATTCTCTGGGCAGCTCGGGTTCGGCGGCCAGGAGCAGCAGGTCGAGCCGATCGACGTCTCCGGAAACCAGGTCTTCACCCGCATCGCGGCGGGCGGCAAGCATACCTGCGGCCTCACCAACGCAGGCAAGGCCTATTGCTGGGGCTCCAACGAGAGCGGGCAGGTGGGAGATGGCTCGAAGGACGATCGTAGCTCGCCACAGGCGGTGAGCACGGCGCAGACCTTCCGCGACATCAGCGCGGGCGGCGCCCACACCTGTGCCCTGACCTCGTCGGGTGAGGCGTACTGCTGGGGTGAGAACCGCGCCGGTCAGCTGGGCGAGGGGTCCCGCGCCGACCGGTCGAAGCCGGTGGCCGTCGCAGGCGGGAGCGGGTTCGCCTCGATCTCTGCCGGCGAGGGGTATACCTGCGGTCTCAGCCGTGGCGGGGAGCCGCTCTGCTGGGGCCGGAATGACAAGGGCCAGCTCGGCGACGGCGGGACGACGCCCCGAGCGAATCCGGGCCCGGTTCGGGCGGACAGATAGAGGCTGGACCGGGGGCATAGAGAAGAGCGGGGCGGGTCTGGATGACCCGCCCCGCTCTCGTTCAGCCTGCCGCACACGGCTCAGTGGCTGAGCGCAATCGGCACGCCCAGCGAGACGAGGATGTCCGACTGGAACTTCGATTTGGTTCCGCCGCCGTTGAACGAATACAGATAGGACTCGGCGGTGAAATTGATCCGGAAGCGCGGAGTGACGCTGGCGCGAATGCCGAGGCCGACCACGCCACCGAAGTCGGTGATGTCCGACTTCTTGACGCCCTTCCACGCATCGCCGCCCCGGGTCACAATGGCAGGTCCCACGAGCAGGAACAGGTTGCTGCGCCGGGGCGAAATCACCGCGCGGATGCTGCCGAACATCACGTTGCCCTTCTGTGAGGCGCCACCATCGATGCCGGTGGTGATCGCATCTTTCTCGGTGATGCTCAGTCCGCTGGCGGAGTAGGTGAATTCGCCTTCAATGGCGAGCCGTCCGCCAACCGGCAGCGTGATTCGGGCGCCCGCGGCAAAGGCGTTGTTCTGGTCGACGGTGAAGGCATTGCCCGCCAGCGGGCCCCCCGTGCCCTCGCCGAGGTGGGTCACGCCGTAGTAGCTCGCGACGAATGGGGTAAACTCGGTGCGGAGCTGGGCGGCGAGGAGTGACGGTGCGGCGAGTGCAACCACGGCGACGGCCAGCGCCAGGCGCTGGCGGGCGGACGAAGTGTTGAGCACACAACCCCCTTGGGGAGAGATGGCGGTAGACGGCATGACGGGGCTTTCGGGATGGCGGTACTATGCCGAGTGGCGGGAGGACTGTCAACCCGGAGAAAAGGGGGGCCGGGAAGGGGGAAAAGGGCGCCGCCGCCTCCCGGTTCCCCTTTTCCCTTATCCTGATCTCCGTTCTCCCCTCTACCTTTCATCGTGCACCTCTACCTCCACGTCCCGTTCTGCGCCCGCCGCTGCTCCTACTGCGATTTCGCCATCGCCGTCAGGCGCGACACACCCTCCGCCGAATACGCCGACCGGGTCCTGGCCGAATGGAGGGAATGGCGCGGGCATCCACGGTGGGCCGGGACACGCGAGATCGCGACGGTCTACTTCGGTGGCGGTACTCCCTCGCGGCTCGAGCCGGGAGCGATCGGCCGAATCATGGAGCGCATCCACGCCGATCTGCCGATCGCTCCAGACGCCGAAGTGACACTCGAGGCCAATCCGGAGGATGTCACCCGGGACTCGTCACGAGCCTGGCATCGCGCCGGCATCAACCGGGTGTCGCTCGGCGTCCAGTCCTTCGATCCTGCCGTGCTCGGGTGGATGCACCGCACCCACACCGCTGCGCAGGTGCCGGAGGCGGTGGCCGTCCTGCGGGATGCCGGGCTCACCGATCTTTCCCTCGACCTGATCTATGCGTTGCCGGCGAATCTCGAGCGCGATTGGGCCGCTGACCTGGCGCAGATACTCGCCCTGAATCCCCCGCACCTGTCGCTCTACGGGCTTACGGTGGAGACCCACACGCCGCTCGGGCGCTGGGTGGATCGGGGGCAGGCGAGCCCGGCGCCGGATGAGCGCTATGCGGAAGAGTTTCTGCTCGCCCACGCCACCCTGTGTGGTGCGGGGTATCGCCACTACGAAGTCTCCAACTACGGGCTGCCGGGCCGGGAGGCCCGGCACAACAGCGCCTATTGGCGCCGGGCACCGTACCTGGGATTGGGTCCTTCCGCTCACAGCGCCACGGGAGACCTGCGCTGGTGGAATCTGCGCGACTGGGCTGCGTGGAGTCGCGCCGTCGCGGCGGGCGAGTCCGCGGTCGCCGGCGAGGAGCGGCTCGACCCTACCAGCGAGCGACTCGAGGATCTCTATCTCGGCCTCCGGACCGACGCCGGAGTGCCGCTCGATTGGGTGGAGTCGGAGAGGCGGCATGCCTGGCGCGAAGCGGGGTGGGCGATCGAGGAGGAGGGGCGCCTCGTCCTGACCGCCGAGGGGTGGCTCCGACTGGACAGTCTGGCTGCGCAGGCCGGCGGGAGTCGCGACTAACCGCGGCTGCCCCGGCCCCTCCTTTAGCCCCAACCCCGGTTCCCTGCTAGATTTATCCCCCATGTCGATCGAAGGCCTCTCCGACCGGGAGTTCCGCGTTCTTGAAGCGGTAATCCAGGTCTACATCGAAACCGCCGAACCGGCCGGAAGCCAGACCGTCGTCCAGCGGTTTCCGCTTGGCGTCTCCTCCGCCACCATCCGCAGCACGATGAGCGAGCTGGAGGAGAAGGGCTTTCTGTATCACCCCCATACCTCCGCCGGGCGCATTCCGACCGACCGCGCCTATCGCTGGTATGTGGACAACCTCATCCGCCTGTCGCCGCCGAGCAGCGAAGACCAGCGCATGCTGCAAGCGGAACTGGTCCCGTCGCGCAGCGCCATGGAGGAGATCCTCCGCCGCGCCGCCCAGGTGCTCGGCGTGCTGACCCAGGAACTCGGCGTCGCAGTCGCGCCCGCCTTCGACCGGGTGGTGCTCGACAAGCTCGATCTCGTCGCGGTCTCCTCCGAGCGGCTGCTGCTGGTGTTCCATCTGAAGAGCGGCGCGGTGCGCACGATCTTCGTGCAGGTCGCGGGGCACATGCCCGCCGACGTCGTGCAGCGAGTGGCGCAAACCCTGAACGACCGGCTGGCCGGATTGACGCTGATGGAGATCCGCACCACGCTGGCCGACAGATTGCGCGATGCCGACGCTTCGGCGGGCGAGCGGCAGCTGCTCAACATCTTCATCGAAGAGGGAGAGGAGATCTTCGGCCTCCCCTCCGGACCGGAGGCGGTGGTGCTGGGCAGCGCGCAGATGCTTGCCGGCCAGCCGGAGTTCGCCTCGAGTGGCCGGATTCGCGATCTGCTGGAGCTGACCGAGCGGCGGGATCTGCTGCAGCAGGCGCTCTCGGCCCGCCGGTCCACCGGTCTGACCATCACCATCGGCGGCGAGAACAGCGACAGCCGTCTCGCCGGATTCACGCTGGTCACGTCGTCCTACCGCTCCGGCGACCTGAGCGGCGTCATCGGCGTGATCGGTCCTACGCGCATGCCCTACGATAAGATCGTCGGCCTGGTGGATCACACCAGCCGGCTGGTGGAAGGATTGATGGAGTGAGCGAATACTACGACCTGCTCGGCGTCGCCAAGGACGCCTCCGAGGCCGACATCAAGAAGGCCTACCGGAAGATGGCGATGGAGCTGCATCCGGACCGTAATCGGGCCGACAACGCCGAGGAGAAGTTCAAGGAAATCACCGAGGCCTACGAAGTCCTGAAGGACCCTGACAAGCGGGCCCGCTACGATCGGTATGGCAAGGCGGGACTCGGTGGCAACGCGGGGTCGCAGGGTTACGGCGGGTTCCACCACGTGGATCTCTCCGAGGCGCTCAACATCTTCATGCGCGACTTCGGCGGGTTCGAGGGGATGTTCGGTCAGGGGCAGCGGAACGAGGTGCGCCGGGGGCAGGACATCCGGGTGTCGGTGAAGATCTCGCTGGCCGAGGTGGCCACCGGCGCCAAGCGGACCATCAAGCTGAAGACCCTCGATCGCTGCGAGACCTGCGAAGGGACCGGGGCCAGGAAGGGCACCCGGCCGACCGCCTGCAACACCTGCAGCGGCACCGGGGAAGTGCGCCGTGCGGCGCGCAGCATGTTCGGCCAGTTCGTGCAGGTGAGTCCCTGTCCGACCTGCTCCGGCGAGGGCGTCGTCATCGCGAAGCCGTGCGAGGACTGCCGCGGTGAGGGCCGGGTCCGCACCGACAAGACGGTGCAGGTCGAGATTCCGGCCGGCGTGTCGGAGAACAACTACCTGACGCTCCGGGGGCAGGGTGCGGTCGGCCCGCGCAATTCGCCGCCGGGCGATCTGCTGGTCATGATAGAGGTCAAAGGCGACGAGCGCTTCGAGCGGGATGGCGACGACCTCATCATGGATCTGCCGCTCTCCTTTTCCCAGGCGGCGCTCGGGCTGGCTTTCACTGTGCCCACCCCGCATGGCGAAGAGCGCATCACCGTCCCGCCCGGCACCCAGGCCGGGACGGTCCTCAAGTTGAAAGGCAAGGGACTGCCGCGGCTGGGGCAGGGAGGACGGGGGGACCTGCTGATCCGCGCCCACGTCTGGACCCCGGAATCGCTCAGCGAAGAGCAGATCCGGCTCCTCAAGGAGCTGGCCAAGGTGGAGGGTGAGCCGCCGAAGCGTGCGGCCGGTTTCTGGGCCAAGATCAAGGAAGCGCTGGGGGCATGACCTGGTACGCCATTGAGGTGCGGTCTGACGTGGCCCGGCACGAGGCCATCGCCGCCTGGCTGGTGGGCCGGACCGGTCATGCCGTGGAGGAGCGCGCCGACGGTACCATCGTCTCATTCGCGCTCAATCTGCGCTCCGCTGAAGCGCTGGCGCGGGATCTCAGTGCCGTCCATGGGCCCGGGATCGAAACCACCCACACGCTGCTGCCCGAAGTCGACTGGGGCACCGCCTGGCGTGCCGGTCTCGGCGTCCGCCATGTGGGGAACGTCTCGATCGTCCCGTCCTGGATCGACCATGTGCCCGGCCCCGAAGAGGCGATCGTCACGCTCGACCCCGAGATGGCCTTCGGGAGTGGCGAGCACGGCTCCACCCGCGCGGCACTGCTGCTGCTGCAGCGGCATCTCCGGCCGGGGCGGCTCATGCTGGATCTGGGGAGCGGCAGCGGGATCCTCAGTATCGCCGGGGCCCAGCTGGGTGCTTCGCGCGCGATCGGCGTGGAAGTGGATGACGAATCGCTGCCGGTCGCCGAGCGGAACGCGGAGCGCAATGGCGTTGCCGACAGGGTCACGTTCATGCAGGGAGACGCCGCCGTCATCGCCCCGCTGCTCGGGCCCGCGCAGATCGTGGTGTCCAACATCCTCCGCCTGGTGAACATCGCGCTGCTGCCGGAGATCCACGCCGCACTCAGTCCCGACGGGGTGGCCATCTTCTCCGGCATGGAGCAGGGGGAGGCCGCCCTGTTCCGCCCGCCGCTCGAGGAACATGGATTCCGCATCATCGACGAGCAGCTCGATGAGGGCTGGTGGGCGGTGGCTGCGGTCCGCGCGTGATCACCCTCCTCGCGCAGGGGGGCACTCTCGCCGCGGGGATGGCCGTCGCGCTCGATCCTGAGGAAGAACGTCATCTCGCCGTGCGCCGGGTCGTTGCCGGTGAGCGGGTCCGCCTCCTCGATGGCGTGGGCCGCCGGGCGGAAGGGTCGCTGGTCATCGAGGGGAAACGCCCGCGGGTCGTGGTGGAGTCGGTTACCGAGGAGGAGCAACCGGTCCCGCTCGTCCTCGCGGTCGGCGCCGGAGACCGGGAGCGGTTCCTGCTGCTGGTGGAGCAGGCGGCACAGCTGGGCGCGACCGAGATCGTCCCGCTCGAGACGGCCCGCGCCGGCAGTGTGGCGACGAAGCTCCGCGAAGCGCATCTTGAACGGGCCCGCCGCCGCGCTCTCGAATCGATCAAGCAGTGCGGCAGCGCCTGGGCTCCCACAATCGCCGAACCGGCGACGCCGGGAGAGTTTCTCCAGCGGCCGCGGGCGGGACGCCGATGGCTGGCGGACGCTGCGGGTGCGGTGCCCGGTCCATTGGGCGCCACCGAGACGCTGACCGTGGCGGTCGGGCCGGAGGGCGGCTTCACCGCCACTGAGCGGGCAGAGTTCCTGGAGGCGGATTTCGTGCCGGTGCGCCTGGGCCCGCACCTGCTCCGGTTCGAAACGGCGGCGCTGGCCGCCCTGACTGTCGCCTGGCGGGCACGGGAGCGAGATCGGCATGGCTGATTGCATCTTCTGCAAAATCGCAACCGGGGAGATCCCCGCGAAGATCGCCAAGCGCAGCGCGGACGCGGTGGCCTTTCACGACCTGACCCCTCAGGCGCCGGTGCACGTGCTCGTCATTCCCACCATGCACTTCGCTTCCGCCCGCGATGCCCGCGGACCCGCTGGCGAGGCGGTCCTCGGCCGGCTGGTCGCGTTCGCGACCGAGGTCGCCACGGAACTCGGCCTCGATACCCGCGGCTACCGGCTGGTGACCAACACCGGCCCCGATGGCGGACAGTCGGTCTTCCACCTGCACCTGCACCTGCTCGGCGGGCGGCCGCTGGGGTGGCCCCCGGGGTAATGGCCGCTTCCTTCGGCTCCTACCTCAAGGCGGCCTTCAACGCCCGTCCCTTCGGGATGTTCGTCGCGCCGAACTGGATCGGGCTCGCCGCGTTCGGGCTGCTCGGCCTGAGCAACCCCGGCTTCTGGCTGATCGGCGCCGGCGTCGAACTCGCCTATCTCTTCGGGCTCGCTACCAACCCCAGATTCCAGCGCGTGGTATCGTCAGGCGCCTCCGCGGGGACCGAGCAGGAGTGGAAGGCGAAGCTCGACGCCATGGTACGCCGCCTCTCCGACACCGACCAGGCGCGATACGTCGCCTTCGTCGCCCGCTGTCGCGCGATCCTCGACCAGTTCCAGCAGCAGGACTCCAGCGGCGCGAGCAGCGCGGTGCAGGGGGAGAATCTCGGCAAGCTCACCTGGGTCTACGTCCGGCTGCTGCTGGCGCGGCGCGCCATCAGCCGCGTGCTCAAGGAGCCCACGCTCGGTGAAACCCAGGAGATCGAGAGCCGGCTCGCGGAGCTGCAGGTGCGCCTCAAGGATCCCGCCCTGCACGAAGACCTCCGGAGGAGCCTCTCCAGTCAGGCGGACATCCTCGAACAGCGGGTCGCCCAGCGGAAGGAGGGCCGCGAGAAGCTCGACTTCCTCGAGGCCGAGATCCTCCGGATCCAGGAGCAGATCGAACTGCTCCGCGAACAGGCGGCGCTCTCCGCGGATGCGGACGGCATGTCCGCCCGTCTCGACGCAATCACCCACAGCCTCGGCGGTGCCTCCCAGTGGCTCAGCGACCAGCAGAAGCTGCTCGGCTCGTTCGACGACCTGCTCGAGGAACCCCCGGCCGCCGCTGCCCGCGCCACGCTCCGGGAGTCCCGATGACCAGCAGCCTGCCGTCGTGGGCCACCGAGATGCGGGATCTGTTCCGCGCCGGCGCGTCCGCCCAGTTCATCCTGCATGGCAACATCTTCGACGCCGTCCCGCACGAGGGCCGGATGCTCGCGGTGCGCTCCTTCCTCGACGAAGTGATGTTCACGGGCTACGACGTGGTGCTCCACTACGACCGGAGCCGGGGCATCCGCGCGGTGAAGGGTGGCGAGGACTGGAGCGAGTGGCTGCGCGGTGCGCTCGGTGACGACAGCCGCAATCAGACCTACCTGCGCGAGCCGGGGGCCGCGCTGGAACTGATCGACCGCTACCTGCTCCGCACTCTCAACCTGCAGGCGATCAACGACCCGGCCGCCAAGGCGCGGAAGCTGGCGGTCGTGGTGGATTTCGCCGAGTTCGTGGTGCCGCGCGGCGACGCGGTGGCGCTCGGCGGCGCCTTCAGCGCCAACGTCGTGAAGGTGCTCGGCTGGGCGAATGACCCGTCGGTGATGCACGCCAATATCATCACTGTCCTACTTGCCGAAGGGCTCAACGACCTCAACGAACTGGTCGCGCAGAATCCGCATGCGGTCACGCTGCACGTGCCGCTGCCGGACGAGACGGAGATGAGGCAGTATCTCGACGCCCTGGTCCAGGCAGAGTTTCCCGACCTGCCCTCGCGGAGCGATGTTCCGCTCGACGCACTCGCCCGGCGGCTGACGGGGATCTCCAGAGTCGGCGCGCGGCGGGTGCTGGCGATGGCTCTGAAGGGTGGCCAGCGCATCACCGTGCAGTGGCTCAGCCGGATGAAGAAGGAGACGATCGAGCGGGAGTGCCAGGGCCTGCTCGAATTCATCGAGTCGGACTTCACCCTCGACAACGTCGCCGGCCTCGATGCGGTGCGGGCCTGGCTCCGGGAGGATGCCGAGCTGCTCCGGCGGGGGGTGCTGCGCGCCCTGCCGATGGGGTATCTGATCGCCGGCCGCATCGGCACCGGGAAGACCTTCCTCGTCACCTGCTGGGCCGGCGAACTCGGCATTCCGTGCGTGGTGCTCAAGAACTTCCGCGACCGGTGGGTTGGCGCGACGGAAACCAACCTCGAGAAGATCTTCGCGGTGCTGCGGGCGCTGGGTCAGGTCGTGGTCTTCGTCGACGAGGCCGACCAGGCCGCCGGCAAGCGCGAGGGGGGCGACGGCGACAGCGGTCTCTCCGGCCGGGTCTACTCGATGCTGGCAAAGGAGATGTCCGACACCCGCAATCGGGGGAAGATCATCTGGGTCTTCGCGACCTCCCGTCCCGATCTGCTCGAAGTGGACCTCAAGCGGCAGGGACGCCTCGACGTGCACATTCCCCTCTTCCCGCCGGAGACGGCGGAGGAGCGCCGCGCACTGCTCCGCGCGGTGGCAAAGAAGGTCCAGGTGCCGCTGGGCGACAACGACCTCCCCGAACTCCCGGAGCATCTCACCCTCGGCGGGAACGAAATCGAGGGCGTCTTCGTACGGGGTCTCCGGACCTGGGAGCTGAGCGTCGAACCCCGGCGCCCCCTCCGCGACATCCTGGTCGAGGTCTTCCGCGACGTGCGTCCCAGCGCGCATACGCGGAAGCTTGAGTTCATGGATCTCGTGGCGGTCAAGGAATGCACCGACATCCGGTTCCTGCCGGCGCGGTATCGCGATCTGGCGCCGGAAGAGATCGAACAGCAGATCGAGGCGTTGTGCCGGTTCATCTGACGTCCCTTGCTTTGACAAGCGCGCCACTGGTTCCGATCTTAGCTCAGCCTGACGGTCAGGGACTTCATCCTCTGGAGGAATCATGGGCCTATTCGCCCGCGTCGGTCGTCTCTTCCGCGGTTTCGTCGGCCTCTTCATCAGCGGGCTCGAGGAGTCGAACCCGGAGGCGCTGATGGATTCGGCGCGGCAGGAGTTCCGCGAGAAGATGGCGCAGTACAACCAGGCGCTCGCGCGGATGGCCGGCGTCGCGGAGCGCCTCAAGGGCCAGGTCAAGATGAAGACCCAGAAGGCCCAGGACCTCGAGCGCCGGATCCTTGCGAACCATTCTGCCGGCAACATGGACCTCGCGGGGAGCCTCGCCCGGGAGCTGCAGGAGCTCAAGGCGGATCTTGCAACCGACACCGCCGAGCTCACGGACTCGGAGGAGGCCTACTCCCAGAATCTGCGGCAGGCGAAGGTGGTACAGAAGGAGTTCGAGGACAAGATCAAGCGCCTCGAGAAGCAGCTCGACCAGGTCAAGGTGAAGGAGGCGCAGGCGGAGGCGGCCGGCGCGCTCAGCAACGCCACCTTCAAGGTCGGCGACCTCGGGGACACCATGAAGACCGTGGACGACGTTCTGCAGAAGCGCTACGAGCAGGCCGCCGGCAAGGCCCGGGTCGCCAAGGACCTCGTCGACATGGACAAGGTGCGGGAGAAGGAGTCCGAGTCGAAGGCACTGGAGCAGAACGCGCTCGCGGAGTTCCTCGCCAGCCAGGGCATCCAGGCGGGGCCGACGCCGCAGGGGCAGCCGGCACAGAAAGAGATCGGGCCCGCGTAGCCGTCCGCCAGTCGACATCAGCCGCCAGAGGTTTCATCCATGGCCGACCAGCCGCCGCGTTTCACCTTTCTCGGGAAGCTCCTGTCGCTCGCGCTCATTGGCGGGCTGATCTACGCCGGCATGCTCGTGCTCAATGGGAAGAAGGTCTCGCTACCCACCCTGCCGGGCACCAGGGAGGAGCCGGCGGCCGAAGTGAGTACGGTGCAGGTGGAGGTGCCGACGCTTGCGCCGGCCGCACCCTACGAACTCAAGGCCGACAGCCTCGTCGCCATAGAAATCAGCGAGTATGCCGGCTACGCCGGCCTGATCGCTGCCAACGGCGGGTTGCAGCCGAGTCCCGGGTCGCTGCTCACCAAGTATTGTGGCTGCAAGGTCCGCCTGACAATCAGCGAGGAGGAAAGCTGGTCCGCGCTCAACAGCGGCAAGCTCGCCGCCTCGGTTACCACGACCGACGTGCTCGCCGTCTACGGCCGGCAGTTCAAGGTGAAGGTCCCGGCCCAGATCGGCTTCTCCCGGGGAGCCGACGGGCTGGTGGTGCGGAGCGGCATCAAGCGCGTCAACGATCTCAGGGGGAAGATCGTCGCCGCGGCGCAGTTCACCGAAACGGACTTCTTCATCCGCTACCTGGCCCAGGAAGCCGGACTCGGCATCAGCACGCTGAGCAGCACCGACGCGACGCCGAGCCCCGACCGGCTGAACCTGGTCTACACCGAGGATGGCTTCTCCTCGGGCGATCTCTTCCTGCGCGACCTGAAGGGCACCGGCGAGCGGCTTGCCGGCGCCATGACCTGGGAACCGAAGACCTCCGAGGTGCTCAGCCAGAGCGGCGGCAAGGCGCGTCTCCTCACCAGCAACAAGAACCTGCTGATCATCGCGGACATTCTGGTGGTCAATCAGGGCTTTGCCGAGGCGCATCCAAAGCTCGTCGAGGGGCTGGTGCGCGGGCTGCTCGAGGGCAACCGGCTGGTGCGTGACACCCCCGAAAGCCAGGTCTCGCTGATCGCCCAGGCGTTCAAGTGGACGCCCGACCAGACCCGCGCCGAACTGCAGAAGGTGCACCTCGCGAACCTGCCTGAGAACCTGGCGTTCTTCAGCGGCTCGATCGACGCGGCGGGCAGCTTCGGCGGGATCTACCAGTCGGCGATCTACGCCTACGGCAGCGACCTCATCAAGGATCCCGCCGACCCGGCGCGGTTCACCGATCTGTCGGCGCTGACCGCGCTCGACAAGGCCGGGCTGTTCAAGGACCAGAAGATCGCCATCGCGCCCATTCGGAGCGGCGGCGCGGGCGGCGTGGAGAACGACCCGCTGCTTTCCAAGGACATCCGCTTTCTCTTTCAGCCCAATTCCGCCTCGCTCGATCTCAGCTCCACGGACAACCTGAAGAACCTCGAGGCGATCAAGCAGCTCCTGACCGTGAGCCCCGGGTCGACCATCCTGCTCCGCGGCCACGTCGACAACTCGCTGGTCGAGGATTTCCGGAAGAAGGGAGGGGAGGCCTTTGTGCGGCAGATGGCGCTCAAGGCGGTGGAACTCTCCCGCGACCGCGCGGCGGAGATCCAGCGACTGCTGATCCAGAAGCACGCCGTGGATGGCAAGCGGGTAGAAATCGTCGGCCGCGGCTGGGATGAACCGGCCGGACCTGATCCGGAACAGAACCGCCGGGTCGAGGTGCAGTGGTTCACCCTGGAGTGAACGGTCGGTGGCGCGGAGATGGTGCCGGGCCGCCGCCCGTTGCCTTTACCCTTTTTCCCCCCTAAGTTCCCCGCTGCCAACACCATACGCATGGTCGGGCGATTGGGGTGAGGCTAGGGATGTCGGAAGTCATCATTCACGATGACGAGAGCTTCGAGCGGGCCCTGAAGCGATTCAAGAAGCAGTGCGAGAAGGTGCCGCAGCAGCTTTCCTCGCGCACCGCGCGACTAACTCACCCGGGATGGTCTTGCAGATGATCGGTGCCGCGCCTCGAGGCGTTCGGCGGGCGCGATGACCGACCCGACCGGCGCCGAACTCCCCGACGGGGTGCTAGTGTCTACGGACGCTGGCACCCCGTCCGCCTTTGAGGGGAATCGGTCGCCGGAGGAGTGGACTGCGGGAGCAGATGTGACGTGGGATGATGCACTGGATGCGCTGGAATTTGGCGCGGTGCTCGCCGTGGTCGCGGAGCGCGCCGCCGGTCCGCTTGGCCGCGCAAGCGTGCTGGCCCGCCGGCCGCAGTTCGACCCCGCGGCCATCCGGGATGAGCTGGCCCGCGTGGAGGAACTCGCCCGGCTCATCCGCGCCGCCCGTGGCGTCATCGCCGAGGCGGTCCCTGAACTGGCCCGCCCGCTGTCGCGGCTGCGGATACCCGGCAGCGTCCTCGACGGCGGAGAACTGGTCGCGGTCCGTCGTACGCTCACCGCGGCTCGCCTGGTCAGCGCCGAAATTCGCCGGGTCGCGCTCGACGCCCCGCTGCTGGCGAGTCTCGAGGTGCCCCCGCCCGAGAAGGCGCTGGAGCGCCGGCTCGAGCAATCGCTCGACGATGACGGCGGCGTGCGCGACTCCGCGAGTCCGGGGCTCGCCGCCGCCCGCAGCGACATCCGCACCGCGCGCGACCGGCTGGTCCAGCGGCTGGAATCGCTGCTGCGCACCGTGGGCGGAGAAGGCGGAGTCACCCTGCGCGACGGGCGCTACGTGATCCCCGTCCCGCGCGATCTACGCAACCGTCCCGACGGGATCATTCACGGCGAGTCCGCCAGCGGCGCCACGCTGTACATCGAGCCCACCGCCGTCATCGCGCTCGGCAACGCCCTGCGTGAGGCAGAGTCGCGCGCGGTGCGCGAGGAATTGAAGGTCCTCCGCGATCTCTCCGATCTGCTCCGGCCCGCGATCCCCGAGGTGCGGGCGCTGCACGCGATGTGCGTGACCGTCGACGATCTCGTCGCCCGGGCCAAGTGGGCCGTCGAGACCGATGGCCACGCGCCAGCCGTGTCGGGCGCCCCGGCCGATCTGGTGATCGTGAATGGACGCCACCCACTGCTGCTCGCCCAGGGACAGCCGGTCGTGCCATTCGACCTGACGCTCCAGGGCCACGAGAAGTGCATTCTCCTCTCCGGCCCCAACACCGGCGGCAAATCGGTGCTGCTCAAGGCGGTCGGGCTGCACGTGGCGCTGGCGCAGAGCGGATTCGTCCCGCCGGTGGGTCCCGGCAGCGGGCTGCCGGTGTTCTCGCGGCTGTTCGCGGATATCGGCGACCGGCAGTCCATCGCCGCCAGCCTTTCGACCTTCAGCGCCCACGTCGCCCAACTCCGGGTGATCCTCGAGGAGGCGGACGACACCTCGCTCATTCTCCTCGACGAAGTGGGGAGCGGCACCGACCCCGCGGAGGGGGCGGCGCTCGCCGGGGCCTCGCTCCAGGCGCTCACCCGGCGCGGCGCCGTGACCCTCGCGACCACGCACCTGGGCGCGCTCAAGCGGCTCGCCACCTCCACGCCGGGGATCGTGAACGCCTCGCTGCAGTTCGACGCGGCGACGCTGCGCCCGACCTACCGGCTGATCAAGGGGATTCCGGGCCGGTCCTACGGCATCGCGATCGCCCGCCGGCTGGGGATTCGCGAAGCCGTGCTCGCCGAGGCCGAAGCTCAGGTGCCTGACGCGGAGCGGAGCCTCGATGCGCTGCTCGCCGCCGTCGAGCGGCGGGAGCGCGACCAGATGATCCGCGAGCGGGAACTCGCCGAGCACCTTGCCGACGCGGAAGGGCGGGCGGCGGCACTCGCGGCGCAGGCGGAGGCTCAGACGATCCGCGAGTCCGCGCTCAAGAAGCGGGAGAAGGACGCCGAGCGTGCCGCGCGCGAGCAGGCCCGGCAGTTCCTGCTCGAGGCGCGCGAGACCGTCGAAGCCGCCATCGCGAAGGCCACCGCGGCGGGGGACGGGGCGCGGGAGGCGCGGCGCGCTGTCGAAGATGCCGCCGCCGCCGAGGCCTCGGCGCTCAAGAAGCTCGACGAGGAATCGAACCGGCGTGCCAGCGCGGCCGTCGCGGGCCTCGAGCCGGGCCAGCGCGTGCGGCTCCAGAGTGGCACCACTGGTGAAGTCTTCGAGACGCGGACCGATGGCCGGATCGTGGTGCGCGTCGGGTCGCTCAAGCTCGTCGTAGAGGCCGCGTCGCTCACCCCGCTCAGCGGACCCGCCCCGAAGAAGCAGGTCAGCGTGGAGCGCGAGCCGACCGAGGTGGCGACTTACGAACTCGATCTCCGCGGGCTCAGTGGCGACGAGGCGGAGCAGGTGACCCTGGCCGCGCTCGACGCGGCGGTGCTCTCGGAGCAGCCGTACC
>DAINRP010000015.1:15377-27491 GCA_036741755.1 Gemmatimonadales bacterium
GAGCAGGTGACCCTGGCCGCGCTCGACGCGGCGGTGCTCTCGGAGCAGCCGTACCTGCGGATCATCCACGGCAAGGGCACCGGCGTGGTGCGGGAACGGGTCCATCAGCTGCTCAAGCGCGATCGCCGGGTGAAGAGCTACGGTTTTGCGCCGTCGAATCAGGGCGGCACCGGTGCCACCGTCGCAGAGTTCACGGGATGAGCATGATCCCCGACGAGGTGATCGAGCAGGTCCGCGATGGCGCGGATCTCCTCTCGGTGATCGGCGAGACCGTCGAGCTCAAGCGTACCGGCTCCGACTATCGCGGCCCCTGTCCCTTCCATGGCGGACAGCACCGCAATTTCGCCGTGATCCCCAAGAAGGGGCGCTACTACTGCTTCGTCTGCAAGGAATCGGGCGACGTCTTCTCCTGGTACATGAAGCGGCTGGGCATGGACTATCCCACAGCGGTGCGCGAAGTCGCCCGCAAGCTGGGCATCGTGATTCCGGAGGCGACCCAGCGGCAGGGCCCCGATCCCCGCGAGCCGCTCTTCCAGGCGGTGTCGGTGGCGCACGACTGGTTTGCCAGGCAGCTCCGGGAGCTGCCCGAGGCGGAGGACGCGCGCAGGTACCTCGTGGGCCGCGGGTTTGATCTCGAGACCCTCGAGCCGTTCGAACTGGGCTTCGCGCCGCGCGGGCCGCAATTCGCCCAGGCGATGCGCCAGCTCGGTCTCGACGAAAGGATCATGCTCGAGGCGGGGCTGCTGGCCCAGCGCGAAGACGGAACGATCATTCCCCGCTTCCGCGGCCGGCTGCTCTTCCCGATTCACGACCTGCGGGGCCGCGTCGTCGGCTTCGGCGGCCGGATCCTGGGACCCGGCGAGCCCAAGTATCTCAACTCGCCCGAGACCCCGATCTTCAAGAAGGGCCAGACGCTCTACAACCTCCACGCCGCCAAGAATGCGATCCGGAAAGAGGGACTCGTGATCGTGGTGGAGGGGTACTTCGACGTCCTCAGGCTGGTGGTCGCCGGCTGCGAGCACGTCGTCGCGCCGCTCGGCACTGCCCTCACCGGCGATCAGGCGGCGCTGCTCAAGCGCTACGCCCCCGTCGCCGTGCTCCTGCTCGACAGCGACATGGCCGGGCTCAAGGCGACCTTCCGCGCCGCCGATGAGATGCTCCGCCACGAGATGCGGGTGAAGGTGGCGACCATGCCCGCGGGTGAAGATCCCGACACCCTGCTCCAGAAGGGCGGGCTCGCGGCACTCGAACCGATCCTGAAGGACGCCGTCGATGTGATGGAGCGGAAGATCCAGATCCTCGATCGGCGTGGCTGGTTCACCGGGATCGAGCATCGCCGCGAGGCGCTCGACCGGCTGCTGCCGACGATCCGCGCGACGAAGGATCCGATCCAGCGGGAGCTGTACCTCTCGCTCGTGGCCGAACGTTCCGGCGTCGCGAAGTCGGTGCTCGAGCACGACGTCGAGCAGGCGGTGCGGAAGTCGGAGGCGTTCGCGGCGGCGGCGGAACAGCGGCCATCCACCCCCGTGGGCCGGGACGCCGGCCCCAGTACCATGGTCGCGCAGGGCTCCCGTGGTGGCGGCGGCCGAACCGAGCAGCAGGTACTTCGCCTGCTGATCGCGAACGACGAGTGGCGCCGGCGAGCGACGGAGTTGCTCAAGCCGGAGTGGTTCGAGACTGCTGCGCATCGCGAGCTGTTCGAAGCGCTGCTCGCCGTGCGCGAGCCTGGATTCGCCCAGCCGCCGGCCACCCTGTCGGTCCCGCTCTGCGAACTCTGGCAGCGAATCGCGGCGACCGACGTTCCGCTCGACCCGGCGGGCCAGGCCAATCTGTTCGAGGCCGCGAGCCGGAAGCTCGAAGCACGGCCCCAGTTGCGGGCCTGGCGGCAGCTCAACGAACGGATCAAGCGCGCGACCGGCGCGGAGAAGGCCACGCTGCTGGCGCAGAAGGACACGGTGGCGCGTGCGCTGCAGCAGAAGTTTCCTGAAGAATTCCGGCTGTTCGGATTCCAGCTGGCGCGGCGGGCTGTCCGCCGCTCCGCCACCGACGGCTGACCCGATGCTCATCCAACTCTCAAAGGACACCGAATGCACCCAGATATCGTGAAGCTCCTGGAACTCCAGGCAAAGGACGTCGCGTTGCTGGAGGCCGACAAGGGCCTCGACGCGGTGCTCGCCGAGGTCCAGGCGCTTGATCATCAGCTGCTCGACGCCGAGAAGGCGAAGGAACAGGCGCATCGGGCGGTCGCCGAAGCGCAGAAGCGGCGGAAGGATGTCGAGGCGAAGGTCGATACCTACAGGAAGCTCGAGGAGCGCGGGAAGGCCCGGATGGATTCCGTGAAGACCCCGAAGGAGCTTCAGGCGGTGAATGTGGAGCTGGACCTTGCCCGTCAGATGCTGGGCAAGGAGGAGGCGGAGTGGCTGAAGCTGGCGGAGGTGCTGGCGGCGGCCGAAGCGGTCGCGCATGAGGCCGACTCCAGGCTGCAGCAGATGCGCGACGCCCAGGGTACCGCCCGGGGTGCGCTCGATCTCAGGCGGGTGGATGCCGAAGCGATCCGCAACAAGGCGCTCGCCGAGCGCGATGCGACGGCATCCGAGGTCAACCGCGCGCTGCGCACCCGCTACGAGCGGCTCCGCAGCGTGAAGTCGGTGCGCGCCGTGGTGGCGCTGAGCGGCCCGACCTGCGGCGCGTGCAACACCGCGATCCCTCTCAACCGCCGGAGCCAGATCCGGGCGGGCACCCTGATCGACGCCTGCGAGAGCTGCGGCGTGATCCTGTTCGCGCTGGAAGAAACGGTTGAGTAAACCGTTTCCGGTTCCGCCGCTCCGCTGGAAGGTGGAGCGCGCACCGTCCGCCGATGTCGTCGGCGCGCTGGCCCGGGGACTCGGTGTCTCCCCCGCGCTCGCGGCGTTGCTCGCGCAGCGGGGGCTCACCACGCCGGAGCTGGCCCGGCGATTCATGCGACCATCGCTGGAGGAACTGTCTGATCCCCTGCGGCTCTCGGGGATGACGGAAGCCGTGGACGTCATCGCTCGCGCGGTGAAGTCCGGCCGCGGCATCCTGGTGCACGGGGACTACGACGTCGACGGCCAGTGCGCCACCGCCCTTCTCACCCGGGCCCTCGGCATCGCGGGAGCCAGGGTGCATGCCTTCGTGCCGCACCGGCTGCGCGATGGCTATGACCTCGGTCCGAGCGGAATCGCCTACGCCAAGCAGGTCGGCGCATCCCTGATCCTCACCTGCGATTGCGGCATCACGGCCGTGGAGGCGGTGGATGCCGCACGGGCCGAGGGGATCGACGTGATCGTCACCGATCACCACCTCCCCGGCCCGGTGCTGCCACGGGCCACCGCGGTGATCGATCCCCAGCGCGAGGACGATACCTCCGGCCTGCGGATCCTCTGCGGCACCGGCATCGCGTTCAAGCTGGTGCAGGCGCTGGTGCCGGCGCTCGGGCTGCCGGAGAACCTGCCGTACCACTTCCTCGACCTGGTGGCGCTGGCCACGATCGCCGACATCGTCCCCCTCACGGGGGAGAATCGTGTACTTGTCAGGCACGGGCTCCGGCTCCTCCCGGAGAGCCGCTGGCCCGGGATCCGGGCGCTGATCCGGGCGAGCGGGCTCGATGGCAGGGAGATCCGGGCGGGGCAGGTGGGCTTCATCCTCGCGCCCCGGCTCAATGCGGCGGGCCGCGTCGGCGATGCGACCGACGGACTCCGGCTCCTGCTCACCGACAGCGAGGCCGAGGCCGCGCAGCTCGCCCAGCGGCTGGAAGGGATGAACACCGAGCGGCAGGCGCTCGATCAGCGGATCCTCGAGGAGGCGATCGACCAGGTGGAGCGGGAACGGGATCCCGACACCGATGCCGCGCTGGTGCTCGCCTCCGATACCTGGCACGCCGGCGTCGTCGGCATCGTCGCCTCCCGCGTGGTCGAGCGCTTCGGGCGGCCGGCACTGCTGATCGCCCTCGATGGTGACCTCGGGAAGGGCAGCGGGCGCAGCATCGCGCGGTTCGACCTGCACGCGGCACTGCATCGCTGCGGCGACGTGCTGGAGCGCTTCGGTGGGCACCACATGGCCGCGGGACTGACCATCCGCCGGAACCGGCTCGACGAATTCCGCGAGCGCTTCGCCGCGGTCGCGCGCGAGACGCTGAGCGCCGACGACCTCGGCCCCGAGCAGCGGGTCGATCTCGTGCTCGGGCTGGGCGACGTGAACGAGGAACTGGAGAAACTCTGCCGCCACCTCGAGCCCTGCGGCATGGGGAATCCCGGACCGGTCTTCGGCGCCCGCGGCGTCCGCCTCGACGGCATACGCCGCGTCGGGAGCAATCATCTCAAGGCCACGCTCGCCGCGCCTGACGGGCGGCTGTCGGCGATCGGCTTCGGCTGGGCCGACCGCGCGCCCAAGGTCGCGTCGCTCGACGTGGCCTTCCGCCTGGAGCAGAATGAGTGGCAGGGTCAGACCAGCCTGCAGGCGCGCATCCTCTCTCTGTCCCCCCACATCGTTCCCCCTGCCCCGCTCGGCGGGGGAGGGGGACAGGGGGTCGGGGTTGGGGTCGCGGTGTGAGAATCGTCGGCGGTGAGTTCCGCGGCCGCCGGCTCGCCCTCCCCGACGACCCCCGGGTCCGGCCGACCGCCGATCGGGTGCGGGAGGCATGGATGAGCATCCTCCAGCAGGCCCTGCCGGGGGCGCGCGTACTCGATCTCTACGCCGGCAGCGGCGCACTCGGGCTCGAGGCGCTGTCGCGGGGTGCGGCGAGCGCGGATTTCGTCGAACTCAGCCCCCCATCGCTCAACGCCCTCAAGGCCAATATCACCGCGCTCGGGCTGGAATCGCGGACGACCGTCCATCGCGGCGAGGCGCTGCGCTTCGCGGGCCGGCTCCCGCCCGGCGCCTACGATCTGGCCCTGGCCGATCCGCCCTATACCCGCGACGACGCGTCGAAATTGATCGCCCTCTTCCGCGCCGCCCCATTTGCGCGCATTCTGGCGGTGGAGCATCCGGCGAAAACCGAGTTCCTTGGCGACGACACCCGCCGCTACGGCGACACCGCCATCACTTTCTGCTACGCGCCATGAAACGCATCGCGGTCTATCCCGGCTCCTTCGATCCGCCCACGCGCGGCCACACCGACCTGGTCCATCGCAGCCTGGTGCTCGCCGATCAGGTGATCGTCGCGATCGCGAAGAACTCCACCAAGGAGCCGCTCTTCCCGGTCGACGAGCGGCTCGCCATGCTGCGCGCCGCCGTGGGGGAGGACACCCGGGTGAGCTACCAGTCGTTCGAGGGGCTGCTGGTGGATTTCGCCCGCCAGGTCGGTGGCACGCTGATCGTCCGCGGGCTCCGCGCCGTCAGCGACTTCGAGTACGAATTCCAGATGGCGATGATGAACCGTCACCTGATGCCCGGGCTGGAGACGGTGTTCCTCGTCCCGCCCGAGGACGCCACCTATCTGAGTTCAAGTCTGGTGCGCGAGGTCGCCCGCTACGGCGGCGACGTCTCCTCGCTCGTGCACCCCGTGGTGGCGGAGGCGCTGCGTCGCCGGTTTGCCAGGTGAGCTTTCGCGCCGAACTGCTCCGCCGCGCCGCCGCCCGGAAGGCACGGGTGGTGCTGCCCGAGGCGGGGGACGGGCGAGTGCGCGAGGCCGCTGAGCGGCTCCGGAGCGAGGGGATCGCGGAGCCGATTCTGCTGGGGCCAGGCGGCATCGATCCCGCCAGCGATCCCCGCCTCACTCGGGTCGCCCAGCACCTTCGCGCCCGCCGGCCCGACAAGGTGGACGACGCGGTACACGCGCTCGATCTGGCAACCGACCCGCTCCGCTTCGCGGCCTCCCTCGTCGCCCTCGGCGAAGCCGAGGCCTGTGTGGCCGGCGCGGTGAACACCACCGCGGATGTGCTCCGCGCCGCGCTCTGGGCCATCGGTCCCGCCGCCGGGGTCCGCACGGTCAGTTCCGCTTTCTATATGGTGCTGGCGGACGACCGGGTGTTCACCTTCACCGACTGCGCCGTCGTGCCGGAGCCCGATCCCAACCAGCTCGCCGACATCGCCCTTGCCGCGGCGCGCGACCGGACTCGGCTCGTGGGCGATGAGCCCCGGGTCGCCTTCCTCTCCTTCAGCACCCGCGGCAGTGCCGAGAGCCCGAGTGTGCTCCGGGTCAGGGCCGCGCTCGAGCGGTTTCGGCAGATCGCGCCGGAGATCCCGGCCGATGGCGAGCTCCAGGTGGACGCCGCCGTGGTGCCATCGGTGGCCACGCGGAAGGCGCCCGGCTCCCCCTTGGCCGGGGAGGCGAACATCCTGGTGTTCCCGGACCTCGACAGCGGCAACATCGGCTACAAATTGGTCCAGCGGCTGGGCGGGGCGGTCGCCCTGGGCCCGCTGCTGCAGGGCCTGGCCCGGCCGATGAGCGACCTCTCGCGCGGGGCGAGTTCCGAGGATATTGTGGAGGTCGCCGCAATGGTCATCTTGCAGGGTGGGGGGATCCACCCGGCGCCGGATCCGGGCCAGCAGTAGATTGGCGCGGGCTGGAGGCGCGGCGTCGAAGCCCGGGTCCGCAGGTTTCTAGCAAGAGGAATCCAATGGCATTCACAGCCTCCAGAGACGCCTCCGGCGTCTATCTCATCCGGGTCGAGGGTCAGCTCGTTGTCGGCAACCGGCAGGAGCTCAAGACCGGGGTCTCCGAGGCCCTCGATCACGGCGAGCGCCGGTTCGTGATCGACTTCTCCCGGACCGGCTATATCGATTCCTCCGGCCTCGGTGCGCTGGTCTCGATTTCCAAGAAGGTGCGCGAGCAGGGCGGGGAGCTCCGGCTCTCCGGTCTCAACGAGGACCTCCGCTCGCTGTTCGAACTCACCAAGCTCGACACCCTCTTTGCCATCAGCGATACGGCCGAGCGGGCCGTGGCGGGGTTCGCGGGTTGACCGCGCCGCTGCATTCCTCGCTGCGGCTGTGTGTCAGGCGCCGCCGGGTGCCCGGTCCGACCGGAGCGACGGTCCAGCTCTCCCTGCGTGTCCCGAGCGACGTGGCGTGCATCGAGGAGGTCGTCGATCTCCTGATGCGCCACTGCTGCACCGACAGCTGGCTCTGCCGGAGGCTCCGCTTCAACCTCCGGGTCGCGATCGCCGAGGCGCTCGCCAATGCGATCGTCGCCGGCAACCAGGAGGACCGCTCCAAGTCCGTCCAGGTCCAGGCGGAAGTCTGCGGCGATCACCTGCGAGTCGAGGTCACCGATGAAGGGCGGGGGTTCGACCCGGCGCGCATCAGCGCGCCGATCCGTCCCGACGAACTCGATCGCGACTCCGGCCGCGGCCTGTTCCTCATCCGGAGCCTGGTGGATGATGTCCGCTTCAACGACCAAGGAAACTCCATCTGCATGACACTGCGCCGCCGCTGACGGGCCTCGAGTCCGTGGCGGACACGCTGGGCGCCCTCGCCGGCGCCCGCGTTCGTCTCTGGCGGTACGATGGTCGGGGGCTCAGGAAATTCGGCTCCGCCCCCGATCCCGGCTTCACGCCCCCCATCCCCCTCACCGCCGGCCTCGTGCCGACGCCCACGGGCAGCTCGTGGCTCGCCCCCGTGCCGTTCACCGAGGGGTTCTGGATCGAACTCGGCGACTGCCCCGCCGCCCGCGCCGCCGAACTCGCCCCCCAGCTCGCCGGTGTGGTTGGCAGCTTTCTCTCCTCCGAGCGGGAGACCGCAGGGGTGGTGGAGGAACTGACCGGCGTCTACAAGGAAATCGACCTGCTGTACGCGATCAGCGAGATTCTCGGCCACACCACCCGGCTCGAGGAGACGGCGCCGACGATCGTGCAGGAGGTCGCCGATGTGGTCGGTGCCCGCCGCGCCTCGATCATGGTCTACGATGAAGAGACGGGCTTGCTGCGCACTGTCGCCGCACGCGGCTTTTCCGCGGAGGGGCTTGAACCGGTGCGCAGCGATGATCCGCTCTCGGTCGCGGCGCGGGTCTTCCGCGAACAGCGGATCATCGTCTTTGATCCCACCGATCCGCTGGCCCAGAATCCCGGCTCGCAGGATCCGCGCAGCTATCTGGGACAGGCTTTTCTCAGCATTCCCATCTGCTACGGCACCGGCTCCCGCTGCGTCGGCGTCATCAACCTCACCGACCGCCTGGTGGGCGACTGCTTCACCCCCGGCGAGGCGAAGCTGGTCTCTGCCGTCGCGAACCAGATCGGCGCTGCCATCGAGAACGCCCGCCTGGTCCAGCGCGACCTGCGCCGTCAGCGCCTGCAGCGCGAACTGGAACTGGCCCACGACCTTCAGCTCAAGCTGCTGCCCGCGCCGGGTGTGCTGCAGGGCGATGCCGAGGTGGCCGCGATCTGCCGTCCCGTGGACAGCGTCGGTGGCGACTTCTACACGTTCACCCGCCTCGGCAACGGTCGCGTCGGCGTGATGCTCGGTGACGTATCCTCCCACGGTTTCTCGGCGGCCCTGGTCATGGCGCTGGTGATGTCGGCGGCCGGCATCCATGCCGGTGCGGGCGCGACACCCGACGAAGTGCTGGCCTCGATGCTGGAGAGCCTGGGCGACGAACTCGCCTCGACCGAGATGTTCCTCTCGGTCTTCTATGGCGTGCTGGACCCAAGGAATGGCCGCCTGGTCTACGCCAACGCCGGCCATCCCCACGCCTTTCGCATCCCCCTCACCGGAGAGCCCGAGCGGCTCCTCACCACCGCTCCACCTCTCGGCCTTTCGACGGCGGCCAGCATCCAGCGCAACCAGGTGGTCTGGGTGCCCGGGGACGACCTCCTCTGCCTGTGGACCGACGGTCTCGTCGATGAGGGCGCCGGTGCCGGCCTGACCGAGGAACGGCTCCTCGCCGAAATCACCGCCCGCCGGAGAGAATCGCCCGAAGCGATCGTCCGTGCCGTGTTCCTCGAAGCCGACAAGGCCTCGACCCGGCCGGCTGATGATCGCACGCTGCTCGTGATGCGGATTTGATCCCCAAGAAACGGCTCGGCCAGCATTTCCTGCATGATCCGGGCATCCTCAGGCGCATCGCCGAGGCGCTCGAGATCCAGCCGGAGGATGCGGTGCTGGAGATCGGTCCCGGCCCGGGGGGTCTGACCGCGGAGCTGCTCGCCCGCACCACACGGCTCGTGGCGATCGAGAAGGATCGCGACCTGATTCCCGCCCTCCGCGCGCGATTCCCCGCGCTGGTGCTGGCTGAAGGTGATGCGCTCGACCTCGACTGGCGTTCGCTGGTCGGCGGCGGGCCGCTCCGGATCATCGGCAATATTCCCTACAACATCACATCGCCGCTGCTCGAGAAGGCGCTGCTTCCTCCGCGCCCTGTCTGCATCGTCTACCTGGTGCAAAAGGAGGTCGCCCTCCGGGTCGCCGCGCCGCCGGGTGGCAGCGATTACGGCGCGCTCTCCGTGGGCGTCCAGTCGGTGGCCAGGGTCGAGCGGCTCTTCTCGGTCCCCGCCGGTGCCTTCCGCCCACCCCCAAAGGTGGACTCCGCGGTGCTGAGACTCACCCCGCTGGCCCAGCCGTTGATTCCAGATGAGGCGGTGCTCCCCTTCCGGCGGTTCGTGGTGGGACTCTTCGGGTTCAGGCGGAAGCAGCTCGGGCGCGGGCTTCGCGAGCTCACCGGTGCGCCGCCGGCGGCCGTGTCGGTCTGGCTGGCCGCAGCGGGGGTCCCGGAGACCGCCCGCCCGCAGGAGCTCGCTCCCGCCACCTTTGCCCGGCTGTTCCGGACCGTAAACGGCTGAAGTTCGGCCGGGCGCCCTCTCCCCCGGGCCAGCCTCTCCGACTATACTTGTGAAATCTTTCACAAAATCCTGATGCGGAAAATCGCCGAGTCCACCGTCCGACGCCTATCGCTTTATCTCCGGTTCCTCGAGGAATTCGAGGAGCAGGGGATCGAGACGGTCAGCTCCGAGGCCCTCGCGGCCCGGGGAGGCACGACCTCCGCGCAGGTGCG
Organism: Gemmatimonadales bacterium; assembly: GCA_036741755.1. Classification (GTDB taxonomy): domain Bacteria; phylum Gemmatimonadota; class Gemmatimonadetes; order Gemmatimonadales; family GWC2-71-9; genus JADJOM01. Next base: position 25,321 of record DAINRP010000015.1, read on the forward strand.
GAAGGACCTCTCCTTCTTCGGGTCGTTCGGCAAGCGCGGGCTGGGGTACTCGGTCGCGGAGCTGGTCCAGAAGCTTCGCGAGATTCTCGGCCTCGGGCGCAGCTACCGGGTGGCCATGATCGGGGCGGGTAAGATCGGCAGTGCACTGGTGCACTACCGCGGCTTCCTGCAGCGGGGCTTCGAGATCGTCTCGATCTTCGATAACGATCCGTCGAAGATCGGGAAGGCCTGGAACGGGCTCACGGTGCGGAACGTCAAGGAGCTTGAGGAGGAGGTGCGCCGGCATCCCGTGGAGATCGCGGTCGTGGTGACGCCGGCGGACGTCGCGCAGGGGCTCACTGACCGGTGTGTCGCCCTCGGTATCAAGGCGATCCTCAACTTCGCGCCGGTGCAGCTCAGCGTCCCAGACGATGTCGTGGTCAAGACGGTCAACCTGGCGCTCGAGCTGGAAACGCTGAGTTACGCCCTGACCAATCGCTAGGCCGCCCGCCGGTCCGCGGTCGCCGAGGGCTCCCGCATCGTTTCACGGCTCGGGATGACACGCGGCGGATGCCCGGCTACACTTCGCTGAAATCCATGCCGCCCATCCACATCACCTCCGAAATCGGCACCCTGCAGTCGGTGCTGGTCCATACTCCAGGGGCGGAGCTGCGCGCGGTCACGCCGGGCAACAAGGGCGACTACCTCTACGACGACATCATCCAGGTCGAGATTGCGCAGCGCGAGCATCGCCGCTTCGTCGCCGTGCTGCAACGCTTCGCCGAGGTGCTGCAGGTGGGGGACCTGCTGTCAGAGGCGCTGGAGCGGCCCGACGCGCGAGAGTTCTTCGTCCGTAGCACGCTCGATGTGGTTCCCTCCGAACTGCTCGGCCGGACCCTGAAGGAACTCGATCCCCGGGCGCTCGCCCGGCTGATCATCGAGGGGGTCGAGGAGGAGGTCGGGGCGCTGGCGCGGGCGCTCAACTCCGTCGGGTACACGCTGCCGCCGCTCCCGAATCTCTTCTTTCCGCGCGACATCGGCATGGTCCTCGGCGGGCACGCGGTCGTCGGCTCCATGCGGCACGGGGTCCGCTGGACGGAGGAGTTGCTGGTGAAGACACTCTTCGCCTATCACCCCCGCTTCGCGAATGCCGGGCTCCTCTATGACGGGTCGGAGGAGCGCCGCAACGACTATACCCTCGAGGGCGGGGACATCCACATGCTCCGCCCCGACCTGCTCGTGGTGGGGTTCAGCCAGCGCACCTCGCCCGCCGCGATCGACAACCTCTGCGAAGTCGCCTTCCAGAAGACCGGCATCACCGACGTGCTCGTCGTGGTGATGCCCAAGGAACCGACGGCCATCCACCTCGACATGCTCTTCACCCAGGTGGACCGGGAGCTGTGCGTGGTGTATCCCCCGTACTTCGTCGGCCCCGAGCGGCGGGCGGTGCTGCATCGCAAGAAGGGCCGCGACGGGGTGCGCGAGATGCCGGACTTCTTCGCGGCGCTGCGCGAAGTCGGGTCCCCGCTGCAGCCGATCTTCGCCGGCGGGACCCATCGCTCCACCCAGGACCGCGAGCAGTGGACCTCCGGCTGCAACTTCCTCGCGCTCAAGCCGGGGATGATCGTCAGCTACCGCCGCAACGAAGGCACCATCGAGGCGCTGAAACAGGCCGGCTTCCGGGTGGTCTCCAGCGTGGACTTCGTGGCCTTCGACGACTGGCTGGACACCAAGCACCGCACCGTGATCACCATCGACGGCGACGAGCTGGTCCGCGGCGGCGGCGGCCCGCGGTGCATGACACTGCCGCTCCGCCGGGCGCCGGTGTGATCGGGCTGACCAGCTTTCCCGAGCGCACCCTGGTCGAGCGCGCGCTGCTGCTGATGGGCGCCGGCCCGATCGGCCCGGAGCGCCTCGCGCGCGAAATCCTCGGGCTCGAGCATGCGCCGCTGGCCGTGGCGGAGCGGCTGGCGATCGCGCTCTTCGCCTCCGATCCCCGGGTGCATCAGCTCGATGATGGCCGGTGGGCGCTGGTGGCGGAGGTGCAGGGGTCGCCGCTCCTCGAGGAGACCCCGTTCGCGGTGGTGGACGTCGAAACCACGGGGATGCGGGCCACCGGCCCGGACCGGGTGACGGACGTGGCCGTCGTGGTGGTGCACGGCAGCCGCCGGGAACTGGTGTTCGAGTCGCTG
>DAINRP010000016.1:0-26215 GCA_036741755.1 Gemmatimonadales bacterium
GCCCCCTCGGCGCGGGGCGCGAGGACGCGCACGAGGGTGAGGACGTTCTGGTCCCCCTCGCGGCGATAGTGCATCTCGTCGGTGAACTGCCTCATCAGGTGGACGCCCTGCCCGCCGGGGATCACGTCCGCCAGCACGAAGGCGTACTGGTCCATGGCCAGGATGGCCATCCAGTGCGCGGCGGACGGCGACAGCCCGTGCTTGACATCGAAGGTGCGGACTGCGTCGGCGAAGGGGCCACCCCCTGGCACCACCACCAGCCGGCCCCGTGCCGCCGCCCCGGCGACCACCCGACCGACTCGTCGCAGGGCACCCGGGCTGGCGGCCAGTCCGCCGCCGACCTTCACAACCGTGAGGGACTCGGTGTTCACCGGTTCCATGATACCTTTGTTGGCGATGGAACTCATCCCCGTCCTCGATCTCCTCGGTGGCAAGGCCGTGCATGCCCGGCGCGGCGCCCGCGAGAAGTACCTGCCGGTGCGGTCGGCGCTCCTGCCGGGCCGCGCCGGCGATGCGGTGGCCATGGGCCGCGCATACCGCACCATGCTCGGGGCGACTCGCTGCTACGTCGCGGATCTCGATGCCATCCAGGGCTGGGCGCCCCAGCTCAAGCTGCTGCAGTCCCTCACCGATCCGGAGCACGGCTTCGGTCCCGGGCTCATGGTCGACGGCGGGGTCTCCACTCCCCGAGCGGCGATGGCCCTCGTGGAGGCGGGTGCGACGGTGGTGGTGGTGGGCCTCGAGACGCTGCGCGGCTTCGAGGACCTCAAGGCGATCGTTGACGCCATTGGCGGCGACCGGGTCGTCTTCAGCCTCGACCTGCTCGAGGGAAAACCGATCCGCCGGCGCACGGGGCGGATCGCGAGCCAGGAGGCGGTGTCGCTGGAACTGGGGGCGCGGGCGGTCGAGGCGGGGGTATCCGGGGTGCTGGTGCTGGATCTCGCGGCGGTCGGCACCGAGGCGGGCCCGCGTAATCTCGATCTGATCGGCGGCTTGAAGCGGCTCCTCTGGGTGCCGATCTACTCCGGGGGCGGTGTGCGCACCGCCGCCGATCTGGAGCTCCTCGCCGAGGCGGGCTGTGATGCCGCCCTGGTCGGTTCGGCGGTGCACAGCGGAGCGATCACGGCGTCATAGCCATCCGGTACGTCGCGGACTGGCCGAAGCTCTCCTCCACTTCCATTTCGATCGCCGTCAGGTTGGCGATGCCCATCGACAGCAGCTCCTCCCGCGTGCGCTGCGCGAAGTACTGCGCGATCATCTCGGCCGTCGTGTTCTCGATCGGCATCATGGCGCAGTCGACGGTCGGGAAGGTGTAGGTATGCTCCCCGAAGTAGTCCACCTGGGTGTGTTTCCCCGCGTCCCGGAAGGCGAGCTTCGGGTTCTTCTTCGGGAGCAGCACCTTGTGGTCGATCTCATCCACCAGCTTCCGGACGGTCTTCTTCAGGATCGAGAAATCGACCACGAAGAGACACTCGTTGTCCACACTCCCCTCGACCGTCACGCCCACCCGGTAGTTGTGCCCGTGCAGCGTCTCGCACTGGTGGCCGCGGAAGGTGATGAAGTGAGCCGAGCTGAAGACGAGGTAGTCTTTGCTGACGGTAACCTTGAAGTCACTGCGCACGGGGGTTCCTCAAACGCTCGTTCCGCCACCCATCCTCGAGCAGGATGACGAAGAGGGCGGTGGCAGTCAGGTCGGCGGTGGTGCCGGGGTTGCGTGAATTGTGCGCGTCCCGGAGGGAGGAGTCAAACGCGGCGATTGCATTCCGGCCTTCGGGGCTGCGCACCCCGCCGGCACGTAGCACCGCCGCGGCATCCCGGCTGACCGCCTGGGCGGTGTCGGTTCCGAGCTTCCGGGCGATCAGCGTGTCCGGGTGCCTGGCCAGGAGCGAGAGGAAACACTCGGTGGTCGCCTCCGCCCACTCGAGTCCGTCCCTCCGAGCCGCGCGGAGCGCCGGGACGCCGGTCTCGAAGGTGATGGCGTAGTCGGACACATACTCGCTGGCCACGCCATCGCGGCCGGCCGCAAGCCGCATCGCCTCGAGCAGCGACACCGTTGGTTCGTTGGCGAGATCCTGCTCGGCGGCGGCACCGAGCCCACCGGGACGCGCGGCGCGGATCGCCGCATACACGGATCGGGCGTCTTCGACGGTGGTCGAGGCCAGCACCCCGACGAGGGCACCGCGAAGGCCGGTGTGCTTCACCGCGGGGTGGTGCTCCCCCGCCGCCTTGGCGAGCGGCGCGAACAGCAGGACGATGCCCAGATTGGTGTTGGCGTCCGTCCATCGGCGCGTGGCCCGGACAGCCTCCAGGATCGTCTGACCCAGGGCCCGTTCCGGGGCCTGCGCGAGGACGGGGCCCGCGGCGACCGCGCTGGCCACGAAGTCCTCGAATCGCATGTCGCGGAAGGGCCTGCCGGGAGAAACGTTGCCGGGTTTCGGCGCGCTGGCCTCGAGGATGGCGGCGAGACTCGCGAAGGCCCCGATCTCGGAACTCGGAATCCGGAAGCCGGAACCGGTCATCTCGTCAGCACCTGGTCGATGATCGCCGCGGCGACATCAATGCCGGTGGTCTGCTGCAGCCCTTCCCAGCCCGGAATGCCGTTCACTTCCAGCACGTAGACCGTGCCGTCTTCCGCCGGCAGCAGATCGACACCGGCGTATTCCGTCCCTACCGCCTCCGCGGCCCGTATCGCCAGATCGGCCCATGCCGCGGGGAGCGCAATCGACCGGACCTTGCCGCCCCGCGAGAAGTTGGTGCGCCATCCGGGTGCGCTCCGCTCGATCGCGCCGACGATCCTGCCGCCGACGACGAAGGCCCGGACATCGCGGCCCTGGTGCGGGATGAAGCGCTGCAGATAGTAGACGCCGCGCACCGTTTCGACGACCCGGAAGACCCGCCAGGCCATGTCCTCGTCGCTCACCCGCGACATGCCGAGGCCCATCGAACCGAAGATCGGCTTGACCACAACGTCGCCCATCGCGCGGAAGGCCGTGAAGGCGTCCTCCGCCTGCTCGCAGGCGACCGTCTCGGGTGTGGGGAGGCCCGCCCCCTCGAGGATGGCGGAGGTCCACGCCTTGTCCACGGTGCGCTCGATCGCGCGGGCGGTATTCACCACCCGCACTCCCTCTTCCTCGAGACGGTGCAGGGTGTCGACGCGATAGATGATCTGCTCCAGCGATCCCCCGGGGATGATCCGCGCGATGACCGCGCGCGCCTCCCGCAGCAACCGTCCGCTGTTGCTCACGCCACTGCTGCCGCCCATGCGGCCGATGTTGCCCTCCCAGGGGAGCAGAAGCGGCTCGAGCCCGCGCGCGCCTATGGCGCGCACGAGCTCGTCTGTATGCCAGCCCGTTTCCGAGGCGAGAACGACGATCTGCATCGTTCCGCGCGCTCTCCGCCGTTTACGGCTTGGAGGTGAGGTGCCCCACCAGGGCGGTCAGCCCGCCGTCGGCGAACTTCGGCAGATCGTCGCCCACCGCCTTGAAGGCCGGCGTGGCGGTGCCGGTCTTGAGTGCGGCCGCGTTCGGGAAGTACAGCTTCGCCTGACGGTAGAACGCCGCCGGGGTGCCGTCGAGGTTCTTGGCGTACTTGCTCAGCTCGGCGCGGGTGAATCCGATTTCCTTCGCTCCGGCGCCCACCAGTGGAATGTGGGTCGCGGCGTAGTAGGACTCGAATGCCGCCGCATCCTTCGGCTGGTTGTAGATCACGGTCACGAAGGCCGTGGAGTCGCCGGTGAGCAGATCGGCGTGGTCGCTGGTCTCCTCCCCGATCATGCCGGTAAGGCCGCCGGTGGCGAACTTGGCGAGGTCATCGCCGATCGCCTTGAACCCCGGGGTGGCGATGCCGGCCTCGAGCGCCGCCATGTCCTTGAACCAGAGCACCGCCTGCCGGTAGTAGGTCGGCTTCTGGCCATCGAGCGTCGCGTCGAACTTGGTCAGCTCGGCGGCCACGAAGCCCACTTCGGCCTGCTTGGCGCCGACCAGCGGGACGTGGGTCGCCCAGTAATACTTCTCGAAGGCGGCGGCGCTCTTCGGGGTGTTGTAGATGACCGTAACGAAGGCCATCGGCGACGGCTTGGGCGGAGGGGTCGGAGCAACGGCGGTGGTATCCGCGGCCGGCTTCTCGGCCGGCTTGGAGCAGGCGGCCAGAACCAGCAGGCCGAGTGCGGGGAGCAGGGCAAGGCGACGCATCACAGGGTCCTTAGAAGGGGGTGGGGACAGCAGTGAAAAAGCGAGAAGCGGGGAGGCCACCTCCGCAGCTCTCGTCCATCACTTGTCATTCAGGGTACAACGACTTCTTCAGCACTTCCGGATTGACCCGGCCCGCATGATAGGTCCTGCCGGAGGTGGCGTTGGTGAGCCACACCTCCGCCGGGCTGAAAAGCAGCGGGTCGATCTTGTAGAAATCCTTCTCATACCGTTCGAAGATCTCGTAGAACGGGACGCCGTAATCCTTGGAGGCGCTCGCCGGCAGCTTCATGGCGAGGTCGGCGAGCTCGGTATCACTGGCCTTGAGCGTGTAGTGCGCCTGGCCGCCGTAGAGAATGCAGTCGTTGGTGCGCCCGATGCCACGCATGTCGTTCTTGGCGACGGTGGCGATGGGAGCGGTGCCGATGCCGCTCACGACCTTGCCGACGTCGAAGCCCAGGGTCTCCATCTTGTGAAGGCCGGTCTCGAGGATGCGGGCCGAGATCTGGGTCCCGCCGGCGAGACTCGCTGTCGGTGCGATCACGAAGGTCAGCTGCCCGGTGGAGAGACCGGCCTTCTTCGCGACATACTCGGCGACCGCGTCGGTCGGGAGTTCCCGGCCCTCGAGCACCAGCACGCCGCAGCTCGCCTGCTCGGCGTAGTGCAGCCGGGCGAAGAGTTCCTTCTCCACCCGGGCGTGGGCGCGGAGCGGGCCCGAGCCCATCGCGAAATACTTGCCGACCTGGATCGCCCAGCCCGCGTACTGCGAGGCCATGCACGCCACTTCGGGATGGTCGGTGCGCACCTGCACGCCGGGCCAGTTCTCGCCCCCCAACTGCAGCGACGCATACTCGACGTCGCCCAGGCCGCCCATGCAGATCTCGCTGAGCAGGAGCCCGGCGTTCAGGCCGCCGTCCACATTCACCCCGGCGTCGATGACCGCCGCTGCGGAGGCGAGCGTGTGGACGGCGATACGCAGACCCGCCGCATCCTCGGCCATCACTTCGGCGAGATCGCGGGCCCGTTCGTTCATCATGAGGCTGGTCATCGGTGCGTCCCTGTGGGAATCTCGCGGGTTGGAGACGCCGGGTGCCGGGCGTCCCGCACCCAGCCGGGGGCGAGAAGATACACGGAAGCTGGGCCCTATGGGAGGATGGGCGTGGCCGGGCAGAGGTGACCGTCGGGGTCCCCTTAGGCCCTGATCAGGATCTCTCCGCGCCCGCCGTTGGCGACGTCCCCCATGAACCTGCGGACCCGGAGCCCCTGGTCGGGGAGTTTGGAGTACTTCCCGGGCAGGGTCCGCCAGGAACGCACCAGCAAGGTGAGGAAATTGAGAGGATACTCACCACAGTCGTTGAAGGTCGGCGGGAGCGGGCTGGACGCCTGTTGCAGCAGCAGGGTCCCTCGCCGCATGGCGAGTCCCGGCAGTTTCCCGACCGTGCCCCACACCGCGATCGTCCCTGCCACCATGCGGGAGGCGCAGTAGTCGCCGGCGTTGCCCTCGATCAGGACCATGCCCCGGCGCATCCGGTCTCCCAGCCGGTCTCCAGTGTCACCATCGACCAGAATGAGGCCCCCCTTCATGCCGTGGCGCTCGCCAGGCCTCGCGGCAGCGAGGAAGTCTCCGGTGCTCCCGTAGACGTGAATCCTGCCACCGCTCATCCCTGTCGCCGCGTACGCCCCTACGTTGCCGTGCACCACGAGACTCCCGCCACTCATGCCGGCGCCGAAGTAGGCGCCGACGTCGCCCCGGACGATGATACGGCCGTGACTCATCCCCTCGCCGATGCGGTCCAGCCGGTCGCACGAGCCGTGAATCTCGAGTTCGGAGGCAAAGGTGCCAGAGACCGCGAACAGGCTGTCGAGCCGGACCTTGCGGTTGCCGGTGGCGAGTTCGATGGCGGCCACATCCTCGAGGCCATGGCCCCGGAGGTGGCCGGCGGTGAGCGGAGACAGGTCGACCCGCTGGGCCGGCGGCTCGCGCAGGGTGAGGCAGAGGGTGGTCATGCGATGCGGTGGTCCTGTGTCAGGCCTGTGGCGCGCCCGGCGAGGTGGTCGTGGTCGCGGGCTCGAGCATCAGGACCTCGCCCCGGTTCAGCTCGACGGCATCGCCGCACCAGCGCTGGTAGCTGCCCTCCATCGCCGCATCGCTGACAGGCAGGCCGAGGGTGCGAAGGTGGGAAAGATAGAGGCGCAGGAATACCGGGCGATAGGTACAGGCATAACTGAACGTGGGGATCATTTCCGCCGGGTGCATGCTGACGATCGTTCCGCGCACCATCCCGGCACCGGTACGCGCTCCCAGCTGTCCCAGCACGACGACCGTGCCCGCCAGCATGTTGACGCCGGTGAAGTCGCCGGCATTGCCGCCGATGGCGATCAGCCCGCGCCGCATGCCACCACCGACCTCGTTGCCGGCGTTGCCGAACACCACGATCTCGCCGCCCTGGAGTCCGGCCGCGCTGCCGCGGGAGGCGCTGCCGACCAGGTGGCCGGCGTTTCCCTTGACGATGATCCTGCCGCCCGCCATCTCCGGCCCCACCCAGTCGCCCGCGTCGCCCTCGACGATGATTTCCCCCCCCGTCATCCCCGCGCCGACATGCATGCCGACGGGACCGTGCACCACGATGCGACCCTGCGCCATCCCGGCGCCGATCAGCTTCACATGCGAGAGATCGCCGGTGAGGTCGATCTCGCCATTGGCCACTCCCGAAACCCGGAAGAACTCGCCGAGTTCCGCTGACTGGTTGCCGTGCACCACGATCAGCTTGGCCGCTTCGAGGGGGGAGAGCCCGGCGAACCGTGCCGGGCTGATCACATCCGCCTCCAGCGGTACCGCCGGAGCGGTGTGGAGCGTCAGGGCGAGGCTCATGTGCCCGCTCTTTCTTGCGCGTCCCTGGGCTGGGTCCTCATGCCGGAGCCCTTTCCAGAAGGGAGTGCAGCTGGATCTGGTACTGGCCGAGCCCGCCGCCGTAATTGCCGGCGGAGATCCTGAGGGCACCGGCCGCGGCGGCGGCCTGCATGCCGCGGTGCATGGCGGTTTCGACCGCCGCGAGATCGAGTCCGTCGATCACGATTTCCAGCACGCTCCCCATCTCGGCGCCCACCTGCGTCGCGGGGGCCATGGGCCTCAGCGTCGGGCAGAAGGCGTCGTTGGTGGAGGCGTGAAGAAACTTGTAGCGGGACGTCGTCTTGCTGCCGCTGCGGACCACGCCGCCCGGAAAGGGGAGAATCGTGCCGGGGGTGCCCCGCATCGCGGCCACCGCCGCTCCTGCCGCCCGCAGGGTGGCACGCTGGTCCCGGCCGAGGATCAGGATGTTGCCTCCACCCACCGCCGGCTGGATGCCGAATCGGTCATCGACAAGGAATTCGCCATCCATGACCGGGATCCGCCAGAGTCGTCGGTCGCCGAGCAGCTTGGAGATCTGGTACCGGTCACCGAAGAAGCGCAGCTGGCTTCCGACCGGCACCTTCGGTTCCACCGGCAGGCCATCATAGCAGGCGGTGCTCGGGCAGGTCATCACGCACTGGCCCACCCGTTCGACCAGTCGCTTGCCGAGGCCCTCCTCGTTCATGGCAAAGAGCAGGACGCTCACGCCGGGCCGGCCATCGGGCGTCTGGCCGGGGAGGAGCAGGGCCTCGACCCCTGCCTCACACTTGCAGCCGATGATCGACGTCGCGAAGCCTGTCACGGACTGGGCGGCCGCCATGGCCCAGTCGGCGGTCTCGGCGGTGATCACCAGGCGCGCCGCCCACATCGCGAATGCCTCCGCGAAGGTGTCGGCGACCTCGGTCTCGTGGATGAGCATCGTGTCCCTGTGCTAGGCGCCCGGGGATGGGGCGGCGCCCGCCGGCTGATGCGCCGTCGGGACCACCTGGTGGTGGTGCAGGTACTCCACATCCACCGGGTAGTTCGCGAACTGAACGGTATAGAAGTCCTCGAAGAACGGCTGAATGACCTGCTCGATGCCGGGATCGTAGTCCGGCGAGACGTGCAGGACGCGGCCCTCGGCCTCCGAGCGGAACTCGTGGTCTTCGATGACGAGTGCCCCGTCCTTGATCACGTACCGCGGAGTCGAAAACATCTTCTCCTTGTCCGCGTCCTCCTCGTAGATCGTGATGTCGGCATCGGCGCCGATCCCGAGGTGCCCCTTCGTGGTGAGCCCGAGCAGCCGCGCTGGCCCGGCGCGGGTAATGATGGCGATCTCGTAGAGCGAGTACTCCCGGGCATGGCAGTCCCGGAGCCCGCTGTTGTCGAGGGCCTTCTGGTTCACCTTGGCCATCTCCTCCTTGCGGAACTCACGGTCCATCAGCAGCCGGATGAGCTTGGGATAGCTCATGAATGATCCGCCGTTGGGATGGTCGGTCGAGAACACCATCCGCCAGGGGTCGTCCGAAAGCAGGAACAGTTCGAGGCCGATCGCCCACTGCAGGGCGTTGGTGTAGACCTGATCCTGGTAGGTGAACGGCAGGATGCCGCAGCCGCTCTCGTTCTCGCTGTCGGCGTTGATCCATTTGTGGCCGCCGAACTGCCGCAGCATGTAGGCGAGCGGCGCATCGGCGGTCATGCTGGTGGAGCGGCCGAACAGCACCGCCCCGACGTCGGCACTGATGTTGGGGTGGGTGTTGACGAAGTCGGCGATCTCGCGGGCTTTCGAGGTCGGGTTGTCCGTGGTCTTCCCGGCCACCGAGCCGTAGCTGTGGAACTGGATATGGGTGATGTGCGCCCGACGGCCGTCGGCGATGCGCATCGTCTCGAGCGTGGTCGTGTAGTTACCCGAGTGGCCCAGATTGTTGCAGTGGATGTGAACCGGGTGCGGCAGCCCCAGGTCATTGGCGGCCTGGATGAACGCGCCGATGACCTTGCGTGGGGTGAGATCGAACGGGCCGATCTTCTGGTCGAGCGTCGTGATGTTCGCGTTCCGCTCGCCCTTCCACATGGCGTCCACGCCCGGGTTGACCAGCTTCGGGGCGTAGGCCTTGGTGGCGCCGATCCACCAGGCGAGGGCATGGCGGAACTCCTCGAGCCGCCCCTCCTGGAGCAGCCGGAAGAGCAGCACGTTGTTGCCGACCAGCACGAAGAATCCCTTGTCGATGATCGGCGTGTCCTGGAGTTCCTCCAGCGTGCTGCGCGCGCCGAGCGGGGTCACCGCCGCCTCCATGGCCGCGGTGTAGCCGAGGGCGGCGTAGCGGTACCCGGTCGTGAAGGTGGAGGGGACGGTGCCGCCGGTGCCGGAGCGCGAGACGCGGGTGCGCAGGTGCACGTCGTGCCGGTGGTCCTCCGGCTGCAGCTTCCTCGCCATGTTCACCTTGGAACCGGCGATGTGGCAGTGGATGTCGACCCCGCCTGGCATCACCACCATGCCCCTGGCGTCGACGGTCTTCGTGTCAGGCGGGACGGCGGCGACGATCCGGCCGTCCTGGATGCAGATGTCCTGCACCACGCCGTCCAGGCCGTTGGCCGGGTCGTATACCCTGCCGTTGACGATGCGCAGCGTCGATCCCACGGTGGTGCCTCCGGAGGGCGCGTCCTACGTGGCGGTGGCGCCGAGCGGCGTGCCGGCGGGAACCCGGTTGCCCCCAAGCAGGGTACGTACCCGGCTGCGGATCGCCGTCAGCACCTGCTCGTCGCTCGGGTAGGGCGACGGAAACGCCGGGCGCAGCGAGATCGGCACGCCGTCCATCCGGTATACCGTGCCCGGCGTATTGATGCCATAAGTCGCGGTGGTGAACGCCACCCGGGCCAGCTGGCTGGTGATGCTGGTCTTGGGATCCAGGGTGATGACCGGAATCCGCCTGAGGTGCTCGATGGCGGCCTTGGCAAAGTTGGCCGCGGGATCGCTCGCGATGATCATCGCGGCATCGGCTTCGCCCCGGGCAAGCAGATCCGCCGTGGTCCACTCGCCGGGGTTGAACCGGGGATAGCCCCGGCTGAAGTTGACCCCGAACGGAAAGCCGGTCTGCCAGGAGACGACGTTGTCGGCGCCGGTCACGTTGCCGTGCCCGCGGACCGGGGCCGCGACGAAGTGGGTGAACTCGTTGAGATCGGCCGCGAGCGCCAGCAGCGCTCCGGCGTTGAAATGCCGGCCGCGGGTCATCGTGAGCCCCATTCCGAACAGCAGCACACCGAAATTACAGCGCTTCATCCGCGCGGCCAGATCCTCCAGGACGGTCAGTGCGATCCCGGTTCGCTGCTCGATCGAAGCGTCGATCTTCCGTCCCTTCACCAGCGCCCGCAACGCCCACAGGACCTCGAAGTCAGTCCCCGGCTTCACCTGCAGAAAGATGTCGGCGACGGGCGCACTGGCGGTGCGCCGCACGTCCACCAGCACCACCGTGCGGTCCTTCCGGCCGTTGGGTGTGTACATGCCCTTCGGCGTCACCGCGTAGCGGCTGAACAGCCGCGGGTGTGCCTCGGCCGGGTTGCCGCCCCAGAAGATGATCAGGTCCGCCCGGTTCTTGATTTCGCCCAGCGACGCCGTGCTCTCGCCCACGCTCTGGAACGCCATGCCGGTCGGGCCGTGACACACCGAGGTCGTGGTGTCGACGTTGCCCCCGATCATGTCGGCGATCGACACCGCGACCCGTTGCGCCTCGCAGGTGGTGTCGGACAGGCCGTAGATGATGGGGTATCGTGCCTCGGCGAGGATCCGCGCCGCTTCCTCCACGCCTTCCTCGGTACTCGCCTCCCGGCCGCCGATGAGCGCGAAGGGGCGCTCTTCGACGCCATGCTCCTTGAACCACGCCTTGCCGAGCACACAGGCGTTCTGGGACTTGGTAATCCGGTGTTCCGCGACATCCACGGTCAGGGCGATGTCATCGCAGACGCAACCGCAGAAGGTGCAGGTCGCGTCGTTCACGGTCCGGATGTTGTCGTCGCTCATCGCGCTATCCTTCCTGGGGCTCTTCCGGCCCCACTGGCTCGACTTCGACCTGCAGATTCTTGGAGAGCGGCATGCCGGTGCCCGCGGTGTCCCCGGCCATGAGCTGGCTGGAGCCCGGGCCGTAGGCCATGAAGAGCAGGCCTTTCGGGAGATCCTTCGTCTCGCGCCCCTTGCAGCGGAGTATGGTCTCGCCCGTCGCCGTGCGGAGCCGCACCTTGCTGTCAGTCTGGAGACCCAGGCGTGCCATGTCCTCGACGTTCATCTCGACCGTGGTGGACACGTCGATGTAATCCGCCCCAAGCTTGCCGGTACAGAGCGCAGTGCCCTGCCGGCTGGAGCGTCCGCCGATCAATGTCATCGTCTCCGCCATAGGGCCCCGACGCGAGGAAGCAATAGGTGGGAAGTCCGTGCAGCATGCCGGCAGTCCAGCGTTCCGTGCCTGCTCACCCTTAGTATAGCAGGTAAAGCGCCTGGGCAAGGGGGAGCTGGGAATACTGCATTGTCGGCTCCCTGAAGGGTCAGGCCATGACCTGGTGCAGCCGGAAGTGGTACTTGCCCAGCTTGCCACCATAGTCCCCGGCACTCACGCGTCGAATGCCGTGCGCGGCGCCGAGGGTCACCACGGCCTCGATTCCCACCCGCATCGCGGAGACGACCGACGATGCCGACAACCCGTCGATGACAATCTCGAGCACCGCACCGATCTCCGGGGTGAGCTGGGTGTGGGTGACGCCGCGAATCGTGGGGCAGAACGCGTCGTTGGTTGAGGCGCCAAGCGCCGGATACTTGCAGCCGACCTTGGAGCCGGACCGCACCACCCCGCCCGGGAAGGGCATGATGACGTTGCGCACCTGTCGCATGGACGCCACCGCTGCCTCGCAGGCCGCCAGGGCCTGCTGCTGGGTTTCGGCGAGGACCAGGAAGTTGCCGCCCCCGACACCATTCACCATGTCGGTGGTGTCCTGGATCAGGAAGTCACCGTCCATGACCGGGATCCGCCAGTAGCGGTGGCCCCCGATCAGCTTGGAGGTCTGGAAGCCGTCGCCGAAATAGCGCAGGTATTTCCCCAGGGGCAGGGGTTCCCCCTGGTCCATGCCCGCGTAGACCGCGCTCGTCGGCGAGGTCAGCACGCACTGGCCGACGCGCCGCTCCAGCTGCTTGATGAGCTCCTTGCGCGAGGTGGCAAACAGCAGCACCGAAAGTCCCGGCCGCCCGTCCGGCGTCTCCGCCCGGCCCAGTTCGCGCTCGATACCGGCTTCGCAGCCGCAGGCGATCACCGACGTCGCGAACCCCGTCGCCGCGTTCGCCGCGTGATAGGCCCACTCCAGGTTGTGGGCCGTGATGATGATGCGGGTCGCCTTCATCCCGAAGGCTTCCGCGAACGCATCGTCGATCGTCACGCCGTTGATATTCATGGGGCTCAGCGCCGGCAGGGATGGGTGACGACGTCGGCACCGTGCCCGAACGCGTGCATCTCATCCGGTGTGATGCGCAGGTGGTCGGCGCGCATGGTCTGATAGCGGTCGAAGTAGTCCTTGAGCCGGCGCTCGATACCGTGGTCGTATTCGGGTTGCACGGTGTGATACCGCCCCCACGTGACCTTCACGACCTTCCCGTCCCGCACCACGACCTCGCCGTCCTTGAAGACGTACTCCGGAGTCGAGAACATCCGCTCCCGGTCCGGCTCGTCGCGGTAGACCGTGATATCGGCGCGGGCACCGGGCGCCAGGTGGCCCAGGTCGGCAATCCCCAGCAGCTTCGCCGGCGCGGCCCGGGTGAGGATGGCGATCTCGTAGAGCGAATACTCGCGATCGATGCTCCCCACGGTGGTCAGTTCCTGCGCATCGGCGTTGATCAGCCCCAGCCGCTCGTTGCGGAAGGTGCGATCCATCAGCAGCCGGATGAGGTGCGGGTAGGTCGTGAATGGCGCCCCGTTCGGATGATCGGTGGTCAGAAAGACCCGCCACGGGTCGTTCACCAGCAGGAAGATCTCGAGCCCGACCGCCCACTGCAGCGCGTTCACGAAATTCTTGTCGCGGTACTTGAACGGCAGGACGCCGCAGCCGGCGTCACACTCGATGTCCATCACCACGAACTTCTTCGGATTGGCGAGCCCCGAGTTCCGGTGCTGCGCCATGCTGTCGCCGGAGGCGGTGACCGTCTGCCCGAACAGGATCTGCCCCACATCACAGGTGGCGTTCGGCGTGCCGTTGATCGCCTCGGCCACCCGGGCGGCGGCCGAGGAAAACTTGCGGTCGCCTTCGGTGCCGTAGCTGTGGAACTGGATGTGCGTGAGATGGATCGGCAGACCCTCGGAGGCGCGGATCGTTCCCAGCGTCGTGTCCACATTGCCGGGCAGTCCGAGGTTGCTGCTATGCACATGCAGCGGGTGCGGCACGCCGAGTTCGTGGACGGCGCGGCTCAGCACCCGGAGGATATCCCGCGGGGTGACGCCGTAGAACGAATGCTTCTCGTCGAGATCCATCTTCCGCTGGTTGAACTTGAACGCGGAAATCCCGCCCGGATTCACCACCTTGATGCCGATGCAGTGCGTCGCGTGCAGCGTCCAGGCGACGTAGTCATTGATCAGCTTCTGATCCTCGCCGGCGGCCATCAGGCGGAGCAGGAAGTCGTCGCTGCCGAGCATGACGTAGCCGCCCTTGTCCACCATCGGCGTGTCGCCCATCTCGAGATGGGCCTGCCGGGCGTTCACCGGCAGGATCGCGGGCTCGAAGCAGGCGGTGTAGCCCATCTCCGCGTAGCGGTAGCCCGTCGCGAACGTCCCGGGTGCGGCGTGCCCGCAGGAGGCGCGGGTGAGCGCGGTGCGCGCCACGGGGTCGGCCCGATGATCCTCCGGGAGCATGGCGCGGGCGATGTTCAGCTTGCCGCCGCCGATGTGGGTGTGCATGTCGATCGCGCCGGCCATCACGACCCGTCCGCGCAGTTCGTACTCGTGGTCGATCCGCTCGTCAGACGCCGGAGTCGGCGCGATCCGTCCGTCACGCACGTACAGGTCGCGGATCTCGCCATTGACGCCGTTGGCGGGGTCGTAGACCTTGCCGCCCTTGAGCTTCAGCAGCATGCGGCTAGGCCTCCCCAAGCGCGGCGTCGAGCGCGGCGAGCGCTTCGGCCACGCTGGGCAGCGTGGACTGCCGCAGCCGTCGGAGCGGCAGCGCGACGACCCGGTCGCTCCGGAACAGATGCGCGGCGTGGTCGATCCCCGGAATGCCGACCGGGATGAACACCGCCGGCTCCTGCGCGAAGGTCATCCCCGACCGGCCCAGCACGATCGTCGGCACCGAGCTCGAGGGAGGCGGCCGGGTCTCGTTGAGGCTGGAGATCCATACCAGCACATCGGCTTCTCCCCGCGAGAGGAGGCGCTCGGTTGAGTAGTGATACCCATCGTTCTCCGGGACACCCTGGCCGAATGAGGTCCGCGAGCCGAATCCGGTCTGCCAGAGGTGCACGCTGTCCGCGGTCATGTCGCCATCGCTCCCGCCGAGGGGCAACCCCGAGAAGCGACTGGTGCGGTTGAGGTCCTTGACCAGTTCGCACAGCGACTGAATCGTCAGTTCGGCGTGCGGAAAGTCGAAGTCTCGCGTGGCCCAGGCCACCACCCCGTACTTGGCGGCCTTCATCCGGTCCGCGAGCGACTTCCAGGTGGCTAGGGGTATGTCGGCTGCCTGGTCCGCCTGCACCGGCCGGCCCGCGAGAAGCGCGCGGAGCAGACCCAGCGCCTCTGCCAGTCGCGTGACGTCGCACGGGATCACCGTGGGCGTGATGCCCGGCAGAGATGTGCCCGCGGGCAGGCCGGGCCCGAGAAAGATCACCTCGCAGCGCCGGCCCTCCCCGAAGAGGGTGTCCGTATTGGCGACGCAGCGTTCGAAGAAGCGGGGGAACCGGCTCACCACGTCGCCCCCGGCGACGATCAGCAGATCGGCACGGTTGCGCACCTCGGAGAGCGTGGTCGTGATCCATCCGCTGTCCTGGAGCACCATGACGTTGCGCAGGAAGGCCGCGGCATTCATGTGATCGAGCACGCCACCGAGGCGATCCGCAAGCCGACCCGCGAGCCGGGCTCCTTCGACGTCGGTCGCGAGGCCACCGATCAGCGGGAGCCGGGCGCTGCGCAGCAGACCCGCCGCCGCCGCCACCGCATCGGCCAGGCTCGCCGGCCGCCCGCCGATGCGCGGCGCGTTCGCGACGGCATCGCTGGCGCGTCCGAAGGCTGCGATGGCGAGCGCGCAGCCATTCCTTTTCACCTCAAGGCGGCCACCGGTCGTGCCGACCACGAGATCGTCACAGACCAGCCCGCAGAACGGGCAGGCAACATCGACTAGTTCGGCTTGATTCATGGGAGGTGCGGACATGGTCAACGGAACATAATACCAGCTAAGATGTGTCAATGCACATCCATCATCATGCCGCCTGAAGGAATGCCGCTGCTTGTCGTCGCGGTCACCGGGCGCGCCCTGGCGACCTCGGCCGTCCGTGGCCACCGGACGGTGGTCGTACTCGACTACTTCGCGGACCGCGACACCTGCACGTACGCGCCGGCCTGCCGCTCCGTGGTCTCCGCACGCGCACTGCGATTCGACAGTCGGCGCCTTCTGGCCGCCGCCGCTGCGCTTGCGCCGGTGAATCTGTCGGCCGGTCTGGTCTATGGATCCGGCTTCGAAGGCCGCACGGCCCTCCTCGCCCGGCTCGCCGCTGGGCGCCGGCTCTATGGCAACAGCCCGGCCGTCATCGACGCGGTGCGGAAACCAGAGCTGTTCTTCCCCCTGCTGGACCGACTCGGCATCACCCACCCGGAAGTGCGCTTCACCGCTCCTAGCGATTTCGCGGGCTGGCTGCTGAAGGAAGCCGGGGGCGCTGGGGGCACGAGAGTCCGGCCCGCGGATCGGCGGCGAGTCCGTCCCGGCGCCTACTTCCAGCGACTCATGCCGGGGCGGGTCTGTTCGGTTCTCTTCCTCGCCAATGGCCTCCGCGCCGCAGTCGTCGGCTTCAATGAGCAGTGGACCAGCCCCGCCCGTGCGGGCCTGCCATACCTCTACGGAGGCGCTGTGGGCCAGATCGCCGTGCCGGCGGCCGTCGAGGCGGACTTGCGCGCTCGTCTCGACCGACTCGTGGAAGCGACCGGGCTGATCGGGTTGAACGGGGTGGACTTTCTTCTGGAGGACGAAGCCTGGTCCGTGCTGGAAGTGAACCCGCGGCCCACCGCGACGATGGAACTCCACGATCCCGACTATGAGCGCGGACTGCTCGACGCACACCTCCGCGCCTGCAATGGTGAACTTCCCGCCACCGCTCCGCGCTCTCGCGCGGCCCGCGCGAGTACGATCGTGCATGCCGCCGGCGCCTGGCACGTGACCGAGCATTTCCAGTTTGCCGAATGGTGCAGGGATATTCCCCAGCCCGGAACCCAGTGTGCGCCGGGCGATCCGGTCTGCACCGTGTACGCCGAGGCCGCCGGCCCGGAGGCCGCGGTTGCACTGGTGCGGGAGCGTCAGCGTGAGCTCGAGCGGGCGCTCGCCCTCGAAGCAGCGTCGGCAGGCGTGCCGTGAAGATCTTCGTCTACGAACATGTGACAGGCGGCGGCATGGCCGGCGTCCCGCTGCCGCCGGGTTTGCTTCACGAGGCCGATCTCATGATGCGGACGCTGCTCGCCGATCTGTCGACGTGTGCCGGCGTCGAACTACTCACCAGCCGCGACTCCCGTCTGCCGGTCATCCCCGGAATCCCGACGCTGGAGGTGGGCCCGGCGAACGCCCCCTTCAGGCATGTGCTGCATGGCATCGAGGCATCCGATGCCGTGTGGCCCACCGCGCCGGAGACCGATGGTGTACTCGAGCGGCTGGCGACGGCGGCCATCAATAGCGGCCGGATCCTTCTTGGCTCGAGGCCGGAAGCCGTCCGCGTGGCGAGCAGCAAGCTGGCGACAGTCCGTGCGCTGCGGGCCGCAGGTGTTCCGGCCGTCTCGACCTTTGCGGTCGCTGCCGAGATCCCGCCGGGACCGGGCCGCTGGGTGACGAAGCCTGACGATGGCGCCGGCGCCGAGGGCGCTCGAGTCGAGCTCACCTGGAGGCATGCGCGGGAGCGGCTCGCCACCCCTGGTCTCATCGCCCAGCCATGGGTTGAGGGTGACCCCCTGAGCCTCTCGCTCCTCTGCGCCGACGGCCAGGGTGTCTTGCTTGCCTGCAACCGCCAACGGGTACAGATCGCTGGGGATCGAGTTGTACTCAGCGGTATCGAGGTCAACGCCATCACCGATGACTCGGGTGAATTGGCGCGCCTCGGCGACCGGATCGCCGGGGCGATCCCCGGCCTCTGGGGCTACGTCGGCGTCGACCTGATCATGACCGTCCGCGGCGCGGTGGTGCTTGAGGTGAATCCCCGGCTCACGACATCGTATTGCGGTCTCGGCACTGCACGGGGGTTCAGTCTCGCGGCGAAGGTGCTCGAGCTGCTGGAGCCTGGCGCGCTCGCCCGCTGGCGCCCCCCGACGCACGGATCGACCGTGGCTCTCACCCTGGAGGCGAGCCGTGGGCACTGAGGTGGTGATCGGCTGGGATGTTGGTGGTGCGCATGTCAAAGCCGCGCGACTCGACCGATTGGGACGGGTCGAGGAAGTGATCCAGGCCGCCTGCCCCCTGTGGCAGGGATTGCATCACCTCGATGAGGCCAT
Source organism: Gemmatimonadales bacterium (assembly GCA_036741755.1). Classification (GTDB taxonomy): domain Bacteria; phylum Gemmatimonadota; class Gemmatimonadetes; order Gemmatimonadales; family GWC2-71-9; genus JADJOM01. The sequence goes on from DAINRP010000016.1 coordinate 17,757, forward strand.
CGTCAACCTGAACCAGCGTCTCGGTGGGTCCCCGCTCCATGCGGTGACGATGACCGGTGAGATGGTGGATCTGTTTCCCGATCGCGCCACGGGGGTGTCGCGACTCGTCGATGCCCTGTCCACTCGGCTCCCCGATGCGACCATCCGATTCTACGCGGGCGATCAGGGCTTCCTCGATGCCGGCAGTGTGAGGCGGAACCCCGCATCGGTGGCATCGGCCAACTGGATGGCAAGTGCTGCGTTCGTCGCAGCGCGACAAGCTGACGCGCTCTTCATCGATATCGGCAGCACCACGACCGACCTCATTCCGGTGCAGGGCGGCCGGGTACGTGCCCTGGGAAAGGATGACGCGTCGCGACTGGCGTCCGGCGAACTGCTGTACACGGGGATTGTCCGCACGCCGCTGATGGCGCTTGCCGAGCGAGCCCCCTTCGCCGGCGAGTGGGTGCCGCTCATGGCGGAATACTTCGCGACGACGGCGGATCTGTACCGGCTTCTCGATCTGCTGCCCGAAGGTGCCGATCAGCACCCCACCGCGGATGGCGGTGACAAGACGGTCGAGGCCAGTGCGAGGCGTCTGGCCCGCATGATCGGTCGCGATCTTGATGCGGTGCCCGTCACCGGTTGGAGAAGGCTCGCCGCGTGGCTGGTGGAGGTCCAGCGTCGCCGGATTGAAGACGCCTGCGCGCGTCTCTACTCACGCGGGCTGTTGCCGGACGAGGCGCCAGTTGTCGTTGCGGGGGTGGGCCGCTTCCTGGGAGTGGAGTTCGCCCACCGTGCCGGTCGCCCATGCCTCGACTTTGCGGCGCTCATCGAGTGCAGCCCTGCCGTAGCGCCACGGGTCTCGGATTGCGCTCCCGCCGTGGCCGTCGCCTGGCTGGTGCGGCAGGCGAATGCCTGACCCGGTCAATCGATGCCGAGTGCACGCCGCGCATCGGCGGGCGTGATCACGCTGAGGTAGTCGAGCACCGTCCCAGCCGCCTCCCGCAGTCGCATGGCGTCGACCAGCCCCCGGTGTTCGCCTCCCGCCAGGCCATCGGCGATCAGGGCCGCCCCCTGGGCCCCCTGTTTCGCCGTCTGAGCGAATCCCGCGAGATGGTGGACCGGGGCGAGCACCGCGAGCCGGGGTTCAAGCGCCTCCCGGACCTTGCGGTCGTGTGCATGGCGACCGGAGAGCAGTATCTCCCTCGGCGACGGAAGTGACGCAAGCAGCGCCAGCACCGCCTTATGCGCACCCTCGATGTATCCGTCGAATGGAGCTCTCGCCCCCTCGATCCCGCTCAAGTATCCCCCGCGGAACAGCATCGCCTTGGTGACCCTGCCCGCCAGAACAGCCACCTCGCCATCCCACGCACCACTCGACTGCCATCCCATCGGTCCGCTCGTCCCGCCAACTCCATCCACGACCGCGCCCCGCTCGATTGCCAGTGCGGCGGTGAAGGCCCCTCCCAGTTCCAGCAGGATGAAGGAGGTCTCGGCCGCGGCACACCCCAGCCGCTCCGCCTGGTCCCAGATGCCCAGGGCGGCCGTCGCGACCTTGTCGGCGGTACCGAGGTCGATGCGGTTCTGCTTGCGGTGAGCGGGGACAGAGGGGAGGTGCACCACCCCGGGTGTGTAGACCACCGGAAGGCCGGATCCAGCGAAGGAGCGCATCAGGGATCGAAGACCGCCGATGCCGCCCACGCCGTCATCCGGTGCAAGCAGCGCGAGTTGGAGATCCTTCTCCGTGGCCTGATCGGCGCGGAGGAGCGGCAGTCCGTATCCAGACGGGCCGGCGATCAGATCGGGGGGAGCGCCGCTGTTGAGGAGTGTGGCCAGCGCGCTGGGGTCCTGCAGAGCTTCGCGGGTCGGAAGGGTCTGGTCCAGCCAGACCCTTCCGTCCTCGAGGCCGCAGAGATCGATGGAGACGGTGCCGGGGTCGATGCCGACGACGCGGGGCATCGTCGCTACTTCTTCGCCATCCCCCGCGCGATGTCCGCGATCGCCTCCGCGTCGAGCACCATGTCGTTGGTCTCGAAGAGCCGTGCGATGCAGCGCTTGTGGAGCTTGGTCTTGAAGTTGCCGACGCCGAAGGCCCCGTAACAGACGACCCCGTGGCGCTCCTCGCCTGCGTCGCTGACGTCGATGCCCTCGAGGCCGAGCGGCGGTACCGCATTCAGGTCCACCGCGACCTTGAGTGACTTCTGCGCTGTCCAGGCGGCTTGGGAGACCATCTGCACGCCTGCGGGCCCTGAGTTAAGCAGGACCTCGACGCCCTCGAGCACCTCCGCTGCCTTGGCAGGGTCCGACATCTGCACCGCTTCAACCTGCACGTTGAAACGGGCGCTGATGAACTGGCGCGCCTTCTCGCCCTGCTCGGGCTTGCGCGAGGTGATGGTGACATTGGCACCGTCCTTGGCCAGAAGGCCCGCTGCCCGCTGGCCCACTGGACCAGTGCCTGCCAGCACGACGACCTTCTTGCCTTTCAGGCTCCCCACGGCCTGTTCGATCTTCACGACGGCGGCCACCGCGGTGGTGTTCGACCCGTTGGAGTCGAGCATGACCGAAACCATGAGGGGCGGTACCATGGCGTCCACGGCCATGGCAAGCAGTTGTTCCCCCTGCGACATGTTGTTTCCGCCGATCCACACCGCGGTGTGGCGGAGGAATTTCCCGCCCCGGGTGAAGATGCAGCCGTGGATCAGGTCGCGAACATCCTCCGGCGTGACTCCGCCGTAGCTCATGATCCGGTCGGCACCGCCATCGTAGGCCACGACCTGGTCGAAGACGCTGGGAAGCCGCGAGGAATCGAGCTGGACCAAGAGATTTTGCATCGGTGTCTATCGGGGTCTGCGGGTCATGGAAAGAAAAGAGGGGCGGGGGGGTTCCCCGCCCCTCTCTGGACTACGGTGCCGCTCGCGCTCAGGCGTTGTCCATGCCGGAGAACGGGTGTTTGGCGGTCTTGGAGCCGGTCAGAACGGCGTCGACCGTCGGCAGGCCCTTCAGCGCCCGCTCGATGGCTTCCTTGGTCGCCTGGTAATTGAACTGGAAGATCTTCTTGTCGTCAGCGGCCTGCCAGTGGATGAACACACCCACCATAACGCACCAGTCGTTCGCCTTGTCCTTCGGGATGACGCCCGAGGCGACGCTGTCGACGACGGCACGGGCCACGGCGGCCTGAGCCGGGCCAAACATCTGGACTGCCTGCTTCGCGCCCTTGATCGTCACCTTGTTGAACATGATGGTGTCGGGCTTCGCGGGCAGGTTCGGGGTCACGACGGCGAGCAGCGTCGTGAAACCGTCCTTGTTGTTGGTCAACGCGTTGCAGAAGGCCGCACCCGCGTGGCCGCTCTTGCTGCCGATGATCAGGTCGATATGGGCGATCTCGTTGCCCTCACCAACCAGCGACTCGCCAAGGAAGAAATCCGCTGCCATGCTTGCCTCCATCTGCGGGGATGATTTAAAGAAAGAAAGAACGTCGCGCCACATAGACATTGGAGTATCCACGGGCCAAGGGGCATCCCGACGCCGGACGGGACAGGCCAGCACCAGCATCGCTCTGTGGAGGCTGCCTGGCCAAGCCCCCTGCGCGCCAGACGAGCGCGTTGCGAGCGAGTCAAAATGCCGGGCACCGGAAGGACTGTCAAGGTGGCGCGCGCAGTATGTGCGCATGTTTATACGACTTGAGCCACCCCAGTTCGTGTCGTGTCCCCTCGAGGACACTCGGACGGACAGTGTCCTCCGAAGAGGACACCTCCGCCGGACACCGAATCCGTAACCTCTTGTCACTCCTTGCTTTCGCACCGTGGCACGAGGCTGGCTTATGGACGGGCCGTACCTCAGCCCGAGAGACAACTCATGCGCTACACCCCGCTCGTCCTTGCCGCGCTGGTCGCGATCGCACTTCCGTCGCTCGCCACCGCGCAGCGCGTTTCCGCAGACATCAGGATCGGATCCGGCCCCATCGACGGTCGGATCCTCGTGGGTGAACCGGTCGGAGTGCATTCGCGCAGGATCATCGACGTGGACCCGCGGTACTACGGCAGACCGGCCTACGGTGAGGTCGAGGTGTACCGGGTCCATCGCGGTCACGGCTGGTGGCGGAATCGCGGTTATCGCGCCGTGACCGTGTGGTATGACATCGACCGGGACCGCTATTACGACCACCGTTACTACGACCAGCGTGCCCGCGACGGGTTGCGTGAGGTAATCATCTATGAGCGTGATGGGCGCTATTACGGCGACCGGTACGATCGCCGCGATGATCGTGGCTATGGCCGGTCGCATCGTGGCCGCGACGATCGCTATCAGAACCGCGACCGCGATGGTGGCCACTACACCCGCGACCGCGATGACGACCATGACAACCGGGACCGCGACTGACGCTGCGGTCTGATCAGATGGGGCAGGCCGATCCCTCCTCACGGCCTATTCTGCAGTACCAACGGCTTGCCCAGCAGGTCAGGGCTCCCCGCTCTGGCCGAAAACAAGCAACCCCGCGATGAGCGGGGTTGTTTGTTTGTTGCCACCCTGATGCCGTCTTAGCGCAACTCGACCTGCAAGCCCTCGAGCGAGGTCCCTTCCTGGTTCGGCACGATCGTGAAGTGGACGGCATCAGCGCTCGAACGCAGCAGGCTCAGGCACTTCGGGTCGACGACCAGCTCCCAGTCGCCCGGGCGCACCCCGATCGCGTAAAAGCTTCCATCCCCAAAGGTGGTGACCAGCCTCCGCTCTCCACTCTGCCGATGGGTGAGCACCAGGACGATGCCGCCGGTGGTGCCACTGCCGGCCGCCCGCACGACGCGCCCCTCGATGACGCCGCCGGGGAGAACCGGGATGTCGAGCCGCCGGTAGCGATTCGGCGCCGGCTCGATCATCGTCGCGGCATACGCCGGTACCCACAGCGGCGACGCGAGTGAGGCGGAATCCACGGTCACCGGAATCGGCTCGTAGGGCAACACATCCCAGACGTGGTAGGCACCACTGGCGTCAGACATCGCAAAGGTCGGTCCGACGATGACGCGGACGCCCTCCAGTGCCTGTTCACCCGAATCGAACTTCCCGTTGCCGTTCGCGTCCAGGAACACCCGGCCTGTCACCCCGCCGCGTGAGAGCGCGGAACTGCCCGAGAAGTCAACGCTGCCCCGCGACGGGTTGTAGATCGCGGAACCGGTAGTGTATTGGCTGCCCATCGCCTTGCTCCCGCCACCGGCCGTCACCGTCGTGTAGGACCGGACACTCGGCAATTCGGCGGCGATCAGCAGGGAGAAGCCCGGTCCACCGCTGCCACGGAACCAGGTGACGCCGGTCTCGGCGCGCAGCCCGCGCATCAGCGGCATCCCGACATAGCCGGAAGCGCTCGCGACGCCCGCGCCTTGCTCGATCTCGAGCGTCGTGCGCGCCATCATCCTCCCCAGGACCTTGCCGAGCGCGGGGTGAGGAAGCACGAAGGTGTTCAAGCCGAGAAACGTCTGATCGAACGCCGCACCACCGGTGGCGGTCTGATGCTGGAATCGAACCGACGGAATGAGGCGCATCTCGGCGACCTGGAACGAGGCGCCGACACGGCCGCTGGTGATGTCGCCGCCGAGGGCATGCACCCGATCCAGGCTCGCCTCGAGAACGGTACCGCCCATCCGGCTCGCCGGACGGAAGAACGCGGAAAGCGTCGTCTGACTGAGCCGGCCCGGCGGCGTCAGGATGGGATCTTTCAGTCCGCGGGCGAAGCGGTGCGCTTCGGCCTGGACCGAGAGATTCACCGTGGGTTCGTACCGGACCGCGCCCCGCATCACCGCGCTGCCGACGGCCTCGCCCTCGGCCGTGATCGAGTTGGTCAGGCTCGCGATCAGCCCGAGGTAGGGGTGGGTCAGGTTGCCCAGGCTGTCGCGCCAGAACTGGTCGAGGCCGGCCCGGGCGGTGACCCGGGTGCTGATGCCGTATCGCAGGTCGAGGTTGCCGGTGGTGCTGCAGCGGGTGGTGCGGCACTCGCCCGCGGAGAGCCCGTACTCGAATCGCCCCGCGGGCAGGCCTTCGTTGCGCAGGCGATAGGTCTGATTGAACTCCCGGACCTCGCCGAACGGCCCGTACGCGATGAAATCGAGCGGATTCTCCCCGTACTGGACCGGGACATCGAAGGAGTACTGGCCGAGGGCGTTGACCGAGTCGAATCCGATGAGCCGGCCACCGCGGTAGGCTTCGACGGTCCAACCCGCGCCCAGTTGTCCGCTGAACGGCACATTGCCCAGGATCGAGGGCCGCACGTAGGGGCTGTTTGAGATCGCCACCCCACGCAATGAGCGCGACCGCGGGCCGGTGCTGATGCCGTCGCCGAGCTGCAGCTGGGAGAGCCAGGGATTCTCGCGCCAGATTCCGGTCCACGAGGCGTCGGTCCGGGGCGGGCGACCGGTGCCGTTCTGGCTCTGGAGCCCCAGCGAAAGCGCGCCCCCGAACAGGTCAAACCCGAGTGCGGTCGAATAGGCGCCGGACCCGAAGCCGGTCGTCGGTGTCAGGACCGAATAGTCGAGCACCAGTCCCTTGAGGCGCGAGCGCTCGAGCCCCATCCGGAGTCCGCTGTATTCCGGGGTGCTCGAACTGAGGAGCTGGGCTCGGAGCAGCGACTCGCGCCGGATGCGCCGGGCCACTGGAAGCGTGCCCGGTTCGAGGACGGTGACCTGAAGGTCCGGCCAGCTGACGTCCCACTCCAGGTTGAAGACGCGCGCCAGTACCTCGGTACTGACATAGACGTCCTGTGCCGTGGAAGCCATGTCGTCCGGGGCGAGGGAGATCTTCTCCTTGCCGAGGCGAAGCGTCCGACTTGCGGGATCGAGAACCAGCGGCACATTCCCCGGCTGGACCATCGCTTCGATGGCGCCATCGGGGCGGCGGCTGGAACGCATCTCCGCCAGTTCGAAAAACACGCTGAGCGGCACCAGCGCATGGTCGCCGGCGCGATAAGCCTCGACGGTGCGGGTCGCGATCCGGCCCAGCTGGAGTTCGAACAGGACCGGTTCCGCCGCAACCGCCGGATTGGCCGCCGGCTTCGATGGGGCAGGCGACTGAGCGGTGGTCGCGGCATGCAGCAGCGGTTTGGCCGTGCGGGGCGCAGGCACTGGCTCGAGTGAGTTGGCCGACCACGCGGCGGCCAGACGGCTCACGGCGGTGATCGTACGGTCCACGCTGGCACTCACTGCCTCTCCGATACTGGCAAAGGTCAGGATCGGGCGGGCCGAGGGCGATGGCGGTGCCACCGAAGTTCCGGCGGCCACGGCCGCGGTGACGACGGGCGAGACCGCTGCGACGGACGCCGGCGCTTCCGCAGTGGCCACCCGCACCGCGGAGCTCCGCAATGACGCACGAGATGGGGTGCCGCTGCGGTGCCGCTGAGCCGCTGGACGCCCCTTGATCGAGCTGGGCTCTTCCGGGGCGCGGCGCATCGTGGGAGCCGGGGACAGGGGCGGTGGAAGCTGGTTCCCTGAGGGACCGCCGCCGCGCTGGATGGCCAGCGCGAACAGCAGCAGAATCGTGACACCGCGCTTGGTACGCGCCGTCATGGGAACGTCACCATGATCGAGTCCCGGGCGACGGGCGACCGGAGCATCTGCTCCGGCGCGATGTCGGTCCGATCGGTGGCGAGTTCGAGCCGGAACCGGTAGATCCCTGCGGCCTGGTCGACGAGCGGGAGCATGAACTCCGGCTCGGCCTCGTAATAGATGGCGACAGGGAGCTTGAAGCTCGCGACCGGTGCGCCGGATTCCGTCAGCAACGTACCCTTGGCGGTTCCGATGTAGGCGCTGCTCCCCAGCCGCTCGAGCCGCACCCGGACGGCGAGCGAGTCGCCGACGGCCTTCGCCCGCAGGTTGGAGAGCGCCACACCGGTAGTCAGCTGGCCCTTGCGGTAGATCAGCGGGATGATCGTGCGGACCTCGAGCGTGAGGCCAATGGCAATCCCCGCGGAATCCGCCCCGCTGACAGGTACGGCGCCGCCTTTGGCGGAGATCATCACGCGGGACCAGTATTCGCCGTCGGGCAGGCCCTGCGGGGGCCTGGCAAGCAGCCGGACCGTCTGTCGCTGCAGGGGCGGAATGGTCATCCGCCGCGGAAAGGCCTCGATCCACGCCGTCGCGGACGGCATCGAGGCGTCCACCGAATCCGGTGTGAGCAGCATGAAGTGGCCGACCGAGTCGGTCACCGGGTAGCCAAACATCGATGAGATCGTCACCTCGGCGGGATCCGAGCCGGGATTATAGAGCGTGATCGACGCGCTCCGGGTCCGGTGATCGAGGTAGACGGCATGCGGCGCGACGACGACGCCCTGGGCTTCCCCGGCGCGGGCTGTACCCAGCGTGAGGAGCATGGTCAGGAGGACGCGGCGCATGATCAGAAGAAGGTGCAGGTCAGGACGATGGTACCGCTGTAGGCCCCGGTCGCCTGGGCCGCTGCTGGTGAGACCCTCCCGCCAAGGTTGATATAGAAGTCGGCGC
>DAINRP010000017.1:0-18118 GCA_036741755.1 Gemmatimonadales bacterium
GCCGCGGCGTGTTCCTCGAGCATCGCCTTGATCCGCTCAAGGTCGCCGGGGCTGATTTCCCGACCGCTCAGCAGGTGCGTCATCAGCTGGGCCACGTCGCCGTCGAAGAGTCGCTCCGTCAATTCGTGCACCATCGAATGACGCACCTCGGCCTCGGTGACGAGCGGACTGTAGACGAACTGCCTTGCGCGGGTCTCGTGGGTCACCACGCCTCGCTTCTCGAGACGAGAGAGCAGAGTGGCGACGGTAGTGAGGGCGAGACCTCGCTCGCCGCGCAGCGCTTCGCAGATCTCGGCGACCGTGGCCTGCCCCTGATCCCAGAGCACGCGCATGATCGCGATCTGCAATTCGGTGAGCTGGTGGGTATCCGACATACTTGTTCCGCTTTCCGGCAAAGGGGTGGCGGGGATCGCCGTTCAACTACAGTCGTAATATTACGCCCGTAGTGGTAAAGTCAAGACGGCCGACCCTGCGGGCCGGTTTCACCGGCCTCCGGGCGGGGTGATATTCCGGACCCATGGCAACCACACTCGCCGCCCCGGGCGCGCGGCTCGCCCGGCTCTGGGATCAACTCTCGCCGCTGCCCGGTGGCACCTGGATGTTCAGCCGAGTCCTCGGCTGGATGGTCCCGTACACCGGATCGATCCACGCCCATGTCCGCGCGCTCGAGCCGGGATACGCCAAGGTCGAACTCAGCGACCATCGGGCGGTGCGCAATCACCTCCAGTCGATCCACGCCATCGCCCTGGTCAACCTCGGCGAAGTGACCAGCGGGCTGGCCATGCTGGTGGGGCTTCCGCCAGGCGTTCGTGGCATCGTCACCGGACTGTCGATCGAATACCTGAAGAAGGCCCGCGGGACCCTGACCGCAGAGGCGCGGGTCGCGATCCCCTCGGTGACCACGACACTCGAACACGAGGTAGAGGCTGTCATCACCGACGAGACCGGCGACAGCGTCGCCCGGGCGATCGTGCGGTGGCGGCTGGCCCCCATATGACCGCCATCTCGCTGGACACTCCGCTCGCCCGGCACGCAGGCATCGAGGTCCCGGTGATCTGCGGTGCGATGTATCCCTGCAGCAACCCGGAACTCGTCGCTGCCGTCTCCGAGGCGGGCGGCATCGGGATCATCCAGCCGATCTCCCTGACCTATGTGCATGGCCATGCCTTCCGCGAGGGCATCCGTTTCATCAAGCGGCTGACCACGAAGCCGATCGGGATGAATGCCTTGATCGAGCAGTCGTCAAGGTCGTACCATGAGCGGATGACGCGCTGGATCGACATCGCGCTCGAGGAGGGCGTGCGCTTCTTCGTCACCTCGCTCGGCAACCCGCGGTGGGTGGTGGATCGAGTCTCCCAGGTCGGGGGCGTGGTCTATCATGATGTGACGGAGCGGAAGTGGGCTGAGAAGGGCCTCGCCGGTGGCGTCCAGGGGCTGATCGCGGTGAACCGCCGGGCGGGAGGGCATGCGGGGGCGAAGAGCGCCGAAGAGCTGATCACGGAACTGGGGGGGCTGGGCGTTCCCATTGTTGCAGCTGGTGGGATCGGCGACGCGGAGGAGTTCCTCGGCGTGTTGCGGATGGGGTACGCCGGCGCACAACTGGGCACCCGATTCATCGCCACCACTGAATGCCGGGCCAGCGAAGCCTACAAGCGGGCGATTCTCGAGGCGGACGAGGACGACATCGTCCTGAGCGAGCGGATCACCGGCGTACCGGTCGCGGTAATCCGCACGCCCTATATCGAGAAGATGGGACTCAAGGCGGGGCCGGTCGCCCGATGGATGCTGCGCCACCGCCGCACCAAGCACCTGATGCGCACGGCGTATGCGCTGCGCTCACTCTGGCAACTCAAGCGGGCATCTCTCGACGAAACCGGGAACAAGGATTACTGGCAGGCTGGCCGGAGCGTCGGGACAATCGAGAAGATCGAGCCGGCGGGTGAGGTGGTGCGGCGCTTCAGGGAGGCGGTACTCTCCCGACGATAGCGGTGTAGGCCACCGGGTCGGTGACCCCCTCGGTGGACAGGAGCAGCACTCGCGACCCGGCGCCGATCTGCAGTGCTGCCCGTGCGCGTGCAGCGTCCGTTCCCTCCAGCAGTTCCAGCAGCCCCGCGAGGCCCGCTGCACCCGACTCTCCGGACACGATCCCCTGCGTCGCGAGCAGCCGCATCGCGTTCCTGGCCTGGTCGTCCTCCACCGCCACGTAGGCGTTGATCCCGTAGAGAAGCGACGGCCACGCTGCGGAGGAGGGTGTGCCGCAGTTGAGTCCCGCCATGATCGAAGCGTCGGCACCCACGGAAAGCATCACCGGCGCTCCCGCTTCGACGGAACGGAGCGCGCATGCCGCACCGACCGGCTCGACACCCACGAGCACGGGCCGCGGCTGGAGACCTTCCCGGCGGAAGTGGCGAACCACGGCGCTCGCCAGCGTCCCGACACCGATCTGGACCAGGACCACGTCGTAGGGCGCCTGCCCTCGCCGGGCGAGTTCGTCATCAATCTCCGCGAAGATGGTCTCGTACCCCTCGGCCACCCACCCCGGGATCTCCTCATAGCCCGGCCAGCCATGATCCTGCATGAGCAGGACTCCGCTGCCATCCGCGCCTGCGGCCCGTGCAACGGTCTCGTCATACGTGCCCTCGACCTCGACCACTGTCGCGCCCTCGTCCCGAATCCCGCCGATCCGCGCCGCCGCCGTACCAGCGGGCACATAGATCTCGGCCGGCATCCCCAGCCACCGCGCGACTCGCGCGACACCCCGACCGTGGTTGCCGTCAGTGGCCGTCACGAGACGAAGAGGCGGTAGAGTTGTCAGGCGCGATCGCAGCTCGTCGATCGTCGCCCATGGCGCAGGCGCTCCGCCAAGCCGGACGCTCACAGCCCGATAGACGGCCCAGGCCGCGCCCAGGACCTTGTAAGCCGGGAGCCCAAGTCGGCCCGATTCATCCTTGACGTCCACGCCGGCCAGGCCGAATCGCTGCGCGAGGGTTGGCAGGGCACGCAGCGGTGAGGGGAGGTACCCCGGCAACCGCCGATGGACCGCGAGGGGGGCCCGGGACGGTTCCGGGAGCGAGAAGTCCGGGCGGTAGTGGCTGTTGATCAGCAGTTGGGCCATAACCGACAACCTATGCCTGTTCACGCACTTGGCCCACCCCCCGACGGTCGAAGCGATTCCGTTCAAGGTGGGCAGAATGCCGCAAACTATTCAGTCATGGCGATCAACTGGAATAAACATAAGTCATTGTAAAACATATAGATCCACAATAGGCGTGACTGTTGCTATGTAAGACAGCGTTCCGGGGATTTCGTGCCGTGACTCAGGGGTCGGGAGGCGGTTGCCATGTACAGGATCCGGTCGGGTTCAGGGGCCGAAGCAGTCTATAACTCCCTGGAGGAGTTCAACGCGGCAGTCCGCCGCGGTGCGGTTGCTCCCGAGGACGAGATCTTCCACATGCGGGCCAATCGCTGGCTGGACGTGAAGAGTCATCCGCACTACCGTCTGGCTCTCAGCGGGGCAGGCCACGCCGAGCCCCAAGCCGTTGCGGCGAGACCGGCAGCTCCGGCGCCAAAGCCGGGGCCCAGTTCCTCAGGCGCGGCGCAAGTCAATTCGCAGGCGGCATCTGTCTCCGCCCCCGTGTCGGAGCGGCCCCAGCAGACCGTGCTTCGCCCACAGCTCATGCCTCAGCCCGCCCCGGTTAGCGCTCCGAGTCTCCCGAGAAAAAGCAAGGAACTCGCGTTCATCGACCTCGGCCCTCCGGCGTCTTCCTCGCAGCGGAACGCAACGGTAATTGAAGCCCTCAAGGCACCGACCCCGGCCCCGGCCCCGACTGCGCCGAAAGCGGAGTCGAAGTCCGCGCCGGAACTCTCGGAAGTCGAATTCCTGGTGATGGACGGCGGTCTCGAATCGCCCGTCCGCACGTCGCAGGGGCTGCGCACGATCCCCGAAGATCTCGACCTCCTGTTTGACGCGCCCACACCCGAGGTCAAGCCGGCCACGACTCCTGCCGTCGTTGCCGCTCCGGCACCGCCCAAGCCCCAGGCGGCGCCACAGGTTCCCGTGAGCCCGGTTGAGCAGCGTGCGGCCGAGGTCACACCGCGGAAAGCCCCCGAGGCGGAAGCCCCGAAAGCCTCAGCACCGATGGTCGAGGCTCCCCGGCCCGCGGCACCCAAGGCCAAGGCAGCGAAGTCTGAAGCGCCGAAGCCTGAAGCACCGAAGGTCGAAGCACCAAAGGCTGCGGCTGTGCCAGCGTCCCCGAGCGTCGCAGCCTCCTCCGGTCATGTCGCCGCCGTTGCCGCCCCGAAGCCGCCGAGTCAGGCAGTCGTCGCGCCGACGCGGGCGTGGGAGGAGGACCTGTCGATTCCGGGAGCCGCCCTGCTCGAAGCACCAGCCATGGAAGACGTCGTCACGAACTCCACAGCGGCGCCCGCCGCGTCGGGCCGATCGAGGGGAATGCTCGCCGGTGCAGGTGCGGCGCTTCTCCTGGTCGCCGTCGGCATGCTCGCCTGGAAACCATGGAGCGGCCGCGCGGCCGCACCATCGGCCGACCAGCCGTCTACCTCATCGGTGTCGATCCAGGGATCAGGCGCCGCGCCGGTTCCAGGATCCCCGAGTGTGCCCACCGGCAACGAGCCGGGCCAGTCACGCACAACCGCTTCCGGGGTGCCGGCGCCGAAGTCGTCGGATGCAGCCCAGAAGACCGACTCCGTTGCGGATCCGCAGGACGACCAGATCATCGCGGCTGCACGGCCGAACTTCCGGGCCGACGTGGATGTCCCGAGCGGTGACCTTGGACTCGGTGCGGAGCTTCGGGCCGAAGCAGCCCCGACCGAGGTGATTCCTCCGACGGAACTGACGCGCCGACTGGAGACCGCCGAAAAGCTTGCCCAGCTCGAACTGGGCACCAAGCTTGGCGGGTTCCACTCCCTGTTCCCGCCCAGCCGGCTCGCGAAGCCAGAGGGTCTCACCGCCGCACGAAACGCCTGGTCGAATGGCGCCGACGTGCTGCGGCAGTATCGGGCGAAGATCGCCAGGATGGAGAAGGCCTACGAGGACAGCGTACTCACCTCGCAGCGTGCGAAGCGATGGTCGAGCGAAGAGATGCGCGCCTGGGCCGGGCACCAGAGCCAGGCTGAGCCGGTCGAGACCTCGCAGCTGATCGACCTGATGTTCAGCCAGGTCAGTGAAGGGCTCGACCTGCTCGCGGCCCTCGACGGACAGTACCAGATCAAGGGCGGCGTGATCGCGTTCAAGAACCCGACGTCCGGCACCCGCTACATGAGTATCCGCACCTGGGTAGACCAGCGAATGCAGGCGTGGTCGGGCACTCCGGAGAGCGCCCGCGCCTACTCGGTGAGCGCGGTTCTCCGGGCCCTTGGCGACGGACTGCCCGAGACCCAGTAGGCGGAGGCGTCCGAGACCGCAGACTCCACCTCATGGGCGGTGGCTCCATGCAGAGTCACCGCCCACCACTCTCCCTCTCGCGAGAATACCTGGGGAGCCGAAAAGGCGTGGAGGCGTTCTCGGCATGCTGGATCCCTGCTGCCGAAGCGATATCCACACCAATCCACACCATCCACAGAATCCACACGAATCGTTCGTCAAGTCGCGGCGACCGCTGCTTGACGTATGCTCCGCGGCGCCGCAAGTTGTGCCTCCCTCGACGTCACACCTGCTTCAGGCGCCACGATGTCCGCTTCGCTCGACGAGCTGATCAATTCCTTCCGTTGCACCTTCTTCCCGGTGCAGGTGCTCGTCGTGGACGACGATGTCACCTCGCGGGCTGCGATGCGCCGGGTGCTCGAGCATCAGGGCTACAGCGTGATCGTCGCCGAGGACGCGCTGGACGCACTCCGCATGCTCGAACGGACCCATGTCCCGGTGGACCTGCTGGTCACCGACGTGCAGATGCCGGGCATGAACGGCGACGTGCTGGTCGCGCGGGTGCGGGAGTCGTGGCCTGACCTCCCGGTGGTCTACGTCTCGGGTGAGCCGAGCAATGCGCGGCTGGTCCGGCAGACCGGCGGAGTGGTGCATTTCCTCGCCAAGCCCTTTCTGCCCGCCGAGCTTCTGGAAACGGTACGGGAGGCGCTGGGGTTGCCGCTCGCCGAGGACACCAGCGCGCGCGGCCCCGCGCTGGAATTGCGCTGACAGGGCGACCCGACCGGAGTCCGTGACGAAGCAACGGCTGGCCCCTCGTGGAGAGCGGCCAGCCGTTTTGCATGCGTCGCCGGCGATCAGGGTTTAACGAACAGCGTTGCCCACCCGTTCCCGGCCTGGACGACGATCTTGAGGTGGAGCAGGCCGGTCGAGGCCTCGTAGTAGAACTTGTCGCCAGCGCTCCCCTCGACCTCCGCCACACTCGCCGCCGCGGTCATCGGGTTACCGGCCCAATAGTCCCGCACGATCTGGCTCGGCGCAGCCGCATACGCGAATGCGAGGCTGACGGCATCGCCGGGCTGCGCGCTGTTGACGTAGAAGTTGGGCCGGGTGGGTGAAGGCGCGGTCCACTGCAGCGTGTACTTTCGCCCGGGAATCGCGGACAGCGATGCGTTGTCTGGCCGGTTGCCGCCGCCGGAAAAGAGCTGGCTCACGGCATCGTCCCGTACCAGAGTGACCGGGGCGACGTCCTCGCCGGTCTGGCTGTTGAGCGAGAGCCGCAGGAAGCGAGACGGGCAGAGGTGGGCGTTCCACTGCGCCTGATAGCTGCACTGGGGCGTCACCAGGATCGGCGAGTTCGCGACCAGCCACTTGCCGGCCTGCCCGCTGACCGCACCGTTCTTGTCCAGAAACACCGCGGACTTGTCCCCGTCCTTGTCCGCGGTCGGGTCCTTCAGATAGAGCGACCGCGCGTTGATGAAGGTGACGGCACCCACCTCATTGAGCGGGTCGATCGAGAAGGCGTCGTCGAGCAGATACCCGAGCGCACTCGCCGGCACCGTGGTGTTCGCGGTGTAGTTGATGAACGTGACGCCGTGCGCGCCCACCCGGCCGTCGTAGAACTCGTAGCCGCGCAGGGCACGGGTCGACGGAAGCGCCACGATGCTCCCCGTCTGGCCGATGAAGGTGGTGTTCTCGACGAAGGTCTCGTAGGCCGCGAAGGTGGCGCCGATCTGATTGTCGGCGAGCAGTGAATTCGTAAGCTTGAGATGATCGCCCCGCAGCCAGACCGCCCGGCCGTAATGCTTGTAGGCGCGGAAGCTGGTGAAGTCGGCGACGACCGGTGCCGAGTTGTAGTCGTTCGGGTCGAGGCGCGGCACGTAGACCGTCACGTCCGGCACCAGATCGGGACGTGGACCGTCGTCGACGAAGAGCCCTCCCTGATGGTTCGAGTGAGCCACATTGCCCGAGAACTCCCCGAGCGGGGTCAGCCGCGGCCGGTCGGCGGCGCCAGTCGACAGCCCAGTGGGCTGATCGGGGAGAGCGTACCAGAATCCGAAGCC
Organism: Gemmatimonadales bacterium; assembly: GCA_036741755.1. Taxonomy (GTDB): domain Bacteria; phylum Gemmatimonadota; class Gemmatimonadetes; order Gemmatimonadales; family GWC2-71-9; genus JADJOM01. Next base: position 7,441 of record DAINRP010000017.1, read on the forward strand.
CTGCGAGCCCGCTGCAACATTGCCGCGCACCGTGTTCGCCGGATTGGTGATCCAGAAGGTGGCGGGCCGATTGTCGGAGGGAAGCAGCCGGACCCCGTCACCGGGATCGTGGGAAGTCAGCCCCAGATTGCCCTGGATGAGGTTCCCGCTCTCGGCCCCATCCTCGAGGAAGTAGCCGTGACCGGCATGATCGTAGCAGACGTTGTCCTTCACCGTCGCATTGTCCGTCCCGTGAATCGTGACGCAGCGATTGAAGGTGTGCCAGACACTGCTGTTGCGGAAATACTGCCCGGTCACGTCGCCAGCGACATGCCAGTGCATGGGATACCGGGCCAGCTGGGCGCGCTGCCCCATCAGATAGAGCTCCACCCCTTCGATGTGCGCGATGGCCCCGGCCATGACCATCATGTGGCCGCCGTAGCCCGGAGTCGTGCCGGTATCGCCTCGGATGGTGATGTTGCGGCTGAGCAGGCCGATCTCCGCGCGTTCGTCCACTGCGGTGCCGCTCACCGTGACGATCTCGCCGTAGTGCTCGTGGGCGAGCGGCGAGGCGAGGGTGACGGTGGTGCCGCTCACACCGGCGATGACCCTCTCCTCGGCCTGGTTCTGATTGTAGTCGCTCGAGGCCAGCACGATCCGGTCGCCGACGCGCCAGCCGGGGTTTCGTTCCAGCGCGATCTGGGTCGCCCCCTGCGCGGCGGTCGCCCGCAGACGGGTCCAGCCAGCACGCTTCTCGCCATGCAGTTCTATCCGGCCGTTGACGCCGAGCAGCTTGTTACCCATCCCCATCACACTCGGATTGCCGGCCGTGCCGGTGACTGTGATGACGGCACGGTGGGTCCATGGGGCCGTTTCGGTCCCCGCCTGCAGCGTGCCGTTCACCATGATCCAGCCGGCGGTGAGGGAGAGGTCGCTGTTGCCGAAGACCAGCGCGCCGTCGACGGTGAGGCTCTGCAGCGCGGGTGCGGCGCCCTCGAGCTCGACGGACAGCCCCGCGGGAATGACCACGGAATCACCGGCGGCAGGCACCTGCCCGGAGGGCCAGGTCGCAGGGTCGGACCAGGCCTTCAGATTGCCGATCGGGGGCCCGCCGGGACCGGTGGGAGATCTTGAATCGGCGCTGCAGGCGGCGAGCAGCACCGCGAACGCGATCGCGAAGCGACTGGAGAGGTGTCGCATCGTAGTGACCTCGAATGTGCCGGGAGTTGGAATCCGTGCGACCTTGGGACCGCCGGGCCGTCACTAGTATCGGCCAGCCCGGATTCCGCCACAACTCACAGGAATTTGTGGGTGTCATCGAATGCGACGGCGTGCGGCTGGAAGCCGCCCCGATCGTGACCTCCATCACTCGCCCCGCCAGGAGTCGACCGTCGCGCGTGAGCGTATCGCGACTGGCCCGGGTTCTGCCCCTCATCCCCGGGAAGCCGCAATCCGGGGAAATCCCCCGCGCATCGCGCGTGTCAGACTGGGAATTGCATGGCGCTACCGCACCACACTCCGCTCGCCGGTCTCACGACCGGCTCCCTGCTCCAGGGACGTTACCGGCTCATCCGGGAGACCGGTAGCAGCCCCGCCTCGGCTGTCTATCTGGCGCGGGACGTGGAGGCCGGGACTGACGTCACGGTGAAAGTGTTCGCCCTTCCTGCGGAGTACCGGGAAAGGCTGCGCCGCGAAGCGGCGGCTGTGCGCGATCTCGAACACGAGCACATCGCCCGCCTTCAGGATTTCTTCGAGAGCGGCGAGCGCTCCATCCTGGTCTCGGACCATGTCGGCGGCCCCGACCTCGCGTCATACCTCGCGGAGGTCGGCCCGCTGGAAGCGGAGGAGGTCGCGGCGATCGGTCGGGGGATCGCGCTGGCACTGCGATCGGCCCATCGGCGCGGCCTTCTGCATCGCGGCGTGTCTCCGAAGGCCATCCTGCTCGCTCCCGAGATCCGCGCGCGGCTCATCGATTTCGGAGTCGCCGATGTCGAGGGAAACCGGGACTACCGGGCACCGGAAGTGTTCGCGGGCCACGGCGCGGACGGGCGGGCGGACCTTTACGGACTCGGCCTCACCCTCTATGTCCTGATTGCCGGCGAATTGCCACCCCGACAGGCGCGGGATCTCCCACCGCTTCCGAGTCCCGATGGCTACCGCCCCTCGACGGTACGTCCGGCGATCCCGGCCTGGCTGGACGCTGCGGTCGCGCAGGCGACGGCAGCGCTGCCGGCGGATCGGTTCCTGTCGGCGGGGCGCTTTGCCGAAGCGCTCACACCGGGGCGCGCGATGCCACAGGTGGAAGCGAGCCGGTAGCCGGCCGGGGACGGACCTTGCCGCTGGACCGCGGCCCCCCCGCGGCGCGACATCATTCCGTCGAAGCCCGAGCGACAATAGCTTACCGCCGTGACTACCGAGCGCCTCTACTATACCGACAGCTACCTCGCCAGCTTCAGCGCCACCGTGCTCGACCGCGGGGACGAAGGCCGACGGGTCTACCTCGACCGTACCGCCTTTTATCCGACCTCCGGAGGGCAGCCCTTCGACACCGGCACCCTGGGCGGGATCAGGGTACTCGATGTCGTGGATGAGGACGACCGGGTGGCTCACCTGCTGGAGGCACCGCTACCCGCGGGGCCGGTGTCGGGAGCGGTGGACTGGGCGCGCCGGTTCGACCACATGCAGCAGCACACCGGGCAGCACCTGCTCTCGGCGGTCGTGGCCGAGCGGTTCGGGTTGGAGACGGTAAGTGTGCATTTCGGCCCGGTGGCCGCGACCCTCGACCTGGAGGCCGCGACCCTGTCGCCGGAGCAGATCCGTGAGGCGGAGTCCTGCGCGAACGTCGTTGTGACGGAAAACCGTCCGGTCAGCGTGAGCTTCGAGGAGGCCGCGACCGCAGCTGGACTCAGAAAGGCGTCGGACCGGACCGGATTGCTTCGGATTGTCACGATCGCGGAGCTTGATCGCAGCGCCTGCGGCGGGACCCATGTCCGGGCCACCGGCGAGATCGGTCCCATCCTTATTCGTCGGGCGGAGCGGGTGAAGAAGCTGGTGCGGCTTGAGTTCATCTGTGGTGGACGCGCGGTGCGGCGGGCGCGGAGCGACTTCGACCTGCTCGCCGGTATGGCGACGGCCGCCTCGACCGGAATCGACGACATCCCGTCCCTGCTGGAGAGGCTGCGGAACGATCTCAAGCTGGCCGACTCGGAGCGCCGCGCTCTGGAGGAGGAGCTCAACGCCTTCCGGGCCAGGGCGCTCTATGAAGCGGCGCCTCCAGACCGCACGGGGCGACGGGTGATCGTCCACCGTCCCGCGATAGGGAACGTGGAATCGCTCCGCAGCCTCGCGAACACCGTCACCGCGCTTCCCGGGGCGGTGTTCCTCGGAGCACTGGCCACGCCCCCAACGGTCTTGCTCGCGACATCACCGGACAGCGGCCTGGACGCCGGTGGCATACTGAAGCCGATCCTCGCCGCCCTGGGCGGACGGGGCGGCGGTCAGGCGCGGCAGGCACAGGGCACGGTGCCCAGCGAGGCGGAAATCGAGACGGCGCTCACGAGACTCGCGAGCGCCGTCAGCGGCTGACTGCAGCCGGACCGAACCCCGGCGACTGCCGGACCGCCTCGATTGCGATCTCGAGTTCGACCGCGTCGCTCAGCATGGCGCCGTTCTCCAACTCCTGGTTCCAGGTCAGGCCGAAGTCCTGCCGGTTGATCAGCGCCGTCCCGTCAAAGGCGATGCGCTGCTTTCCGTTCTGATCCCGCTCGATTCCTCGATGCTGCCCCGTGAACACCACGGGGTGGGTATGGCCCTTGATCGTCAACAGGCCACTCATCTCGAAGTTGTTGTTGGTCTGAATGAGGCCGGTGCTCTCGAAGGTCACCAGCGGAAAGCTGTCGGCCGAGAAGAACCGTGGTGAGCGCAAGTCGTTGTCCCGCGCCTCGTTCCGGGTATCGATGCTGTTGGTCTTGATGGTGCCGTTGACGGTGCCGTGGCTCCAGTCCTGGTCCTTGGTGACCAGCATGCCGTCCCAGTCCGTGAACTGACCGCGCACTCGTCCGACGATGTGCCGGATCCGGAAACCCATCTCGGAGTGCTGCGTATCGATCCACCAACTGGAGCCGACGGGCACCTTGGTGAAGGTTTTCGTCTGCGCCATGGCCGGGGCCAATGAGAGTCCACGGCTTCCACACCTGCCAGCCCGCGGCTCCGTGAGGCGAGTCGTCACGCGGCCGAGAACAATTCGTCATCGTTTGTGTTAGGCAGGCGCCATCCTCCGGCTGTAGACTCTCATCACCCTCGCATCGAATGATGCGAGGGTGATGTCCATCACCTCCAGCAGAAAGTGAGTACCGCCATGCGTGTCACACACGGCCCGACCATGGGCGGCGCGTGGGTCCTGACCGTCGTCCTGGTCACCGCCGCCTGTCACTCCGAACCGACCCCGGGCTCGCCGGGGCTCGCGCGCCAGCTCCGGGAAGTGGCGATCACCCGCGAGCGGGACAGCCTGCTCCAGGAGGTCGCGGCGAACGGCAAGCTGCTTGGCGACCTCCAGACTGAGCTGTCGAAGGTGGAACGGAAGCCGGCGAGGGGCACGCCGGAGTCACCGGTGCTGGAGGTGACGACCGACCAGCGGGCGTACACCCTCGAGCGGGTGCGGGAGATCACGACCCGGCTCAGAGGGGCGGAGACCCAGGTCGCCGCGAGCGAGCGGCGGATCCGCCGCCTGACCCAGAAGGCGGACAGCCTGGACGCAGGGCTGACCGAAGCCACGGGGAGGGTCACCGACCTGGTCGCGATCGTCGGGTCGCAGCGGTCGACCATCAACGCCCTCACGGCGCAGGTGGAGGGACTGCTGATGGAGAATCTGACACTGAGCGATAGTGTTCTGCACCTGACCGACGATCACAATACCGCCTACTTCGTGGTCGGGACGCGGTCGGAGTTGCTGGCGAAGGGAGTCCTGGTGGAGGACGGGCACCGGGCAGTGCCGCTGGTGGGACATCGCGGCGTGGCGCCGGCGCGCGAATTGCCGCTCAAGGAGTTCACCTCGATCGACCGGAGCAGCATCCGGGAGATCCCGCTCCCCCGCGGCAACCGGAAGTACCGCATCGTGAGCCGGCAGAACCTCGCGTACCTCGGATCGTGGGTCGGGGAGCGCGGGACGGTAAAGGGCAGCATCGCCATCCGCGCGCCGGACGAGTTCTGGGGGCCGTCGAAGTACCTGATCGTCGTGGAGCAGTAAGGACTGAACTGGCAGGGGCGACCGAGTGGTTGCCCCTGCTTGTGTGTACTCCTGACGTCCCCTACGTCCCGCGCGGCTTCGCCCGCCGAGTCGGCTCGGCAATCAGCGGATCATCCGGCCAGTAGTGCTTCGGATACCTCCCCCGCATGTCCTTCCGTACATCGAAGTAGCTGGTGCGCCAGAAGCCGGCGAGATCCTGGGTGACCTGCACCGGCCGCTGGGCCGGCGAGAGCAGGTGCATCGTGATCGGTACCCGGCCCCCACCGATCCGTGGAGTCTCGGTGAGGCCGAACACCTCCTGCAGGCGCACCGCGAGTGCCGGCGCGAGCGGATTGGAGTAGTCCACTCTGATCTGCGAGCCGGTCGGCACCGCGAGGTGGGTCGGCGCGAGCTGGTCGAGCGAGCGGCGCTCCGCCCAACCCAGGCGCCCGAGGAGCGCCTCATGGAGGTCCACTCTGCCGAGATCGGCGCGGCGGCGGACCGCCGTCAGGTGAGGACCAAGCCACGTCTCCAGCGTCTCGAAGAGGGCGGCCTCGGAGACGTCGGGCCAGGGCGCTCCGATCGCACTATATAGGAAAGCAAGGCGCTGCCGGAGCCAGGCCGCCTCATCATTCCAGGGGAGCGCGGCGATCCCCTCACGCCGCAACCACCCCAATACTGCCTCGGCGACCAGCGCCGGATCTGGATCGCGAAGCGGCGTCTCCCTGAACACGAGGGCTCCGAGCCGCTCCCGCCGGGAGGCGATGAGCGAGGCCGAGCGCGAGTCCCACTCGACGACGGTCTCGGTTTGCAGCTGGTCGCCGAAATTGGCCTGGATCTCCTCCACCGAGACCGGCGCGCCAAGCCATATGCGACTCTCCCGGCGATCGCCGTCGAGTTCAGCGGCCACGATGTAGTCCGCCCGTAGCATCGCGGCGGAATCAGTATGCGCTCCCTGGCCGTTCCGAAGCAGGAAGCGGCCCGCCTGCCCCTCACGACGCTGTCCCAACCGATCCGGATAGGCCAACGCGAGCAGCACGCCCGGGCTCGGCGGCCCGACCGGGCGACCTTCGGCAGCCGAAGCCTGGATGGCTCGGAGCGCGCTGCGCCAGGCCCGCGCCTCGTCACGCACCCGTTGCAGCCCGGCGCGGTCCACCGTGCATCCGTGAAAGAGAGGCGGGATCTCCCGGAGTGACAGCAGTTCGAGCCGGAGCTGGAGATCGGCATCGGGAGGCCCTGCGGCCCCGCGCAGGATATCGCGTTCGTCGAGGAGCGCGGCGAGGTCGGCAGCCAGCGGCGCTGCATCGAGTTCCGCGCCACGGATCAGCAGGTGCGCGAGCCGTGGATGGGTCCCCAGATCGGCCATCCGGCGTCCATGCGCCGTCACCTTGAGTCCGGCGTCGAGCGCGCCGAGCTGCTGGAGGAGAAGCCGAGCTTCGGCGAGGGCCGCCGCTGGGGGCGGATCGAGCCAGGCCAGGTCGCCTGGGTCCTCGACGCCCGCAGCGGCGAGCTCCAGTGCCAGCGGCGCCAGATCGGCTTCGAGGATCTCCGGCGTGGTTCGGGGCAGCAGGTGATGATCTTCCTGTTCCGGCCAGAGCCGATAGCAGACTCCTGGCGCGGTCCGGCCGGCGCGGCCACGGCGCTGGTCGGCGGAGGCCCGGGACACGCGCACGGTCGTGAGCCGGGTCATTCCGGAGGCGGGCGAGAATTTCGGGACCCGGGCCAGGCCGCAGTCGATCACCACACGGACGCCCTCGATTGTCAGGCTGGTTTCCGCGATCGATGTCGCCAGCACCACCTTCCGGCGGCCGGGAGGGCTCGGCCGGAGCGCGGCGTCCTGATCGGCCTGACTCAGGTTCCCGTAGAGAGGGTGCAAAGACAAGTTCCGAGTTCCGAGTTCCGACTCCGAAGTACCTGGCACTCGGTCCAGCAGGTCCATTGTCCGCCGGATCTCCCCCTGCCCTGGCAGGAAGACGAGCAGGTCGCCCTCTTCCTCTCTCAGAGCCTCGCGAACGGCACTCGCCACCGCTGTCTCGATCCTCGTGTCCGGACGGCGCGGGAGGTACCGGGTGATGACCGGGAAGCTTCGGCCCTCGCTGGTAATGACGGGTGCCCCACCAAGCAGGGCCGAGATAGGCGCGCCTTCGAGGGTAGCGGACATCACCAGGATGCGGAGGTCGGGTCGGAGCACGGCCCGGGTCTGCAGCGCGAGGGCGAGGCCGAGATCGGCGTGGATGCTCCGTTCGTGGAACTCGTCGAAGATGACCAGCCCGACGGACTCGAGCCCGGGATTGTGCTGGAGCATCCGGGTGAGGATGCCTTCGGTGACGACCTCGATGCGGGTGGCGGGACCGACGGTCGAGTCGCGGCGAATCCGGTATCCCACCCTCTGGCCGAGCGGTTCCTCCAGCAGGTCCGCCATGCGGCGGGCGGCGGCTCGAGTCGCGAGGCGGCGCGGCTCGAGCAGCAGGATCTTCCGGCCCGCGAGCCATCGCTCATCGAGCAGGGAGATGGGGACGAGCGTGGTCTTGCCGGCGCCGGGGGGCGCCTGCAGCACGGCGGCGCCAGCCTCGCGGAGGGCTGCGGAAACCGCGGGCAGGACGGGTTCGATCGGAAGGCCAAAGGAGCGCACGCCCCAACCGTAAGGGGCACAGCGGTGCGCGACAACGGTATCCCTGCTTGCTGGGTCGGCGATGGCAGACGATCTTCCCCAGTCCCAGGGGAGGGGTCCCATGACGGATGCAGCTGGCGCGGCGGACGACCGCCCGCACCTACAGAATGTCGATGTCGCCGGGCTGACGCACCCGGGTCTGGTGCGCAAGGAGAATCAGGACCATTTCCTGATCGCCAGCCTGCACAAGACCATGCGGATCATCTCCACCAGTCTGCCCGCCGATGCCCTCGGCGACCTGACCAGCCCGTCACGCGGCTACGTCTTCCTGGTGGCCGATGGCGTCGGGGGCGTCCCCGGCGGCAAGGATGCCAGCCGTACGGCGCTCAACGCCATCATTGATTACGTCGTGCAGACGATGGACCTCTACACCCAGCTCGAACCGGCCGCGGAAGCAGCGTTCCTGGCAGAGTTGCAGCGCTCGGTGGAGCAGAGCCACGAGGTGGTGCGGAAGGCGGGCACCGGTGAGTCGGAAAGCGCCGTGGGGGCCACCACCCTCACGATGGCGTGCATTCGGTGGCCGCGGGGATACCTGGTTCACGTCGGGGACAGCCGCTGCTATCGCCTGCGGGACGGGGAGCTGGAACTGCTCACCAAGGACCAGACCATGGCGCAGGCGATGGTCGATGCCGGCGCCCTCTCGCCGGATCAGGCGGAACGCTCCCGGCTCAAGCACGTTCTGTACAGCGCCATCGGGGCCTCACGCGCCGAACCGTACACGCTGACGACCGACTGCCGGTGGGACGACCTGATGCTGCTGTGCAGCGACGGGATCACCAAGCACGTGACCGACGAGGAGATCCGCGACGCGCTGCGCCGTTCGACCCGCGCTGACGTGACCGCGCGGGAGCTGCTGCAGCTCGCGCTCGACCGGGGCGGGACGGACAACACAACCGTGCTCGTAGGTCGCCTCAACCGACCGCCGCAGAGTTAGCCGCCAGCCGGGAACCGCGCGCCGGTTCTCGGGTAAGTGCAGCCATGCGTACCCTCACCATTCTGCGGGAACTGCTGCCGTTCGTCACGAGCCTCTTCCGCGACCGGCGCCGGTGGATCTTCTTCGGTTCTCCGGTCCCCCGTACCCCGGCGTTCCATCAGCAGCGCGCCACCCGCCTCGTCGAGTCGCTCGCCCGGCTCGGCCCGACGTTCGTCAAGTTCGGCCAGGTCTTCGCCGGCCGGAACGATCTCCTCGCCGAACCCTACGTCGTCGCGCTCGGCACCCTCACGGACCGGGTGCCCCCGGTGCCGCTCGCCGAAATCCGGCGCGTGATCGTGGAGAGCTACGGTCGCACCCCGGAAGAGCTGTTCGAACGTTTCGACGAGGCACCGATCGCGGCGGCCTCGCTCGGCCAGGTGCACCGCGCCCGCTGCCGCGGCCGCGAGGTGGCGGTGAAGGTGCTGCGCCCCGGGGTCGAGAGGCTCGTCGCGCGGGACATCACCGCGGCACGCACCATCCTCGGCTGGATCGGGCGCCGCTTCCCGAACCCGCATGTGCGCGGGCTGCGCGCCGCGGTCGAGGAGTTTGCGCTGCGGGTACACGAGGAGATGGACTTCTGTCTCGAGGCGGCGAATGCCGACGAGTTCCGCGCCTCCTTCGCCCGGTCGAAGGGGATCCGGATCCCGGAGATCCTGCCCGAGATGACGCGACAGCGGGTCCTGGTGCTCGAGTTCCTCGAAGGCACCCGCATCGACGCGCTGGGGCCGCGGATCGCCGCGGGCGAACTCCGGGCTTCTGACGTCGTCCGCCGGGTGCTGGAGCTGTATGTCGAGATGATGCTGGTCGACGGGTTGTTCCATGCCGATCCGCACCCCGGCAACCTTCTTGTCGCGCCCGATGGTGCGCTGGTCCTGCTCGACTTCGGGATGGTCGTGCGCGTGAGCCGGGAGCGCCGACGGCAGATCCTCAACACCGCCATCGCGGCGATCAGCAACGACCCCGATGGGGTGGTCGCCGGCTTTCGCGAGCTCGGTCTGGTGGAATCCGATGACGACAACGGTACCCTCCGGAAGCTGGCGGAGGCGCTGCTCTCGCTTGCCTCGCGCCGAACCACGACCCAGGAACGGATCCAGTATCTGGCCGACGAGGTGCTCTCCACGATGTACGACTGGCCGGTGGTACTGCCGGGCGACCTGGTCTACTTCGCCCGCACCGCGGCGCTCATCGAAGGGCTCGGCATCCGCTACGATGCCCGCTTCAACGCGCTCCAGGTCGCAACACCGATCCTGATGCGCTTCCGGAGCCGCATCCTCGCCGCGATCGAAGACCCCGCTGGGCCTGGCGATCGGGACTGGGCCTCGTCGCTCGGAACCTTCCTCGGCCGGGCGAGCCGGATTCTCCAGCGGGCAAGTCGCGACCTCGCCCTGCTGGTCGGGGAGCAGCTGGCCCGGGGGTGAGGCTTCAAGCAACTGCACGCAAGAAGGGCGGGTCGTGGTGACCCGCCCGTCCGCGTCGCTTCACTCGATCGAGCGACGAGCGCTGCTCAGCTCCGCTCCACGTTGACCCGGACCTTCTCGGGGCCGTGCTGCATCTTCCAGCCACGCTCCCGCGCGGGCGCCTTCCACGAGATCGTCATCTTCTTCTGCTTGCGCAGCACCTCGACCTTCGCCGTCTCGCCGGCTTCGTAGGAGCCGAGGATCCGGCGCGCGTGAGCCTCCGAGGTGGGTGTGCGGCCGTCGATCGAGACGATCACGTCACCCGCCTTGAGTGGAATGGTCGAGTCTTTTGGCGTCTCGAGCACCAGCACCCCTGACTTGGCGCCGAAGTATTCGCCCAGACCGGGATTGAGGTCGGTGAGGTTCAGCGCGCT
>DAINRP010000017.1:18218-19766 GCA_036741755.1 Gemmatimonadales bacterium
ACCCGGAAGCGGCGCATGCTCGACTCGGGCAACACCTGGGCGACGAGCTTGAGCTTTCCATTCTCGGTACCGCGGCGATACTCGACATCCACCGTGTCGCCCTTGCCCAGCTTCCGGGCGAGTTCGACCAGCTTGGCGGCCGGACCGGACTCGTCCTCGTCTTCGGCCGAGACGCCGCCGAGAGCCACGCCGTTGAAGCGGGTGATGATGTCTCCGGCCTTGAGGCCGGCCTTGTCGGCGGGGCCATCGGGAGTCACGTCGGCGATCCTGGCGCCGAGGCGATCGGTCTCCTTGTCGGCGCGGGACTGCAGCATCACGCCGATCCGGGGGCGGTCGGAGGAAAAGGTAAAGGTGCGAACATTGTCGTCCTGCGCCGCCAGCGGGGCGGAGGCGCAGAAGGCGACGGCAGCGAGGGCGGAAAGGGTCCGCGGCAAACGGGAGAACATGGGTTTCAGGCTCCGTGTGAGCAGGTGATGGCGTAGGGATGCACCCGGCCCGGGGATCGTCGCAGGGGGACGGCGTGGCCTCATCCGGCAGCGCCCCTTCGCCGCGATCGGGATGACAAGCCGTCCGGCGACACGTAGCTTGTGACCGTCTCCCCCGAAAGGCTCCCGCATGCTGAATTACATCTGGGCGGGGCTCGTCATCCTGAGCCTGGTCTTCGCACTCGTCACCGATGCCGGTGACCTCCAGCGCGATACCTATCGCAACGGCCAGCCGGTGCCCGTCACCCTGGCATTCACCGGCGGGTACGACCCCGACACCCGCAATCTCGCCGTCACCGTCCGCCCCGACTCCGGTGCGTGGTCCGCGCACTATGGGCAGCCGCTTGCGGTCGCGCCGAGTTATGCCGGCACGCTGCTGCAGAACCGCGACTCGCGGGAGCTGCGGTTCGCCAAGGACGCCACGCTGCCGGAGCCACTCGCGACGATTCGCGGGATGACATCCGAGCGGGACAACGATCTGCGCGGCGCCGTGCGCTTCACCGCCCAGCGCGGGGACAGCGTCGCCACCGGCGAGGTGACCTTCGGGCGGGTGCGCTTCGTGAAGATGGTGGCGATCACCAGGGCCGGCATCGACATGGCCAAGACGGCCGTCACCCTGGCGCTCGGGCTGATCGGAGTGATCGCGCTCTGGCTCGGCATGCTCCGGATCGCCGACAAGTCGGGGGTCATCAACGGGATCGTGCGGATCGCCCAGCCGATCCTCGGACCGCTCTTCCCCGAGATCCCCAAGGGTCACCCCGCCCTCGGGCTCATCGTCCTCAACATGTCCGCCAACGTGCTCGGGCTCGGGAATGCCGCGACGCCGATGGGCATCAAGGCGATGGAGGAGCTGCAGAAGCTGAACCCGGTCAAGGACACCGCGACCAACTCGATGGTGATGCTGCTGGCGCTGAACACGGCAAGCGTGCAACTGGTGCCGCCGGTGCTGTTGGTCGCCATCATGGGGCTGCAGGTGAATCAGCTCTACTTCGCCATCCTGATCTGCACCGCCTGCTCGGTGGTGACGGCGATCGTGATGGCCAAGCTGCTGGGCAGGCTGAAG
>DAINRP010000017.1:19866-25563 GCA_036741755.1 Gemmatimonadales bacterium
TGTCGGTCTTCGTCATTCCCGTCATCATCATCGGGTTCCCGCTGTACGGGCTCTACAAGCGGGTGCCAGTCTACGAGGAGTTCGTCACCGGGGCCAAGGACGGCTTCCAGGTTGCGGTCAACATCATTCCCTACCTGGTCGCGATTCTCTTTGCGGTCGCGATGTTCCGGGCTTCGGGCGCGATGGACTTCCTGGTCGAAGGGCTCCGCCCGCTGCTCGCACCGCTCGGCATCCCGCCCGAGGTGCTCCCCATGGCGATCACCCGGCCGCTCACCGGCTCGGGCTCGGCGGGCATCATGCTGGACCTGATCAACCGCTACGGTGCCGACTCGCTGATCGTGAAGACCGCGGCGACGATGTTCGGCTCGACCGAGACGACGTTTTATGTGGTGGCGGTGTACTTCGGGGCGGTGAACATCAAGAAGACCCGGCACGCGATCCCGGCGGGGCTGAGCGCCGACATCGCGGCGATGCTCCTGGCGGTGTACGTGGTGCGCTGGCTCTTCGGGTGAGAAGCGCCGTCGGTCTCAGGCCCCGTCGCCGCAGGTCTCGCAGGGCCGGGAGAAGGCCTCGAAGCTGAGGAGCCTGACCTCCGGAGTCTGGTGGGTCGGCTTGACCGGCTCTTCCCGGACGAGGTCGGTCGAGAGGTATTTCTTGTTGTCGTCGCAGAAGAAGGTCACCACGACCGCCTCGGGGCCGAGCCGTTCCTGGACCTGCAGGGCGCCGAGGAAGTTGGCGCCCGCCGAGATGCCGACGGCCAGGCCAAGTTCGCGGGCGAGTCCCTGCGCCATGAGGATGGCGTCCCCGTCGTCCACGGCGACGATCGCATCGAGATAGGCGAGATCGACGATTGACGGGATGAACTCGTCCGAGATTCCCTGGATGCGGTGTTTGCCGACCTTGTGACCGGTGGAGAGCGTCGGCGAACCGGCGGGCTCCAGCGGGTGCAGCGCGATCCCCGGCACACGGTCCCGCAGAAAACGCCCCGTCCCCATGATCGTCCCGCCAGTCCCAACGCCGGCGACGATCGCGTCCGGCCGGAGTCCCTGTCGCGCGAGCTGCCAGAGGATCTCGGGCCCGGTGGTGGCGGCATGGGCCCCGCAGTTGTCCTCGTTGCTGAACTGTCTTGGCAGGAAGGCGTGGCCCCTGGACGCGGCGAGTTCCTCCGCCTGCCGGATGCTGCCGATGAACCCACCTTCCGCGGCGCTGACGAGATGGATGTCCGCCCCGAAGAACCGGATCAGGTTCTTCCGCTCCTCACTCATCCAGTCGGGCATGAAGATGGCGACTGGATGCCCCATGGCGCGGCCCAGCGCCGCGAAGGCGATGCCGGTGTTGCCACTCGTCGCCTCGATGATCAGGTCGCCCGGCTCGAGCGCACCGCGCTGGTAAGCCTGCCGCAGGATGTGCAGCGCCATCCGGTCCTTGATGCTGCCGGTGAGATTGAGGTGCTCCGCCTTGGCGTAGATCACTCGGCGCTGCCCGCGATACTCGCAGGCGATCGCGAGCAGCGGCGTGTTCCCCACCAGGGCGCGCAGGCCCTGGAAGCGGCGATGGATATCGGGGGCGAGTGTCGGCATCGGGACCGGGAGCGGGAGAACCGGGACGCCACAAGCTAGCGGCCCCGCCCCCCACTGTCAGTCCCTAGCGCTTCCGGCGGATGGTCCTGGCGTACTCGGACTTCTGGTCCCGTGCGGCCGCCGCCTGGGCGAGATGATACTTGCGATCGCGCGCGTCGTATTGGCGCTCCTCGAGGCGCGCGGCTTCCGCCAGCACATCGTCGCGCACCTCGGCGAGGCCCGCGTCATCGGCGACGAGGGCATCACACCTGTCGGCCGCCTCGCGGAGGGCCCGCGCGGCTTCCGCGAACTCGCCCCGGTCAGCCCGCGCCACGGCTTCCTCCCGCACCCGCGCAAGCTCGAATTGCAGAAATGTCTTCTCGACCACCGGCTCCGTCCGCGTCGTGCCATCGAGATTCGCGACGACCGGCAGGGTGATCACCCGGTGCTCGATACCAGTCTCCGTCACGACATCCGCGCGGACCTTCACCTCGGCGACGGTCACCGTGCCAAGGGCGGCGACATCCTCAACGTGGGCGACGATGCCCAGCGCCCGAGGCGACGTGGCGTACAGGTCGCCGAGGACCACCCGCCAGCCGTCGTCGAGTTGGGTGACGGGTAGCAGCGGAAGGAACGAGACGCCGGCGACGCCCGGATGCACCGACCGGACCTCGATCGCGACATTCTGTGCCGCGAGCGCGACCAGCCCTTCGATCTCGCCCTGAAAGACCGCGGCCATCTGGTCGGTCTCCTCGACGTACCAGTAGTTGCCCCCTCCCGCGTCGGCAAAGGCGCGGAGCAGATCCTCGTTGAAGTCCGCCCCGAAGCCGATGCAGGTGGTGCTCACCCGCTGCTCGCGCGCGCTGGTGGCGAGACCGGTCAGCCGCGGCGGTTCCACCAGGCCGACATTCGCCAGTCCGTCGGTGAGCAGCACCACCCGATTGGTCCCGTCGACCAGTCCCTCGGCGACCTGCCGGCGGCCCTCCAGCCAGCCGCCTGAGAGATTGGTGCTTCCCTCCGCCTGGATGCGGTCGATCGCCTCGAGCGCGTGGGGATCGCCGCCGGCGGCGGGGCCGAAGACGGTCGCGACGGTGTCATCGAAGGTGACGACGGTGAGCCGATCCTCCGGGCTCAGGAATGCCGCGAAGCGGCGCGCCGCCTCGCGGGCCGCGGCCAGCGGCGCTCCGGCCATGGACCCGGAGCGATCGAGCACCAGCGCGACATTGATCGGCGGGCGCCGGATGGCGGCCTCACCGGTGAGTGAGACCAGCGCGCGGATCTGGTGGGCGTTCTGGGACGTGACGAACTGCGTGGACAGCGAGACCTTTGCCTGCATGCATCCTCCCGTATGGTGATGCCACCAGGATACGGGAGGGGTGTGACAATGCAGCTAGCCGACCAGCAACTCCGTCAGTCTCCGCACGACCTCCATACGCACCTCGGCGGGTGCGATCACCTCGGCGTCGGGGCCGTACTGCAGCACATGCCGGGCGGCCCATCCGGCATCGGCCAGCGGATGCTCGAGGATCAGCGAGCCATCCTCCGCGAGCGGAGCCCCGGCCCGTTCGGCAATCCATCGCGCGATCCGCGGGCTGTACCACACCTTCAGCACGGTAGCCTGTTCGGCCTGAAAGGCCATCCCGTCCTGGAGCACCGCGTCGAGCGAAAAATCCGCCGGCAGCGTGAACGGCTTGTCGAGCACCACGGCCTCCCTGATGCGGTCGGCCCGGAAGAAGCGCAGTCCCTGTCCCTTCTCGCAGTGCGCCACCAGGTACCACATCCCGTGGGTGGCCACGAGGCCGTAAGGACAGGCCACCCGGGACCCGCCCCCCTTGGCACTGCCGCTCTGGTAGAAGAGCCGGACCTTGCGGCGCGCCCCGGCGGCACGCCGGAGCGTCGCGAGGAGCGCGGGATCCACCGGCGCTGCCGCCGCGCCTTCGCGCACCCCATCCGCCATCGGCTCGGCCGGCAGTTTGGTGATCACGGCGCGCAGCGCGGCCCGGGCCGCGGTGATGGGCCCGACCTCCTCGGGCGGCCGCTCCCGCTCCAGCATCGCGAGTCCCAGTTCCAGCGCGGCGAGTTCGGCAAGTGTCAGGCGCATCGGCCGCAGGAAATGGGACGAGCGCACCGTGATGGCGTCGTTCTCGATGTAGACCTCGACCCCCTCAACGAAGCCCCCCGGATCGTTCTCCCGTTCCGCGAGCGCCCGCAGATCCCGGAGCAGGGTCCGCCGCTCGGTCCCCGCCTGCTTCGCCACCTTCTCGATGGAGTGCGACCGGTCATCGGCGAGCCGGGGGATAATCTCGAGCAGGCGGCGCAGCTGCGCCGCGGCGGTATCGGTCATGGCTGGTAGCGGGCGCGCGTGTCGGCGGCAAGCGCCCGGAACTCCTGCACCACCTCCGCCGGGGCGAGTGGCACGACCTCACCGCCGAAGGACAGCAGCCACCGCACAAAGGCGTCACGGCGCCGGACGAGGAAGCGCCGCCGGGTCGGGTGCCCATCGATCGCCTCACCCAGCCTGCGCGCCGCGACCGCGGCCCCGCTCTCGCCTCGAAACTCCACCGTGGCATGCTCGCCATCGCCCTCACCGAGTTCCCAGGCCTGACGGGAACGGGCGTGTGCGCGCAGCTCGAAACCGCGGGGCCGAGCGTAGTCCGGCGAGCCCGGCCGCTCCGGGTTGAGCCTGGGTGCGGAGATGCGGCTCAGGCGGTAGTTCTTGACGCGGGCATCGTCCGGTGCCGCGGCGGCGAGATACCAGTGCTGACTCAGGAAGAAGAGGCCGAAGGGATAGACGGTCCGGGTCCGCTCGGCGTCCGAGTGCATGGAGCGGTAGCGGAAGGTCACGCCTTTGCGGCTTGCGAGCGCCTCGTCGAGGAGTTCGAAGACCGCGTCGGGCACCTGGTCCGAACCGGCCGCGACGTGCGACGGCTCCACGGCGGCGGCGTCGAGGGGGAGGTCGAATGCGAGCTTGCGGATCGCGCTGGCTGCGTGCCGGGAGAGCACCGGATCACCGAGCTGGATGATCCGCGCGGCGGCATCCCTGATGGCGGACAAACCGTCCGCATCGAAGGTGAGCTCCGCGAGCGCCCGGTAGCCGTACCGGCTCAGACGCTTCGGCGAGCTCTTCCGGCCATCGGCCCGCAGGGAGAGATAGGGGAGATAGAAATCCTGGGTCCGCAGCCGATACGCCTGGGTTGCTGCGTCAGACATCATGACAGTCTCGATCGGAATCCCGGCGGCGCGCAATTCATCCTTGTCGCGCTCGAACATCCGGCGGAGGGTCTCCTGGCTCCGCCCGCTCGACGCGAGATAGGCGGGGACGCGCCGTTTCAGCTCTTCGAAGGGGATGGCCATCGCGCCCGGGAGGAGAGCCGCGAGCAGATCGATCCAGCGCTGCAATTTGGGGGAGGCCATAGGGGATTATGGCACCGGCTGCCCAAAGATCCAGCCCTCGATCCTGACAACGGCTTCCGCGCTGGGCTCGGGAACGCCCTCGGGATCCAGCAATGTGTCCAGCATGCCGATCAGGCCGACGACCGCGTCGAACCGGTCCTCGCCATCCGCCCGGGCTCCGAACCCGTCCTCGATTTCTCCCACCAGCTCGGCCGACAGCTCCACACCGCACCGCTCGGCCCAGCGGCGAAAGGCCGGCGCGTTGGCCTGACGATCCTCGCGCACCCGCTTCCCGGTCCTGCCGCGGGCATCCGCCGCCTGGCGCCAGGCCAGACCGAGCCGCCCATAGACGTCCGCGGGGTAGGTCTCGAGCAGAACCGGGCCGCCGCGCTCCGCGAGCAGGGCGAGCGTTCCATCGAAAGGCCAGAGTGCGGCACCCGCCAACTGGGCCGGCTGCAACACCTCGTGCCATCCCGCGATCGCCGCCTTGCCAACCTGATTCCCCCCCTTGGTCCAGAACAACTCGCAGGCCGCACCTCGCTGGCCGTACGGTCGGTCGCAGCGGCGGAGCAGCGAGACCCCCGGGGCCACACCGAGGCGGGAATGAAAGGCCGCCTTCGGTCGCTCGCCCGCATCGGCGCGTCCCTGCGGATAGAACGGCCGTTCAACTCCCACCTCATCGAGCCTCGAAGCCACATCGAAGAACCGGAGCCAGCGACCGCGCCCCAGCTCGCCCAGGACCTCG
>DAINRP010000018.1:0-25232 GCA_036741755.1 Gemmatimonadales bacterium
CGAGTTGTTCGGCAATCGAGGTTCCCATAGAGGGGGCTAATCCTATGGTTCGTACGGGCATTTGTCAACTAAATACCAATTCATTGGAGCGAACACCGTAGTGTGTTGTTCATGAACAACTTCTCTGCTTCCTCTCGGCCAACGAGTGGCCAGATTTCGCAGAGACGCTTTGGTTTCCCTGGGCCGAGAAGATAGGTAGTATTGTATAGTACTACTTTTCGTATTTGCGTCGGAGCGCAGTTCTGGTCGATCGAAGCGCGCTATTGTGATCCCGCCACCGAAACACAAGATTGGGTGACCTGAGCCGCACCCTGACCGGACGATGCCATGACCATCCACCGTATCCGCATGCTGGGCGACCCGGTGCTTCGCACCCGATGCGAACCGATCGCCAAGCCGGGCTCGACGGCGGTCCGCGTGATCATCGACGACATGCGGGAGACTCTGAGGGATTTCCAATCGCGGTTCGGGTACGGACGGGGGATCGCCGCGCCGCAGATCGGGGCTCCGGTCCGCATCGTGTTCACCGAAATGGACAAGCCGTGGCCGCTGATCAATCCGGAGATCGTCGATGTCGGCAACGAGGACTTCACGGTCTGGGACGATTGTTTCTCGTTTCCCGCCCTGCTGGTCAGGGTCTCCCGCGCGCACCGCATCAAGGTCCGTTACCAGGATCTGAAGTCCGAATGGCATGTGGTGGAGCTCGAGGGGGACCGGGCGGAGCTGTTGCAGCACGAGATCGATCATCTCGATGGGGTCCTCGCCGTCGATCGCCCGCACGGACTCGACCCGTACTGCCTCCGGGAGGAATGGAACCGCCAGCACGCCCACGAGGGGCGCTATGGCGAGCCGGAACCCCGTTCCGCGAGTTACGCCACCCCGCTCAGCGGACTGCTGTGAAGCGAGGCTCCCGGTATGCGGTGCATCCGGGAATCGCCCGCATGGGCGGTGGCGCAAGGGAAGCGGCCAGATATCTGCAGGAAGCGCCGGCTCATGTCGATGCGATGTACGCCGGGCCAAGATCGGGGCTGCGTCAGATTCATGACGCCCTGGAGGAACTGGCCTTTTCCCTAGGCGAGGATATCCGGCTCTCGCCGGGCAAGACCATTGTTCCAGTCTATCGCCGACATGTCATCGCACAGATCAGACCCGCGACCCGGACGCGAATTGATTTCGGGCTTGCGTTGGGCGCACTGAAGGGGAAAGGAAGGCTGGTCGAGACGGGGGGATACCAGAAGAAGGACCGGATCACTCACAAGATTACCGTTACCTCCCTTTCCGACATCGACGATGGGCTGAAGGCCTGGCTGCTCAAGGCATACCGGCTGGACGAATGACCCGGCCCCGGGCATCGAGCCGGTCGAGGCTCGCCCGGATTCTCCGCACGTAGCTAAGCGTTTCCGCCTGCCTCCAACCCCTGACTTCCGGCGCGACGACCTCGATACTCGCCCAGTATCGCGGATCGAGCTGCTTCTGCCGGGCCAGCCCCTGGGCCCGAAGGATCGGGATCCGGCCGGCGTTGTAGCTGGCGAACATGAAGTAGCGATGGTCCTCGGTATCGACCGAGTCTTTCCAGAGGCGCCACAGCCGCCGGTTGTGGAAGATGCCGGCGGCGATGTTCCATTCGACGTCGTCGATCGATGTCCAGTCAGGATTCCGAGTCTGGATCTCGAGGAAGGTCGATGGCATCAGCTGCATGATGCCCTTCGCGCCCACCCAGCTGGTCGCCGCAGGATTCAGATTGCTCTCGGTCATTCCTTGCGCCTTGAACAGGCGCCAGTCGAACCCCACGCCGAAGTAGCGCTTGGTGTACTTCCGAAAGGTCGGGTCGTATCGCTCCGTGGGCCGTTGTGCGCTCGCCTGACCAACCGCGAACGACGCGAGCAGTACTACCAGCAGTGCGCGATAGCAGGCCCTCAATTGAGCGAACCTCCCACGATGATCGCGATCGCCAGGAAGATCGCTGCGATGAAGATCGCCACCGCGACGTTTCCCTTCCGCAGTTCTTCCGCGAAGTTCACTTCCGGGGTGAGTTTGTCGATGGCCCGGTAAGAGGCGAACATAAGCATGACGCCCAGCACCGCATACAGAAAATTCATCGCGACGATGTTCCATTCCATGCAGCCTCCCGCGAGATTGATTCAGTGCGGCAATGGCCGCCGACGGTCGTCAACAATATGCGGCGCAACCCGGATTCCCGACATGCTGACCCGCCCGATCTGCCTGACCCTGATGAGCCTGACGCTGGCCGCGGGCACAGCCGCCGCCCAGACCGACAGCGCCGCGGGTCCCAGGCGCATTGCCCCGGAAGGGGTCTATCGCGCCTCGGCGCTCGTGGACTCCGTATTCATCGACCGCCTGCTGCCCCGAGCCGTCGTGGACGGGGGCGATTTCGCGGCCTACCTGATGGCCCGGCTCGGCGCCCGCGATCTCCCACCGGACTTCGCCTTCACCGTGGAAATCGACACCGCGCTGATTCGCATCGCCGGCCGGATCGCCGACCTCCCGCCGGAGGCAAGGACGGCGTTGTCGCAACTCGTACTACTGCTTCCCCCCGATACCAGGCTCGAAGCCCAGATCGAACTCGCCCAGGCAGGGCGTGAGGCGGTCCGGTTCCATCTGCGAACTATCACGGTTCAGGGGGTGCCGATCCCCGAGACCTTCCTGATAGCAGTCATGGCTGAGATAGGACGTCAGTATCCCGCGCTCACAGCGACCGGCCGGGATCTGTATGTTCAGATGCCGCCTGGCGCCACGATGGCGCTGATACCCGGTGCCGTCGCTCTCAATGGACCATGACTCGCAGTTGCGCGCGACCTGAGGCAGGGGCAACTTGACCGTTGGATGCGCCTGTCTTCCACCTGTTCGCTGAGGTCTTTCCCATGTTGCTCCTGCTCGCCAGTCTGCTTACTACCGCGGCCATGCCCATCGCCGCGGATACGGGGCGTACACTCAATGGAGTGACGCTGCCCGAGACGATCGAAGTCGGAGGCCAGTCGCTGCAACTGAACGGCATGGCCCTCCGCAAGAAGTTCATCGTCAAGGTGTACGTTGCCGGACTGTATCTCTCCAGCAAGTCATCCAGCCCGGAAGAGATTCTCGCCGCGGATGCGCCCCGGCAGATGGTAATGCACTTTATTTCCGGGCACGGCACCAAGGGCAAGATGTGTGGTGCGTGGAACGACGGGCTCAAGGACAACACCCCGGGAGCATCTGCCGAACTCACCCAGCAGTTCGCCGACCTCTGCGGGATGATGGTCGATATCAAGAACGGGGAGAGCCTGGTTCTGACCTACATGCCGGAAACCGGAACCAAGATTGAAATCGGCGGAACGGAGCGGGGGGTGGTGGCGGGCAAGGAGTTCGCGGATGCGGTGCTCCGCTGCTGGATCGGACCGAAGCCGGGCCCGGGGGACGGCTTCAAGAAGGGCGTGCTGGGACGCTAGAACCACTCTCCGAGTCTGACGAATATGCCGTCGCGCCCGCCTCGGGCGCGACCGTATTCGACCCGCATCGAACCGATCGGTGTTTCCGCGGCGAACCCGGCCCGGGCGCCCAGTTCCCATCGGCCATCCGGGATCGCCGGGCCGCCCTGCGCGGTCCGGCCCGCAGCCCCCTCGATCCGAAATAGCAGCGGCCCTGTGAGCCGGTAACTCGCCGAGAGTCCGGAATAGATCTCGCGATCTCCACGGAACTCTCCGATGTGCAGCCCCGGGAAACCCTCGTAACCGCCCAGCATGAAGGTCACCGCAAGGGGCAGGTTTCGACCCCACCCGTAGCGCAGGCTGGGGGCCACCACGATTCTCCGCGACAGGTGAATCCGAGTCGAGGCGACAACGCTGAGCCGCCGATACCGATCCATGACGGCGGCCTCGGCGTCCAATGCAGGGTTCGGATGGCTGGTGCCGGAGGAGAGCTGAACCATCCCGCCGGCACTGGAGCGGGTGCTGGTGAGGGGATCGTGCCAGGCGTGGAACTGGAACCCACCGGAGACCCGCCAGCGTGACCCCAGCCCCTGCTCGACCCCGGTGAAGACAATGCCCTCGCGAGTCCGGAGCGGCTTGAGCTGCACCCCCTCCTGGTCGAACTGGCGAATCTGCTCCCGGACCAGATGACCGGTGAGTGCAGGCCTGAGACGGTTATTGCCGATGCTGGCCGTTCGCAGACCGATGTCCACCTCCTGCCGCAGTTCTCCCAACCCCAGCGACGTCGATCCCTCCAGTCGCCGGCCGAGCAGCGCCCGATCGACCGCGCCAACCCACATGCGTCCGCCGAGGTCGTTGTCGTAAGCCAGACCCAGCGCCGCGATGCGACGCGGTCCGGGATTCACCTGGATGTTGAGCGCGAGCGTGTCGCGGCTTCCGCTGGGATGAAGCCAGACGCTGCGGAACTCATCGTAGCCACCAAGGACCCGGAACCCGGAGCGGACCGCTCCGACATCGAGGGAGTCTCCACTGGAAAGCCCGAGGAGGCGGAGGACATACTCTTGTTCGGAGGGCCGCCCGCCTGTGATGCGCACCTCGCCCAGCCGGGAGGGGGCCCGGAACGCCTTCGGCGACGGGGAAGCGGGGCAGGGATAGTCCGCGAGGACGACCCGGGCCGCCTGGTAGCCGGCCGCGATGAGAGTCGCAACCCGCTCGGGCGAGAAATTCAGGCTTCGGTATCCATCCACCTTGGGGCGAACGTAGCGATCAAGTGCGCCAAGTGGTTCGCGGGGCTGGGTGACGAGGTAGCCGATGAGCTGATCGGCCAGTACGATCGGGTTCTGGAGATTGACGGTATCGGCGAGATGTTCGGTGGCATCGGAAACGATCACGCGAGTGGCGCCCGACTCCCTTGCCGTGCGCACCGGTATGTTGTCGACCAGGGAGCCATCACCGAGAAAGCGTCCGTCCATGCGTTCGGGGGTGAACACCAGAGGGATCGACATGCTGGCGCGCACCGCCTGAGCGAGATCCCCCCGGTCGAGGATCACCGACTCGCGGGTGGCGAGGTCGGCCGCAACGACCCGCAGCGGGATGGGCAGGGAATCGAACGATCCCCTGGCGAGGAGATTACCGCGCAACATGGCCGCGTTGAGAATGGCGTCGACCTCGGACTCCCGAACGGCCGCGCGCTGAAGGGACAACCCGCCGTCTCCGTCTTCCCACACGACAAGGGGCTGGCGCGCGCCGAGGGAGCGCGGGGCACGAGGTTCATATCGGCGGAAGAGATCAGAAAGAGTGAGTGATCTGGTCAACGAATCGATCTGGCGCCCGGTATAGCCGCTGGCGTACATCGCGCCGAGGATCGAACCCATGCTGGCGCCGACGATGAGATCCGGCCTGATCCCCAGGCTGTCGAGGACGCGGAGCACACCGATGTGGGCCAGTCCCTTGGCCCCGCCGCCGGAGAGCACCAGGGCGAGCGGGCCACTCGGACAGGATTGGGCGGCGACTGGGCGAACCGGGGTTCCCGCCACCCCGGACACCACGAAAAGAATGAAGAGAAGGCCTCGCATCTTCACAACATAATCGTCCCCCTTGCGCCGGGCCCCGGCGTCTCGTAATACTTGGCTCCCCGATTCCTGCATCCGTCGTCACACCCGGCACGTGCCGGTGAATTCCTGGAGGAGCTGCGGTATGACCTATGTGATCGTTGAAGCCTGCATCGGCGTCAAAGATCGCGCCTGCGTGGATGTCTGTCCCGTGGACTGCATCTATGAGGGCGAGGATCAGCTCTACATCCACCCGGACGAGTGCATCGACTGCGGCGCGTGCGAGCCCGAGTGCCCGGTCAACGCCATCTACCCGGAAGAGGACGTCCCAGCGAATCAGCAGGCGTTCATCGAGAAGAACAAGGAAGTCTTCAACAGCGATACGCCGCCGGGAAAGCCAAAGAAGTAACAGGCTGCGCCCAGTCGCTTGCTACCCGACACGCCACGACCCTCCCGGCTGCCGCCGCGGAGGGTCGTTTGTTGTCTAGTGATCGAGCGGGGCTACCAGCTGATCGACCGGGTCGCGCGGGGCTGGTCTGGGTGATATCTGGAGGATCGAGGTGGCATAAAGGGAGAGGCGCCCCGGAACCGTACTGCCTGGCCGCGGTTCCGGGGCGCTGTGAGGAGGGTGTGTCGCGAACGGTGATGCCACCGAAGTGGGCGGTGCACCGCTCACAGGGATAGACGCCGGGAGCCCCCAAGAAGTTGCAGGGCTAGTTTGGTCGCCCGAGTCCCGCCAGAAATTCGGCCACTGCCGCGGTCGCGGTTTCCGGTCGTTCCATCGGTGTCAGGTGTCCGGCGCCAGGCACCACGAGGATCCGGGAACCCGGTATGCTGTCCGCCATCGCCTGCGACAGCGCTGGTGGCGTCAGCTGATCCTCTGCTCCAACGACGATCAGCGAAGGCAGGCCGCTGAGGCCTGGCAACAGCGAGGTGCTGTCGGGCCGGTCGCGGAGGGTGGAGATGGCTCCGAGAATGCCGGCGACCGGCGTGTTCTCCATCATTCGACTCACCCGCTCGACGAGCGCGGGATTCTCGGTGGTGGCGCCGGAAGCCAGCATGCGTGGCAGCATGGCCGCGGCGATCGCTGCGGAGCCTCCCTCGCGAGCCTGAGCCGATGACACGTCGCGCGCCTTCCGAGTCTCCGCGGAATCAGCCTCTGCCCGCGTGTCCATGAGGATCAGCCCCTGCACACGTCCTCGGGCACGGCGCAAGATTTCAAAGGCGACATACCCGCCCATAGACAGTCCGCACAACACGACCTGGTCCACCCCGAGCGAATTGAGCAGGGCGAGGAGATCATCGGCGTACGTAGCCATGCTGTACCCGAGATCGGGAGCATCCGACTGCCCCATGCCACGCAGATCAGGCGCGATGCGCATCCAGCCGTCGAGGTGCGCGAGCTGGTGCTCCCAGATCGTGTGGTCGAGCGGGTAGCCATGGATGAACAGGATCGCGGGGCCCTGTCCACGCACATCCACAGCCAGGTTGACGCCGTTGACGGCGATCCGCCGGAGATTGCCGGAGAGGGGCCGGTCCGACATGACCTGCGGGAGTGCCTCGGGCACCGGGACGGGCACACCCTGCTGATCAAGGCAGACAAACACCAGCTCGGCGGTCGCGACGAGCGAGTCATCCCGCAGCCGTCGTGCGGTCTGGCGCAGCGTGAAGCTGGTGCGGCCGAGATGCACCAGCAGCTGGCTGAATCGGAGGACATCGCCGGGGAAGGCGGGGGCGTGGTAATCGACCAGGGACTTGCGTACGGCGGGCCAGGCGCCGTGCCGGGTGAAGAAGTCCATCCCGGGTCCGCGGGCGAGCATTTCCCAGCGGGCGCGCTCGAAGAGGGCGAGGAACGACGCCTGGTTCAGGTGACCGTAGGCATCACATTCATCGGGATAGACCGTCAGGTCGATTTCTGGTGGGGCCACAGCGACTCCGCGTACGCGCGCGCCTCGCGCAGGAGGGGGTGTTCGCCTCCGGGTCCGGAGACGAGCCTGCGATCAAAGGTATGCCAGAAGCAGATACGCCGGAAGGAAGCAGCGAGTCGCGCGAGAGCCGAAAATGCCTTTGCGCCGTAGGTGACCTCGAGCGCAATTCCCTCCGCTGCAGCGAGCGCCACTGAGCGTAGCGCATCCGGCGTCGGATGTCCGTAGCCGTCACCGAGATACTCGCCCACGACGCGCAGTCTGGCCGAACCTGGGCGCACATCGAGGCCATATCTGCGCAGCAGCCGGAGCGTGCGTTCGGCGAGGGTGAGTACGCGCCAGCGATTAGCGACCCAGGGATCGGTGACCCTCACGGCGCAGATCTCGACGTCCCATCCCGCGAGCCAGGCGCCGACGAGGAGTCCCGCGCTGGTACCACCGGAACCGAGCGGGACCACGATCGCCTCGGGTCGTGAGCCCGCGGCATCCATCTGCCCGGCGAACTCGAGGGCGGCGTTGACGCTGCCGAGGATTGCGAGGGGGGTAGCGCCACCAGCCGGTATCCAACTGACCGGGCCCTTCCGGCGGGCGGCCGCCCAGGCGTGTGCCACCGCCATCGGAAACGTCCATCGCGACGAAGCGAGTACGACATGGCCCGCGGCAAGGGTCCAGGAGAGAACACCGGCCACTGGAGCCGACCAGGGCTGTGGAAACAGCGCGACGCTGGCCCGCTGGCCCCGCTCGGCGGCGGTGGCGGCGAGGGCGGCACACCAGGTGGAGCCATACCCTCCCATGGAAACGACGACCGGACCGGCGGCGGGCAACAGCCACTCGAGTGCCCGCAGCTTGTTGCCGCCGAACGGCGTGCCGTTCAGGTCATCGCGCTTGACCACCAGTTGCTCGAGACCGAGCGAGGCCGCCAGTGCCGGGTGATCCTCCGTCGGCGAGGGGAAATCGCCGAGGGACGCGCGGGGCGGCGGGGCGGATAACTGCTCAAGAAGAGGTAGCGTCACGAGATGAGCGTACCGCACACGGGGCCCGATGAACAGGGGAGTGCCGGAGGGGCGCCGGGGCAACCCGACTAGATTGCAGTCGCGACTGCCGATCCTGAGCACGACCGTTCAACCTCGATCACCGAACGCAACTCATGAAACCCGCCACCGACTACATCCGCCACGCCGCCAGGCTCGCGCGGAAGCTGCAGATGGACGCCGCGATGGGAGGCAAGCCGGAGCCGGATGCCGAGTTCTACAAGACGCTCTCCAAGGCGCTCGAGGAAATCGCCGCTGGACTCGAGCTGGTGAGCCCGCGTGAATAGCGCTACGGCTCCGGGGCGAGGCATCCAGTATCTCGAGTCTCAGGAGAGCTTCGACCGGTTCATGGCGACGCTGACGGGGGTTCCGCTGCTGGCCGTGGACACCGAGGCCGCCAGCTTTCACCGGTACCGGGACCGGATCTACCTGGTGCAACTCTCGACCCGGGAAGTGACCGCCGTGGTGGACCCGCTTGCCGTCGCGGATCTCGGCTCGCTGGGGCGACTGCTTCAGGACCGTTCGGTGGAAGTGATCTTCCACGATGCCGACTACGATCTCCGGATCCTGAGCCGGGACTACGGCTTCACGGCTACCTCACTGTTCGACACTCGCATCGCCGCGCAGCTCCTCAATGAACCCGGCATCGGGCTCGCCGCGCTCCTCGAGAAGTATCTCGCGATCAAGCTCGACAAGAAGTTCCAGCGGGCCGACTGGTCGATGCGTCCGCTTGCCCCGGGCATGCTCGAGTACGCGGCGGGCGATACCAGCGACCTGGCAACCCTTCGGGATATCCTGAAGGAGCAACTGGTGACGCTCGGTCGCTGGCACTGGGCCGAGGAGGAGTTCACTCTGCTGGAAGAGACGCGCTGGAACCAGTCCGGCCCGCCCGAGGAAGCCTATCTCCGGATCAAGGGAGCGAAGACGCTCCGCGGACATCAGCTGGCCGTGCTGCGCGAGCTGTTTGCCTGGCGGGAGTCGATGGCGAGTCAACTCGACCGTGCGCCGTTCCGGGTGCTGATGAACGAAGCGATGATCACGATCGCGAAGGCGATGCCGACGACGGAAGAGGCGCTCCGGGAACTGAAGGCGCTGTCGCCCGATCAGCTCCGGCGCCGCGGTGCCGAACTCCTCGAGACCGTCACGCGCGGCGTGCGCGCTCCCGCTGACAGCATTCCCGTGTTCGAGCGCACCCGTCGTCCGCCGCCTGACCTGGCCTTCGAGGCCCGGCTCGAACGGCTGAAGGCAGCCCGCAACGCGGCCGCGGAGCGGATTCCGCTCGCCCCGGGGGTACTCTGTGCGAACGGGATTCTCGAAGCGATCGCGCGGATGGAGCCGAAGACGGTGGACGATCTGGCAGGCGTGGAGGGAATGCGGAAGTGGCAGCGCGAGGTGCTGGCGAAGGACCTGGTCGAAGCGGCGCAGGGGTAGCCGCGCACGGCCGTGCGCGGCTACCCCTGCGCCCCACGATTCACCCGCCGAGGAACGCCCGGATCCGGGGATCCATCCGCTCCGGTGTCCAGTAGGGCTCCCAGACGATCTCCACCTCCGCCGACGTCACGCCCTCGAGATCCTCGACGGTCCGCTTCACGTCACCCACGATCTCGGCACCTGCAGGGCAGCCGGGAGAGGTGAGCGTCATGTTCACCTTCACGTCGCCCTTCTCGCCGACGAAGATATCGTAGACCAGCCCGATATCGACGATGTTGAGGTTGAGCTCCGGGTCCTTCACCCCGCGCAGCGCCTTCCGGACGGTTTCGGGGGTTGGTATCGCAGTGTCCATTGGGGGAACGTAGCACCGAAACCCCGCAAAGGGGAACGGGAGCATCCGATTTGAAGGCACGAGCCGGTGTCCAGTAGGACGCCGGCAGGTCGGGGTCAGTGGGCATCCATGGTTCGAACCACCGCATCGCCGAGGGCGCCCCGGACTGCCCGGAGAGCGCGAATCGAGTGGCCCACCCGCGGAGCGTAGCTCCGATTCGTGAGCAGGATCAGAAAGAGATCGCGCTCGGGGTCGATCCAGATGAGCGTGCCGGTCCATCCGGTGTGCCCGTAGGCCGCGGGGGAGAGCAGGCTGCCATACGCGGAGTCCTCCCGTCGCGCCGAGGCGCATGGGGTGCGGGATCGGGAAGCAGACGCGCCGGGATGGGGGCAGGAGTCCTTGTTGAGCGCCGACGGAGGACGCTCCCAGCCGAGCAGCCGGCTGGCATCGGCGCTGTCGGGGGTGAGGAAAGTACGAAGCGTGGCGGGCCGAAAGACCTGACGGCCGTCGAGCGTGCCCCCGCTCAACCAGAGCCGGGCATAGCGCGCGAGGTCGGCTCCGGTGCTGAACAGGCCGGCGTGGCCGGCGGCGCCACCGAAGCGCGCCGCATTCTGATCGTTGACGACGCAGCAGACCGGTCGACCGCGCCACTGGCCGGTCGGTGCGGTCCACGATGCGGCGGCGTCCGTCGGCCGATAGCGGCTATGGTGCATGCCGGCCGGGACAAGCACCGCGCGATCGACAAACCGATCGAGTGATTCCCCCGACAGCTGCTCGATCAGCAGGCCGAGCAGGAGGAAGTTCAGGTCGCTGTACTCGACGGTGGTCCCGGGCCGGTGTCGCAGCGGTGTTGTGTACAGCAGCGTGATCGCGCTGTCACGCGTGGTGGTGAGCTTGAAGAACTCCCGGTAGCTCGGCAGGCCGCTGGTATGGTTGAGCAGCATGCGGACGGTGACGGCCGCGCGGTCCGCTCCGGCGAAGCGGGGCAGGTAGCGGACGACCGGCTGCTCGAGGTCGATCCGGCGATCCTCCACCAATCGCATGATCCCGCCGGTAGTGGCGATCACCTTGGTGAGGGATGCGAGGTCCCAGAGGGTTGAATCGGGGGAGGGCAGGGGCGAGGTCGCGCGCCAGGTCAGGTGGCCATAGCCCCGCTGATAGAGCACGCCATCCTTCCGCCCGATGACCAGCACCGCGCCGGGATAGATACCCCGCCGGATTCCGGAGGCCACGATGGAATCGGCGGCGCGGAAATCCTGGGCGGCGGCGCCTGACGAAAGGCCCGCGAGCAGCGTGACGGCGGCCAGGAAGCGGCTCATCGATCTGCGGCGGCGCGGACGGTGCCAATCCATCCGGTGGGAAACTCGTAGAGCAGCCGGAGCGAGAAGCGATCGCGATCGGAGAGCGCGGTCTCGGTGGCAACGGGAAACATCACATCGCCGGGACGGCTGGAATGCGGCAGTCCGAGGGCGTGGCCGATTTCGTGGAGCACCACGGCGCGCCGGGCGTCCACCGCGAAGGGTCGGCCGGAGCTCGGTGAGCGGGTGGCGAGGTAGACCTCGACGCGGCGGATGCGGCCGGCCTTGTCCCAGGTGACGTCGGTGACACCGGCGCGGTCGGCCTCGAGCGTGTCCGCCCAGCGCACGACGAAGGTCGCTCCGGCGGTGTCGGCGGCTTCGCTGAACCGAAGACCGACGGCGGCTGGGTGCCAGGTATCGAGCGCCCAGCGCACCTCCGTCACCATCTCGGGGCGGAAGCCGTCGGGGCCGCCGGGAACGATGGCATAGAGAATCACGTTGCTCCCCGCGGGCCAGTGCCGCACGATCGAATCGGTCTCACTGAAGAGTGAATCGAGGTACTGGCGCTCGGGTTCGGCACCGAGCCGGACGCGGACCCCGGCGCGAGTGAAGGAATCGAGCATCGGGACAAGGCCCGCGGGAAGATCGAGCGGAGCGCGAGGCCGCCGGTCGGGAAGGGTGCGATCGGACCGTAGCGTCCCGGCGACCGGGCCAACGGGAGTGCGGAGGGCCGACCGGGCCTTCGCGGCGATCACGAGACCCAGCAAGACCACGAGGACGGCGAGAAGCACCCGGCGGAGCATGATGGCCCGGAATATCGCTGACACGCGGAGTGGCTGCCACCGCTGGCGCGGGTGGAGTAGCCCCTCTAGAATTTCGCAGCCGCAGCGCACCTCCTGCCGCTCTTCCTTTTCCAGGAGCCTCACCGCACGTGCCTTCTGCCTATTCGCGGACCCTGATCCGCTGGCGCTGGGCCATCATCGCCTTCTGGGCAGTGATCGGCTATCTCGCCGCGGCCAAGTCTCCGCAGGTGGTACAGGCGCTGAACGTGCGCGGCGGGAGCAGGGAGCCGACGGAAGGCTCCCGCGCCGACCAGATGCTCCGCGACCGGTTCGCCAAGCCGCTCAACGATTTCTTCGCCGTGACGCTGGAGGCGCCAGTCCCCATCGACAGTGCGCCCGCCAGCGTGCTGATCGACAGCCTGATTGCCGGCTTCAGCCGGGCTCCCTACATCAGCACCATTGCCTCGTTCCGGTCGACCAACGATTCGACGCTGGTCAGCGCCGATGGCCGGCGGACCTTCCTGATCCTGGCGATGGACGCCGACAAGGGCGACAGCGTGAGCAAGCTGGTCGCGCCGGTGCGCGCGCTGGTCCATGAGGCGATTCGGACGACCGGCGTCGACACCACGAAGTACCGGCTGCGGGTGACCGGCCGTTCCCCGCTCGACCTCGATGTCCGCAACGTCGTCGCCGCTGACAGCAAGCGCGGCGAGGTCCGGCTGCTGCCGCTCACCGCCGGCATTCTGCTGCTCGCTTTCGGCGCCCTGGTGGCCGCGATCCTGCCGCTCATCGTCGGGTTCATGGCGATCTGGGTGACGCTCGCCATCGTCGTCATCCTGTCCGCCTACACGCCGATGTCGGTCTTCGTCCTCAACATGACGACGATGCTCGGACTCGGCGTGGGCATCGATTATTCGCTGCTCATCGTCACCCGGTTCCGGGAGGAGCTCAATCGCGGGTTGCGCCGGCAGGAGGCGGCCGCGCGGGCGCTGAGTACCGCCGGCGCGGCGGTGCTCACGTCAGGCATGACGGTCGTGGTAGGCTTCGCGGCCCTGCTGCTGACGCCCCTGGTGGAGACGCAGAGCGTCGGCATCGGCGGGCTGGTGGTGGTGGCCGTGGCGGTGGCCCTCTCGACCACGCTGCTGCCGGCGCTGCTGGCCGTACTGGGCCGGAACATCGACCGGCCCCGCTGGCTCGCGCGCCGACTGACCTGGTATCACGCGCCGACGGCGTGGGAGAAATGGGCCCGGAGCCTGTCCCGCAATCCGCTGCGCGCCCTCGCCATGGGCGGGACAGTCATCGCGATCCTCACCGCGCCGGTATTCTGGATCAAGATCGGGCTGCCGTCCAGGAACTGGTGGCCGACGGCGACGGAAGCGGGGCAGGGCGTGCAGACGCTCGAGCAGATGGGGGTCGCCAACATCATCCTGCCGGTACGGGTGCTGGTGCAGGCGCCCGAAGGGCAGACGATGGTCAGTGCCGCGAGCCTGCGCGGCCTCAAGGCGCTCGCCGATTCGCTGCGGGCCGACCCGCGCGTCGGGCAGGTGCGCAGCATCGTGAACCTCGACTCGACGACCTCCATCCTGCAGTACTCGCTGCTCTACAGCGACCTGGCCGAGGCCCGCAAGCAGTACGGCGGATTCCTCGATGCCTATCTGAGCGAAGATGCGAAGGTGGCGCTGATCGACGTCGTGCTCCGCGACACCACCTCGCTCACCTCCGGCATGGAGGTGTCACAGAAGGCGCGCCAGCTCGGCGCGGCCCCGCCGAAGCAGCTGAAGGGCGCGACGATTCTGGTCGGCGGCTACACCGCCGCATCGCTGGACCTGCAGAACGTCCTGCTCAGCCGCTTCCCGATGCTGGTTATCCTGATCCTCACCTGCACCGGCGTGATGCTGGCGATCGTGTTCCGCTCGGTGCTGGTCCCGATCAAGGCCATCATCATGAACACGCTCTCGGTCAGCGCCACTTTCGGACTGATCGTGCTGGTGTTCCAGCATGGGCTGGGTGCCTCCGTGCTGGGCCTCGACGGACCGACCTCGGCCATCTTCGTCGTGGTACCGGTACTGGTGTTCGCAGTCGTGTTCGGCCTCAGCATGGACTACGAGGTGTTCCTGCTGGCGCGCGTCAAGGAGGCGTTCGACAAGCACGGCGACAACGAGCGGGCGACCGAAGAGGGTCTGGCGGCCACCGCGTCGGTGATCACCTCGGCCGCCCTCATCATGATCATGGTCTTCGGGGTGTTCGCCTTCGCCCGGGTGCTCGCGATGCAGTTCCTGGGATTCGGACTCGCGGTGGCGGTGCTCCTCGACGCGACGATCATCCGGATGGTGCTGGTCCCCGCGATCATGCACCTGGCGGGCGAATGGAACTGGTGGCCGGGCGTGCGACCGGGCAAGAAGGATGGAATCACCGGCGCACCACACCCGCCGGCCTAGCCGACGGGCCTCAGGAACAGTCGATCACGCCGTCCTTCGTCGCCGATCCGATCGGCGCGGCCGCACCGACGAAGATGTAGCACTGCTTGCTCACCTTCGGGTTGCTGATGCTGCCCGACCACCCCGCCGAGTTGCCCGTCACGATGACCGGGATGTTGCCCGCTGACGGGTTGGAGTTGAGTGTGGCCAGGACCGTACTGTAGGTACGGTTCTGGAAGTAGTAGGCCTCCTGCTCCTGGGCCACCGCATGGAGGTCGGAGATCATGCTGGCCACGGTGGCCTTGTCCTTCGAGGTCTGCAGCCGGGCATAGGCGATCGTCGCCAGCACGCCGATGACGACCATGACGGCGAGCATCTCGATGATCGTGAACCCCCTTCGCGTTACCCGCATCGCACGCTCCTAATGTTTGGCGTCGAGCCAGTTGTCGCCGATCCCCACGTCGACCACGAGCGGCACCTTGAGCGTGGCCGCCCCCTCCATGTGTTCCTTCACCAGCGCCGCGACCGGTTCCACGTCGGCGAGCGGCGCCTCCAGCACCAGTTCGTCGTGCACCTGCAGCAGCAGCCGCGCGTCGGGATGCCGTGCGCGAAGTGCGGCATGGATGCGGATCATCGCGATCTTGATCAGATCGGCCGCGGAACCCTGGAGTGGCGTGTTCGCAGCGGTGCGCTCCGCGAACGAACGCAGGTTGAAGTTCTTGTCGTTGATCTCCGGGATGTAGCGCCGGCGCCCGAAGAGGGTCTCCACATAGCCGTTGTCCCGGGCCTGCTTCACCTGGAGGTCGAGGTACGCCCGCACCCCGGCGAACCGCTCGAAGTACTGGGTGATGAAGGCCTTCGCCTCCTCCTGCGTGATCCCCAGCTGCCGCGACAGCGCGAACGGCCCCTGCCCGTAGATGGTGCCGAAGTTGATCGTCTTGGCGCGGGCACGCATCTCCGCCGTCACCTTCTCCACCGGCACACCGAAGATGAGCGACGCGGTCTGCCGGTGGATGTCCCCGCCGGACCGGAACGCCTGGATGAACGCCGGATCCTCGGAGAGGTGCGCCATCAGGCGGAGTTCGATCTGCGAATAGTCCGCGACGATGAAGCGACAGCCCGGTCCGGGAACGAAACCGGTCCGGATCTCCTCGCCGCGCGGAGAGCGTACCGGGATGTTCTGGAGATTCGGCTCGGACGAGCTGAGCCGGCCAGTCGCCGCACCGGTCTGATTGAAGCTGGTGTGGATCCGTCCGGTGGCTTGGTTGATCCGCGTGGGCAGCACGTCGACGTAGGTTGACTTGAGCTTCTGCACCTCCCGGTACTCCAGGATGAGCGCCGGGATCTCGTGCCCCATGGCGGCGAGCTGGTCAAGCACGTCCGCGTCGGTGGACGGACCGGTCTTGGTCTTCTTCAGCACCGGCAGCTGCAGCTTCTCGAACAGCACCGTGGCGAGCTGCTTCGGCGAGTTGAGGTTGATCGAGACCCCGGCTACGTCGGCGATCTTCACCTCCAGTTGGGCCATGTCCCGGGTGAGCTCGTCGGCGAGCCGGGTGAAGATCGTCCGGTTGATGGCAATGCCATCCCACTCCATGTCCACCAGCACCGGGACCAGCGGCATCTCGATGGTGCGGAGCAGGCCTTCGAGCCCCATGTCCCTGAGCGACGGCGCAAAGAACTCGTGCAGCGCGAGGACCGTGGCGCTGTCCGCCCCGCAGTACGCCGCCGCGTCCGCCACCGGCACCTCGGCGAAGGGTATCTGCGACTTCCCCTTGCCGGTCAGGTCGCTGTACTGCCGCATGCCGCGGCCGAGGTGCTCGAGGCTGAGCGTATCGATGGCGTGAGAACGGCGGCCCGGATCGAGGACGAAGCTGGCCAGCATCGAGTCGTAGCTTACGCCCTGCAGTTCGACGCCGGCGCGACGCAGTACCTGCCAGTCGTACTTGATGTTGTGCCCCGCCTTGGGGACGCCGGGATCACGGAGGAGTTCCGCGATCGGGGCGCAGGCGGGATCGGTGATCGGAGGCAGCGACTTGACCGGCGCTGGCGCCGCGAGTTCTCCCGCGGGCGGCCGGTGCCCGAACGGCAGGTACCAGACTTCTTCCGGCGTGGCGGCGAAGGAAAGGCCGATGAGTTCGGCGTCGTGCGGCTCCAGCGAGGAGGTCTCGGTATCGAGGGCAACCAGCCGCGCCGCACGCAGCCTGGCGATCAGCGCCGGAAACTGGGCCGGATCATCGATGACCACCACGGCGGAGGCAGCCTCGGGCGGTGCCGCGAATGACTGTACCGGCGTCCCGCCGGCATCCTGCTCCAGCCGTTTTACCAGGGAGTAGAACTCGAGTTCGCCGCAGAGCCTGAGCAGCGCGGCGCGGTCCGGTTCCCGCTCGAGCAGCGCCGTCTCGTCGAGGGCGACCAGGATATCCCGCTTGATGGTGACCAGCCTCTTGGACAGCCGCGCGTCATCGGCGTGCTGCTGCAGCGCCTCGCGGGCGCGCTTTCCCTTCACCTCGCCGGCCCGTGCGAGCATCGCCTCCAGCGTGCCGAACTCCTGCAGCAGCTCGATCGCGCCCTTGGACCCGATGCCCTTGACCCCCGGGACGTTGTCGGAGCTGTCACCCACCAGCGCCAGGTAGTCCACGACCTGGGCCGGCGGGACGCCCAGCCGGTCCGCCGCGTTGGATTCGTCGACCCAGAGCTCGTCCACCGCCGCCGGCCCGCCACGGCCCGGATTGAGCAGCGCCACCCCGGGCCCGATGAGCTGGTAGAAGTCCTTGTCGCCTGACACAAGCACCACCTGCCAGCCCTTCTCTCGGCCGAGGCTCGCCAGCGAGCCGATCACGTCGTCCGCCTCGTAGCCTGGAACGCTGATGACCGGGACGCGGAAGGCGGCCAGCAGCTGCTCGATCCGCTCGACCGAGCGGTCGAAGTCGGCCTGCAGCTCTTCGTCGAGCTTCTCACGAGTGGACTTGTACTCGGGATACAGCTCGGTCCGGAAGGAATCCCCGGCGTCGTGCACCCAGGCGAGGTACTCGGGCTGGTACTTCTCCCGGAGCCGGAGCAGAAAGTTGACGACCCCCCACGCCGCGGAGGTGTTCTCGCCCTTGGAGGTTCGCAGAGGCCTCGAGATCAGCGCGAAGAATGCGCGGTAGATCAGGGCGTAACCGTCGATCAGGAAGAGCTGCGGGGGCTGGTGACGAGGCATGCGGGACAAGATAAAGGCGGGGCGGCATTCCAGCCCACGGACGACCACCTGGGTCGCCCGCGGGCTCCGGGTAGCTCAGCCGTCTCGTCGGCTCAACCGCGCCACGATCCGCTCCAGCTCGGAGCGCGAGGCCGGGGTGAGCCGGAACCGGCCGAAGCCGGTCTCGTCCACGAAATAGAGCGCGAGCTGGTACTGGGTGTAGCCCCACCGGATGAGCCGACCTTCGCTGGCGGGGCTCGCATCGAAGATTTCGTCCGGCTCGCCGAGCCGGATCAGGGTCTCCCCCCGGTCGGTGCGCCAGCCGGGCATACCCTCTTCGCGGAACCGGAGGTTTGCCAGCGCGATGCGGGAGAAGTAGAGGTCGAGGTCCTCGTGGCTGGGGGTCGAGGGATTCGGATCGGTGGCCCGCCAGAAGACCTTCCACAAGCGGCCACGCTCCGAGGGCGGGGCCTTGCGGAGCGAGTCGAGCTGCCCGGACGGCGGATAGTAGCGCAGCAGCGCCAGCATATCCTCGAAATTGGTGACGACCCAATCCGGGGAGAACGAGATGATGGCCATGGTGCTGTCGGCGTGGCCGGGGGGGCCGACCACGATGTGCAATTCCCCGAGCGGAGCCGAGTCAGGGGAGAAACGGATGACCGAGGTCTCGATTTCGCGGCCGCCGGTGAAATGAAGCGAATCCCGCAGGATCACGCTGTCCCGGGCATCGGTGAGCGTCACCGGGACCACGGTCGGCCCGGGCATCGCGTAGCCTTCGACGAACGCCATCGCCGAGTCTCCCCCGTACGCGAGCGTGCCACGGGGATTGAGGATCACGGCGACCGGCGCTCCGCGGACCGCGCGGGCCTTGGCCTGGTAGACGAGGCGGGGAGGGGAGACGGTGCCGGGACCGAACGCCGGCACCACGTACGTCCCCTCCGCCCGGCCGGTCTTGGCCCCGGTGCGATCGGTGATCTGCAGCGTCAGGCGCCAGCTGCCGGGAGCGAGCGTGAGTCCATCCTGGTACAGGATGCTCTCGTCGCTCCGCTGGGTCTCGGCGAAGCTCCCTACCCGGACCAGCTGCTCCTTGCCGGACTGCACGGTTCGGCCGCCTCCAATCGGCTGCGCCGAGAGGTCCACCCGGTAGCGTGCCACGAAGGCATCGCCTTCACGCTGGAAGCCGAAGTGGCGATTCTCGAGTGAGACCCCGACCACCGCGATGGTCGAATCGACGGGGCCTCCGAAGAAGCCGACGTCGGCGATGAAGGGGAGCGGGTCGCCGGCCGTGAGCCGGCCAAGCCGCTTGTAGACGGAGTTGAGGTCGAGGATCTGAGTGAGAGTCTCGCTCTGGCGGGGCGATGGTTGACCGCCGGCCCGGCCCCAGGAGCCGCAACCAGTGAGGAGCACTGCGACGGCGAGTACGCCGGAAGACAGGGGTCGGAGCATCATGACCTAGCTTAGTGGCCGTGAACGAA
The DNA here is from genome assembly GCA_036741755.1 of Gemmatimonadales bacterium. Classification (GTDB taxonomy): domain Bacteria; phylum Gemmatimonadota; class Gemmatimonadetes; order Gemmatimonadales; family GWC2-71-9; genus JADJOM01. Next base: position 19,348 of record DAINRP010000018.1, read on the forward strand.
CACCGTCAAGCGCGACTGCTTGCTCGCGCTTCGGGCGCGGACTAGCTTCCTTACACCCCATGAGCCAAGACAGCCTCCTCGGCCGGACGGTGGCCGGCTACCACCTGGAACAGCACGTCGGCGAGGGCGGCACGGCCACTGTCTACAAGGCCACGCATCCCCAGCGCGGCGCGGTCGCCCTGAAGGTCCTCCGCGCCCGTCTGGCGCAGGATCCGGTGGCGATCAAGCGCTTCCTGCGTGAGGCCGAATTCGGCGAACGCATCAGCCATCCCAACATCGTCAAGACCTACGAGTACGGGCAGACCGACGACCTGTACTACCTCGCCATGGAGTGGGTGGACGGCGAGGCCCTCGAGAAGTTTGCGATTCGGTCGGGCCGACTTGCGCCCACACTGGTCGCGTCCATCATCGAGCAGATCGGCGCGGCCCTCACGGCCGCCCATGCGGGGGGCATCATCCACCGCGATCTGAAGCCCGCCAACATCCAGTACAATCCCGAGACTCAGCGGGCGGTGCTGCTGGACTTCGGCATCGCCCGGGACGCCGACCTCAAGCCGGAGGAGCGGCTGACCCGGACCGGGTTCTTCGTGGGCACCCTGCAATATGTCGCCCCGGAGGCGCTCTCCGGCGAGCTGGTGAACGAGCAGGCCGACGTCTACAGCCTCGCCACGATCGCCTACTACCTGCTCACGGGCGCCCTGCCGTACAGCGGCCGGTCGCCGCGCGAGCTCTTCCAGCAGCTGCTGACCCAGGCTCCCATTCCGCTCAATCAGGCTGTGAAGGGACTCAAGTTCCCGGTGGCGGTCGAGGAGGCCATCAGCGCCGGCCTGGAACGGGAGCTGACCAAGCGAAGCAAGACAGTGGACGAGTTCACCGCCCGTCTTTGCACCGCACTCCGCGATGGTGGGGAAAAGAAGGGTTTCCTCAAGAGCCTGTTCGGGAAATGAATCAGCCGGACCTCGCCGCCTTGGACCGCCTCGTCCTCGAGCGGTCGGTCAAGCGCGGCCACTTCGTCCTCGCCTCCGGCCGGACCTCGACCTACTACATCGACTGCCGGCTGACCACGATGTCGGCCGAAGGCATCGCGCTGATCGGCCGGCTGGGGCTCGCGGCGATGCGCGAGCTGGGCTGGAGCCCACGCTCGGTAGGCGGCCTGACAATGGGCGCCGACCCCGTGGCCTACGCGATCGCCGGGGCCAGCGTGACCGCCGGACCGATCGTGGACGCCTTCAGCGTCCGCAAGGAAGCGAAGGCCCACGGCACCGGCCGCCGGGTCGAAGGCAACTTCAGCGCAGGCGACAGAGTCGTGGTGGTGGAGGACGTCATCACCACCGGCGGCTCCGCGCTCAAAGCCATCGAGGCGATCCGCGCCGAAGGCGGCGAGGTGCTCGGCGTCCTCGCGGTGGTAGATCGGGAAGAGGGAGGCCGCGGTACACTCGAGGCCGCGGGATGGAAGGTGGTCGCCCTGACGACGGCGACCAGACTGGGCCTGAAATCCTGAGGGCGACCCGCGGGGTCGTCCCTGCCGGCTCGATGCGATGGGCGGCCCCAGAGGCCGCCCATGTTGTTTCCCGCTACATCTCCCGCCGTGCCAGGGGGCGGAAACCAGCCCAGACCTCGCGATAGGGTTCCACCATCAGCGTGACAAACCGCTCGACGGCGACGGCAAAGGTGAACCGGCGGCGAAGCTCCGAACTGGTGATCCCGAGGAGCGCGCGGACGTGCCGGCCGAAGCTCTGGGGCGAGGAGTAGTCCAGCCGGTAGGCCACGTCGGCCACGGTGTACCCGGGTCGTTCGAAGAGCAGGGTGGCGTGGACCAGGCGCACCGCCGCGAGATAGCTCTTGGGCGATGGCAGCCCCGCGCGCGCGAAGCGCGACATGAGCGTGGTGCCGCGGATGCCCAGCCGATCGGCGAGCTGCCGCGAGGTCGGGACTTCGGGCGCGAGCCGGATCAGGGCCTCGAAGAAGAGGCGAGTATCTGGCGGGACCTCGCCGAGCGCGGCGAGGACCGGGCCCTGCAGGCGCGCCACGTCGCGGCTCACGGGCTGGCCGAGCACCTGGCGCAGCCGGTGCCAGCCCTCGGGACCGGTGACATCGATGACCTGGCGCACGCCGCTCGCGCCGAGGTGGAGCAGCGCCTCGGATCCCTGGGGGTCGTGACGGCTGACCAGAGCGACGGTCGGAATCCCGGGGAAGCCGCGAACGAGGTTGTTCAGCAGATCGAGCTGCGGCTCGGGGCATTGATGCACCGAGAGGAGAATGGCATCGACCGGCCGCTCCCGGACGGCGCGAATCGCGTCCGGGATGCTGTCCCGATGGACCACCGAAAACCACCCGGTCCCGGCGGCATCCACCCGGGTCCGTTCATCGGGGCGGAGTACCGCAGCGATCACCGGCGGGGCAGTGGAAACGGGGTGCAGAGGAGGCCTCGTCGGAGGAGTTGCAGGCACGGTAACCCGGAGGCCTCAACCCCCGGTCAAGCGAGGCAGGGCGCAGGTTGCAACCTCCACGGCCCCCCGTGCGTCTCAAGAGGATGCAGGACGTCCATGTGAGCAGCCCGTTGGCCGACTTTCTATCCCCGACCTAGCTTGCACACTGTGACCGCGCCATCCGATCTCATGGCCCGCCTGCAGGCGGCGCTGGGAAGCCATTACCGTCTCGAGCGGGAGCTCGGGCACGGGGGGATGGGCGTGGTCTTCCTCGCGCGCGACACCACGCTCGACCGGCCGGTCGCAGTGAAAGTCGTGCACCCTGACCTGGCGGTGCACAGCGCAATCACTCAGCGATTCCTCGCCGAAGCACGGATGATCGCCCGGTTGCGACACCCCGGGATCGTGGCGGTACACAGCGCCGGTGAAGCCACCGGGCTGGTCTACTACGTGATGGATTACGTGGCAGGGGAGAGCCTGCGCCAGCGGCTGCTCCGGGAGGGGAAGCTGCCGGTGGACGCTGTCGCAGCGATCGTCACGGATCTCGCCGATGCGCTCGACGCCGCAGGCCGGGCCGGTCTGGTCCACCGCGACGTGAAACCGGAGAACATCCTGCTCGATGCGGCGAGCGGCCGGGCGATGCTCGCGGATTTCGGGATTGCGCGGGTGATGGCCGGGGAGACCGACAGTGCCCGCACCGCGGCGGGCGTAGCGGTCGGCACGCCGACCTACATGAGCCCGGAGCAGGCCGCCGGTGACACGGTCGATGCGAGGAGCGACCTGTACGCGCTGGGGGTCGTCGCCTACGAAATGACCGCCGGGCGGCCGCCCTTCCGCGCGGAAACCGCGGCCGCGGTAGCCTCGAAGCATCTTTCCGAACAGGCGGCGCCGGTCGAGGGACTGCGGCCGGACACGCCACCTGCCCTGGCGCATGCGATCGCGCGCGCGCTCGAGAAGGATCCCGCGGCGCGCTGGCAGACCGGGGCGGAGTTGCGCCGCGCACTTCTGGGCGAGTCCCCGATTCCGCCCTCCACCGCGCCGAGGCGGCGAGGCCGGCTCGCCCTGGCGACGGCTGTGGTGGTGGTCGCGGCGATCGCGCTTTTCCTGAACCTGCGTTCGGCCGGGCCACCCTCGGGCGTCAATCCGCGGCACTCCATTCTGGTCCTGCCGTTCGACAACCTGCGCCAGGACCCCGCGGTGGACTGGATGCGCGACGGCAGCGTGAGCATGCTGGCGCTCAATCTCTCGCAGTGGACCGACCTCGCGGTCGTGGACCACGAACGCCTGCACGACCTGCTGGAGCGGCGCAGCCTGGATGTCCGCCAGCCCATCGGGCTGGCCATGGCGCGGACGCTGGCGCGCGATGCCGGAGTGTGGACAGTTGTGTCAGGCGACTATACCAGGGCCGGTGATTCGCTGCAGCTCGTCGCCCGGCTGTACGACGTCGCCAGCGGCACCCGGCTCGACGTGGCGCAGGTGGCGGGGAAGCCGGGGGAGGACGTCCGGCCGCTGTTCGACCAGCTGGCCGCGCAGTTGCTGAATCTCTCCGGGGCGCCGACCGGCCTCACCACCGATCTCGCCCATTCGACCACGGCGTCGCTCGAGGCCTATCGCGCCTATCTGCAGGGCATCGACGATCTGAACGGCTGGAACCTCGCTGCGGCGGAACGGTCGCTCCGCCGGGCGGTGCAGCTGGATTCGACCTTCGGGCTCGCGTACTACAAGCTGTCGCTGACCCGGGGCTGGATTGCCGGCCAGTTCGACCTGGCCGGCCTCGACGCGATCCACCGCGCCACCCAGTTCGCGGGACGACTGCCGGAACACGACCGCGCGATGATCGGCGCCTACCGCAACTTCCTCGAAGGCGATTTCGTCAAAGGCCGCGCCGGCTATCAGGCGCTGCTCGCGCGGGATTCCACCGACGCGGATGCCTGGTACGGCCTCGGCGACGTCGACTTCCACGACCCGAAGGCCCGCACCGACCCGGCGCTGATGACCGCATCGCTCCGCGCCTTCAAGCGGGCCATTACCCTCGACGCCGACTACTACCTCGCCTTCGAGCACCTGGCGTTCATCTATCGTCAGGCGGCCGAGGACCATCCCTTCATGGCCCTGCTGGCGGGCGATTCGCTGGTCGTGACCCGGAGTGGCGAGACCCGGACACCTCTGGACTCGACCCAGCTCGGGCTGGCGGTGCGCCGGGCGCGCGACGAGGGGATCGCGAGCGCCCGCGCCTGGCTCGCCAACCAGCCAGACAACGTGCACGCGCAGAACGCGCTCATCTTCGCGCTGGCGACCGCGAGGCAGTTCGATGCCGCGCTCCGCGAGGTGGACCGCCTGACCCAGGCGCCGCAGGGCTCGTGGCGCGCCGACCTCCCCTTCGTCCGCGCGCAGGTCCTCACCGAGCAGCGGGATCTGAAAGAGGCGGTGCGGACGGTGGCACGGACGCTCGATTCCACCAGGGCCAGCGCCTTCGACGGCGGCCGGCTCTCGACGCTGGACGCCCTGGCGGCGGTCAGCAACGGCGCGAATGCGGCCGGGTACCTCGGCAAGGTGGACGTCGCCAGCAGGAGTCTCGACCTGTACGCGGAGATCAGCGCGGCGTGGAATCCGGCGGCCCCGGGCTCCCAGCGCATCGGCCAGCGATCCCTGCTCGGACACCTCTGGCAGAGCCATCTCTACACCGTGCTCGGCGCGCCGGCGTCCAAGCTGCGCCCCATCTGGGATCTGGTCGCTGACAGCGCCCGGCGCGCGCCCAAGGCCGCACGTGGCAGCGTGGTCAATTTCGGCTGGATCGCCGCAGTTGGGCTCTACCTGCAGAACCGGTCTGATCCGACCCCACTCAACGAGTTGCAGGCGCTCGATGGCGGCCCCATTCCGCCAGAGTTGCTGGCCCTGGAGGCGCTCGAACGGGGCGACTCCACCGAGGCCCGCCGGCAACTGCTGCTGCCCGATTCCGTGACCGGCGAGAAGTACCAGGGCCGCCCCCAGTGGCGGGGCTACAAGTCGATGATCGCCGCCAATGCCTGGCGTGAACTCGGCGACGACCGCCGCGCGCTCCAGGCGCTCGAAGTCTTTCAGACCGACCAGCTCCATGCGAGCAGCGTCGATATCCGCTGGCTGCTGGCGGGACAGGCCCGGCTGCTCCGCGGCGAGATCTACGAGCATCAGGGGAAGCGGGACCTCGCGCGGGCGGAGTACCAGCAGGCGCTGGCCCAGTGGGACGATGCCGACCCCCTCCTCGATCCCCTGGTGGACCGGGTCCGGACCCGGCTCGCCCGGCTGGCGGCGGGATAGGGGCTACCCCTCCCCCCGCCACTCCCCAGCGCTATCTTACCCCTACAGGCTGGACGCGATGGTCGCGAGCCGGGCAACCGGTTCGAGGAAAGTCCGAGCTCCACAGGGTAGACTGCCAGGTAACGCCTGGGCGCCGAGAGGCGACGGACAGGGCAACAG
>DAINRP010000019.1:0-5573 GCA_036741755.1 Gemmatimonadales bacterium
GCTGCGCCCGCCATCCCCATACGCCTTGTTCGCCTGAGCGATGAGTCCGTAGAACTGTTCGCGGAGCTCATTCTTCGGCGTGGCCGGCGTCGGGTCTCGCTGGGCCCAGAACCGGGTCAGGAACTGCTGCTTGGCCTGCAGCGACAAGCCGGTCTTCCAGACCGACAGCGAGTCCGAACTCGTCAGGTAGACCAGCGGCGCTTCGGCCTCGTCGAGCTGGGCCGCGGTCATCGCGCCGAAGTAACCCTCGTCGGAATCCCGCCCGAGCGCGGCCAGTTCCTGTTCCCGCGCCAGCGCATCCTGCAGGTCGGCCATGACGAACTCATCCGAGCGTTCGTCCTTCCCCCCCGCGGTGGCCAGTTCGATCGTCATCCGGTAGCGCCCCGAGGGGAGTCCGGTCAGATCCAGCTGGCCCTTCAGCACCGATCCACCGATCGCCAGCTTCACGGCCGCGGGCCGGGTTCCTATGACGGTGCGTCCGGTGGAATCCGTCACCTTCACCTGCATGCTGCCGGAGTCCGGCGAAGCCGCGTAGGCCTCGAGCAGGTAGAACGCCTTGGCGCGGACCGGAGTCAGCTGGAGTCTGAGCGCGGGGGTGACCATCGTGTTTCCCCACCGCCGTTCGCCCATCCTGGGCATCGTGTCGCTGTCGGTCGCCAGACGCATGCTCGGCGAGAGCATGAGGTCCGACGCCTTGGGCGACTCGCTCCAGGCCTCCACATCGGTCTTGCTGGAGAACTGCCGCCCGCTCACCGAGTCGGTGACCGTCACCGACACGTGGTACTTCCCGGGCGCCAGGGAGAAATCGAGGATCTCCAGCTTGCTGGCCTTCATCCCGCGGAGGTCCGCTTTGGCCCGGCCAGGCCAGGCGGCCTCGTTCAGCCTCGTGCCGCTCGCGTCGGTGATCTGGACGACGACACCGTACTTGAGTTCGCCATTCGCTGCAGCCGTGGCCTCGAGGAGGTCGTACGGCACCTCGACGAACGCCGTCACCAGGGTCTGGTGGCCTTCCGCCCTGTAGAACCGGAAGGCCCTGACTGCCACCGACTGCTCCGCCTGACCCACCATCACCACCGGAGTCAGGGCGGAGATGGCCGCGATTCCGGCCAGAAGCTTCCACCGTCGCATTCTGTTCCTTGCTGGAGCCGATCCGATGCCGGATCGCCCATTCTGCGTGGGGGCGCGCGCCTCGCGCGCCCTTGCCAGCCTTACCAACCCAGCCCGAAGCTCACGAAGTGGGTGGGTCCGAGAATACCCATGTACTTGTAGGCGTAGTCAACGCTGAGGTTGAAGCTCCCCTGGCCGTACATCAGGCCGCCGCCCACGGACAGACCCTGCAGATCTTCCTTGCTGCTGAGGTTGGTCGGGAGGGTCTTCGGGGCCAGGTTGTTCGCCGCCGCATAGCTGTAGCTGCCACGGAGGGCGGCCGAGAACGGCGACCCGCCGAGGTTCTTGCTCATGAACTCAGCGCCGGCGGAGAACCCAGCCTTGCTGTTGTTCGGCTGGTTGAAGTCGCTGAGGAAGGTGATGCGGTTGCTGTTGCCGGTGAGCAGATCGTACGCCAGGCCGACCCGGAACGTCGTCGGAAGCGGGAAGGCCTTGGTGCGGAACTGGCTCGGCTGCGGGATGCCGGGAACCGGATCCTCGCCCGGCAGCGGTGAGCGCGGGCTGCCGCTGATCAGCGCGTTGCCGCTGTAGCCGATGTTCGAGCCCAGGTTGGCGAGCACGAACGAGAACTTCACCGGGTGACCGTTGAGCGCGGCATGGAAGTTCGTGCCGAAGTCGACGGCGAACGCCTTGCCGCTGGCGTCACCGAGGTTGTCGGAGATGTACTTCGCCGTGATACCCGCCGAGAAGCGGTCCGAGAAGTTCTGGGCGTAGGTCAGTCCCAGGAAGGTCTCGCTCACGTCGTAGGTCGCCCCGGTGCCCTCGGGCTGGTCCACGGTGTACACCGGCTGGTCCTTGAAGCCGAAGGTGCCGATCTGCACACCGAAGGTCTTGGACGCGCCGTCGAACGGGAAGGCGATGCCACCCCAGCTGTAGCGGGTGTTCGCCACGTAATCATAGGTGCCGACGGTGACGCCGGGCCGGGTCATCAGCGCAACACCGGCCGGGTTGTAGTACAAGGCGCTCGCATCGTTCGCGATCGCCGCGTACGCGCCGCCGAGGGCGGTGCCGCGAGCGCCGGCCCCGAGGAGCAGAAACTCCGCGGAGGTCGAGCCATAGGCCGTGTTGTCCTGCTGGGTACCGGCCTGCGCCAGCAGGCTCGGGGCAGTCCCACCCAGCAGGGCCGCCACCAGCAGCAGGCGCGGGGGAAGAGTGTGCTTCATCTGTTCCATTCTCCTGGCTGTGGAGCGGGCCCGGATGGGCCCGCCCCCTGGGGGACTACTGGGCAAAGTTGACGATGGTCATCCGGCCGACCCGCTTGGCCGAACCACCGCTCACGCCGCTCGCTTCGATGTGATAGAAGTACACACCGCTGGCGACGACCTGATTGTTCCGGTTGCGCACGTTCCAGGTCTGGTCACCGCCGTTCGTGCTGCTGTTGTGCTCCAGCACCTGCACCAGCACGCCGCTGGACGAGTAGATCCGGATGATGGCGCGCTGCGGCAGGTTCACGAACTTGATGACCTTGTTGTCCGTGCTCTGCTCGAACTCGTTGGTGACGTAGTACGGATCCGGCACCGTGTGGACCGACTTGAGGTCCGCAAAGCTCGCCGCCCGGACCGCGTTGGTCACGTCGAAGGCAACCTGCACCTTGGCACCGACGGCCGTGAACGGCCGGAGCGCCTGGTAGAAGGAGTACGGCAGTCCGGTCGAGCCGCCGCCGGTGCCCTGACCGCCCCCGATCATGCCGGAGTAGGTCCGGAGCGTCCACACCGTGCCCGCCGCCGGCACTGCGCCGCCGGTCAGCTCGAACATGGTGTACGTACCAGCGATGTACAGACCGAACCCTGAGCCCGTCGCCGCCTTGGCCGCGGCAACCGCGTTCGCCCTGGTGTCCTTGAAAAAGGCCACCGGTCCCGAGATGACCACCGTGTCCGGGGTGAACGGCTGGCCCGGTGCGTACGGCGTGGCGCCGGTGACCGCGCAGGGGAAGCCGTCGCCGTTGGCGACCTGCGGGCTGGCGTGCAGGGAGCGGAACGGCTCGAAGCACGGCAGGTCCGCTGCGGTCAACACGCCCGGCACGCTATCCCTCGAGCTGCTTGGGAAGTTCGTAGCGGCGGTGTTGACCACACCCCAGTTGGCGCCCAGCGGACGGACCCCAATGACCGGTGTACCAGCCGTGGTGTCACGGATGAAGGCGTCGGCGATCGGCACGTTGTGGGTGATGTCGATGACCGAGTCGATCCGGCCCGCGGCGCCCCAGTACACGTTCATGTCGGCGGCGCGGAACACCGGGCCCATGCTGGACTCCATGTTACGCCACCGGCGGATGAGCTGGCCATAGCTCATCGGCACGAATACCGTGCTCACCCCGGTCAGCCCGCCGGCGTTGTTGAAGTCCACCGCGGTGCAGACCGGGCTGTTGCCGCCGTTGTGCTTGCAGTTGCCGCCGTTCGGGTCCGTCTTGGTCTCGGCGAGGATACGCGCCGAAGGCAGCGGACTCGAGGTCGGCGCATTCGGCCCGTCGAACCACCGGGGGCCGTTGTAAATGCAGTCGTTGGTGCCCGCCGGGATGTTCGTTCCCTTGATCCGGCAGCCCAGGAGCTGGGAGCCGGCGAAGTAGATGCTCGGGATCGTGTCCGCCGCCGTGCCCTTGAGCAGGAAGCTGTTGTTCCCGCCGTAGAGGCCCGCCAGCGAGTCGTCCACCGCGGTGGCGTCGAAGAAGGCGCCGCCGCCCGCGCTGCTGACATCGTTCCCGTTCACCGCGATCGGCACCTGCAGCTTGGTGACCACCGCGCCGGACTGGGCCGTGAAGTAGTACGTCGAGATGGTGCCCGCTGTGACACCGCCGCAGCAGCCGGATTCATCGGCCTCGCCGCCATCGATGCTGTCGAGGGTCACCTCGAAGGCGCCCAGGCCGTTCAGCACCTTGGTCGGGAGCTGGCCCACGAAGGCCGCAACCAGACCGTCGGCCGGACGCTGCGGACCGCTCAGCTTGCCGGTCGCCGCATCGATCGTCGGATCTGAGGTGATGATGGTGTCCATCGCCACGCCGCGGCCGACCACGTGCACCGACAGCGTGCCGGAGGAGGTGTAGTTGGTCGCCGGCCGAACCGGGGTCACCGACTTGGTGTTCCGCGGTGACTCGAGGCTGGTCGGGCCCGACTCGATGGAGTTCACGTCGAACGCCGTCACCGAGTAGAAGTAGCGGAAGTTGTTGCGCGGCGTCCGGTCGACGAAGACGAATGGTACGCCGGTATCGTCGAGCTGCGGGCAGGCCGACTTCGGCCCGCACCCGCCCGAGGTGGCATTGCCGGAGACGGCGGTGTCGGCCTTGGTGATGATCGCGAGGCCGTTGGCCAGCGCGAGGCGGCCCTTGGCGGGGCCGGTCACGCTGAGCTGGATCACATCACCCACCAGCGGGTAGGAGGTGCTCACCGTCAGCTGCACGCCGTTCTTGTTGTTCGGCGCGAACGGGACCACACAGCCGGACATGATGGCGAGTTCCGGAGCGCAGTCCTGCACCGGATTGACGACACCGGTGAAGTCCACGATCGAGGTGCCGCTGTAGTCGTACTGCGCCAGCAGCGTCAGTTCGTTCGGGGCATCCACCCGGCCACGATAGATCCGGTAGCCCTCGACGTCGTTCTGACGGTAGTTGGGATCGTACAGCGCGTTGGCCGCCCCCAGCGCATCCTGCGCCTGGCTGGCCAGCGCGAAGAACGGATCGCCGCTGATTTCCGAGGTGGTCGGCTTCCAGAGCACCGTGACCTGGTCGTCGCCGGGGATCAGGAAGAACTCCGGCGGGGCCGGCGCGAACGGCAGCAGGAACTTGCCGTCGAACACCGCCTGGGCCACCAGCGACTTGCCGAGCAGCGAGCCCGGCACCACCGAGAACTCGTCCTGGGTGGCGATGCCGTCAACATTGATGTCGGTATAGCCGCGGAAGCCGGTGACGGTGTCGATGGTGTTGGCACCGGTGCTCGCGAGCGCTGCCGCGTTGTCGGTCAGCGTCGCATTGCCCGGCTTGACGTCGCAGGAAGTGCCGGGGCAGGCGCCGGTCTTCACCGGGCCGGCGAAGATGTAGGCCACCACGATCGACCCGCCCTCGCCCGGCGCCAGCGTCAGCGGCGTGGAGGACTGGAAGAACCGCATGTCCTGCGGCGAGGTGTTGTTGACGAAGCAGATACGGGTCACGGCCGGGTTGCCGGTGTTGCAGGCCTGGTCGCCCGCAGCCGGGCTCAGCGTGCCCGACAGGTAGCGATAGAGCTGCGACACGTCGCGCGGGTCGTTGACGGCACCCGCAAACGGCTGGCCGTTGATCGTGTTGGAGAAGAGCTGAATGGCGCCGGCGCCCGTCGGGCTCTTGAGGTACTTCACACCCACGAAGCCCGCGCCCGGGAAGAAGGGAGCGCCGAAGACCGACGGGTCGAACTGCCACTCGGGCAGCTCGGCCTTGCCGCTGA
>DAINRP010000019.1:5673-24035 GCA_036741755.1 Gemmatimonadales bacterium
GCGCCGAAGACCGACGGGTCGAACTGCCACTCGGGCAGCTCGGCCTTGCCGCTGAAGATGTGGTCGTAGACGTATCCGAGGGCGAACGGCAGGTTCACCGACGAATAGTTCGAACCCGCCTCGGCCACGTCCATGTCCGCGCCGAACGCCGCGAACAGGTTGGTGATCGTGTATCCGCCAGCCGGAACCGTGACGCCCTGCGCCGCCGCACCCGACTGGAAGGCGGAACCCTGAGCCGCCAGGATCGAGGCCAGCGCCGGGCGGATGCCCTTCGCAGTGTAGTCCGCGACGTTCGGGGTGGTGATGTTGTAGAAGGTGTAGATGAAGTAGAGGATGTCTTCGTTGCCGGACGGGAAGTTCCAGCCCATGCCGCGGGTTTCCACCGCGACGCCGAGCGGGTGCTTGCGGCCCGCCTTCAGGGTGGAGTTGCCCTCCCAGGAGACGAACCAGATATCCCCCTGTGAGGCTGACTTGCGGCAGAACGGGATCCCCGTGCCGTCGCCGGTCGGGCCGGTGGTGGCATCCGACTGGAGCAGCGGGTTGAACAGCGACGCGCTCGAGTCGCCGCGGGGTACGCAGCCCGCCGCCGGCCAGGAGGCCAGGTCGAGCGGGTTGGCGGCGTTGGAGATCGGGACGACTTCCTGACCGTGCTGGGTGGTGCCCTTCGGGTCGAAGAAGAAGCCGCCGGTCGTGTCACCTGCCCACGGGCCGCCGTCGGGGCCGATGATGCCGGCCACCTGGAGACCTGAGTTGAAGACGTACTGGTCCGGCGTGCCCTTGGGCCAGAAGCCGCCGCCGATGGTCGACGAGTTGGTCGAGTCGACGCAGATCTGGCCGTCCGACGACAGGCCGCAATAGACCCGGTTGATGGTCATGGCGCCCAGCGCCCGGGCGAAGAGCCGGAAGCCCTTCTTGGTGACCCCGGGCTGCGGCTCGGCCGATGCGACGTTCGGCACGGCCACGCTCGCGAGAACTGCCACGAGCGCCGCCAGCAGAACGCCTTTCATACGGAATCGTGAGTGCATTCTCCCCTCGCTCTGTAGATATGCGGGGAACCTGGCCCGGGGTGCTACCCGGACCAGGCCACCGCGAGGACTCAGAAGTTGATTTCGAAGCCGAGCCGGATGCGCCGGGGCGCCCCGGTGAAGCTGTTCACGCCACGGAAGACGTAATAGAGCGCGTCAGACGCACGGATCTGCTCCGCCTGCGTGAAGACGCCGTCGCCGTTGCCGTAGCGCTGCTCGGCCCGGATCATGTAGATGCAGTTCGGAGCGGCGGAGGTGCCCGCGTCCGTCACCCAGCTGCCACATCCGCCGGTGCTCGCACCGCCGAAGGTGAGGGTGATGGAGCTGTCGGCGGCCAGCACGCCGTTTCGCTTCCCTTCCGCCGCCCACGACTGCAGCTCGGAATCACGGATCTTGTCGCGCTCCGAGTTGTTCCTGATGTCGTTGGTCTGCGTGAAGACGGTGTTGATGTTCTTGAAGTTGAACAGGTTCCGCGCCTCGGCGTAGGCCGTGAAGTCGAGCCCGCCGACCGCGAAGCCCTTGGTCAGACGGAGGTCGAACAGCTTGAAGGCCGGCAGGCGGGCGCCGTTGTAGTCGCCCTCGATGCGCTTGCCGCAGACTCCGCCGGCGAAGACGTTGTCGTCTTCCGGCACGTTCACCGGGCAGCGGGTGAAGGCGGTCCCACTCGCGAACCGGAAGGTGGCGTAGATGCCGACGTTCTCGAGAATCGAGCCCGCCGCGGAGCCCTGCTTCCAGTTGTTCGGGAACGCCACCGCGAACTGGCCGGCCAGATTGTGCGGCCGGTTCTGGTTCGTGGTCAGGATCGCCTGCGGCGGCGGCTGGTTACCGCCACCGATGGCATTCAGGATTCGCGAACCGAAGTTGATATACGTGAACGGATCGGAACCGGTGTTCTTCGCCTGCTCGAAAGTGTACGCGAGGCTGCCGTTGAACAGTTCGCCGATGCGCCGGTCGAACCGGATGTCCACGCCGCGCGAGTTGCCGAAGTCGGCGTTGGTGATCACCCGGATGTCGGCATTCTGGCGCTTGAGCGGATCGTAGAACGAGACGAGACGGCCGGCGGCGTCGGACAGCTTGTCCTTGTTGTACGCCGAGATGTCGAGCACCATGTCGTCGTTGAAGGAGTGCCGGATACCGAATTCGAACGTGATGGTGCGGCCGAAGTCGAGGTCGCTGCCATACACGTGGTTGGTATTCGTGGTGCTGAGGTCGGTGTTGATGCCACCGAGGATCAGCTGGAAGTCCGGCGCCTGCACCTGATGGGCGTAGGAGAGGCGGAAGTTGGTCCGCTCGGTCACCGGGAAGGCCACCTGAATGTGCGGGCTCAGGTAGTTGTGGCTCTTGTCGGCCACGAAGCCAGCAGTCGGATCGCTCGCGACGAACCCGGGCATCGTGGAGATGCGGGGGAACCAGGTGCGGTTGCCGAGCGAGTCCGTGTAGTACGGCCGCGAGGCGCCGCTCTTGTACCAGTCGTAGCGCAGTCCACCCACCAGCACCACATCGCCGAGGTCGAGACGGTCTTCGATGAAGCCGTTCCAGCGGATCGGCTTCTCATGGTAGCCGTCGGCGAACGCCTGGCTGGTGAGGCCGGACGAGTACGAGTTCATGAAGTACTTGGTGTACTCGCCGCCCAGCTTGACACGGTTGTAGCGATCGACCTGCCAGTCGAGGTTCGCCTTGCCGACGGCCCGGTCTTCCTTGAGCAGGTTGAGCCGGCTGCCGCCGTTGCCACCGCGGTCCCAGAAGACCGTGAGCGCGCCTGCAGCGCCGTAGGCGTTGTTGCGGTACTCGTCGACCGGCTGATACTGGGTGGTGTTCTTGATGTCGTACGGAGAGAGCGCGCCCGAATTGAGCCGGAAGCGGCTCGCGATGTCGCTGATCGGGAAGTTGCTGAAGTCGAACAGGAAATCGAGCGGCTTGACGATGAAGCCGCCGAACGGATCGCGGGTGCTCTGTTCACCGCTGCGGGTGAGCGGGCCCGTGATCGCGCGATCCCACTGGTACGACGCGTACATTTCGAGCGCCAGCGCGCGGTCGGCCGACTTGGACAGGTTCTGGGTCCAGTTCAGCGTGACGACGTTGTTGCCGGAGTAACCACCCTCGAGCATCTGGGGGTTGTACATGCGGCTGTAGTTGAAGAACCGGGTGTTGACCTGGCTGCGGACCGCGCTCAAGGCGATGCGGCTGCCGGTGCCGAAGGTGTACTGCACCTTGGTTTGAACCCGGTAACTCGAGTTGGCGCTGGCGGGGATGCGAGCCCCCTGGCAGCTCAGCCCGTAGTTGTTGGCGATGTCGGAGTTCGTGCTGCGCTTGAACGCGTCGCAGTCGCCGGTGAACATGGCGAACTTGAGGACGTCGACCTGGGTGGTGTCCCGCGGCGCGGCGCCGCTGATCACCGAGACCGTGGTGTCGACACCGGCCGACACGAAGATCGGCTGGTCCTGCCCGTTGAGGCCCGTCCCCGCCGACTTCTGGCCTTCAAGGTCGCCGGAGAAGTAGAAGGTCAGGTTGTGCGCCAGCGGGCCGCCGAAGGAGGCGCCCACCGCATTGCGGCCGAGGCTGTGGTTCTTGCCGCCGATCTCATCGTTCTCATACCCCAAGCTGCCGCCCCACTTGGAGCCGCCGCTCTTGGTCTGAATCGCGATGACGCCCGACTGGGCGTTGCCGAACTCGGCCGAGCTGCCGCCCGTGGTCACCGAGGCGTCTTCGAACGACTTGGTCGAGACGTCGACCGTGCCGCCGGTGGTGCCGACGAACTGGCCGCCGCGGCCGCCCGGGCTCACCGGAACGCCGTCGACATACACCGAGGCTTCGTCGGTACGGCCGCCGCGGATGCTGATCGCCCCGTTATTCTGGGTGACCACGCCCGGGACCAGCGCGATGACGTTGCCGATACGGTCGACCGGCAGCTTCTCGGTGTATTCGCCGCTGATGTTCTGCTTCGTGGTCACTGCGTCGCGGGGGACCAGCGCGTTCGTCGCGCCGATGACCTCGATGACGCCGATGTCCACGGCCTGCTGCTCGAGGGCGAAGTCCTGGGTGATCGTCTGACCGGCCGTGATCTTCAGCGCAGTCAGCCGCACCGGCTTGTAGCCCACGAACTGGGCCAGCAGGTCCACCGAGCCCGATGGAACGTTGTTGATGAAGTAGTAGCCACGGCCGTCAGCAACGGCGCCGAAGGCCGTCCCTTCGATCCGCACCTGTGCACCGGGGATCGGCGCACCGGCCTGGTCCCGAACTCGGCCTTCGAGCTTACCAGTCGACTGAGCGTGGAGCGTGCCCGCTCCCACGAGCAGCGCGACTGCTGCGAGCGCAAACCACCGCGCTGCGCGAGCGAAGGCGCCAACACCGCTTTCTTTCATGGAGACGTCCTCCGATGGCGTGATACAGAGCTGCCAACAACACGGAACTGAAAAGGCGCTGACGGGCGTAACGCCGTCCTCGACCCATAGCGGGGAGAGATGCGCCTGACCTACCTGATGGAATGCCTGCGGGTAAAGACGGGTGTGCGACGGACTTGCTGCCGACCGCGGCCCGGTCGGGAGCGTAGAATATGGAGTGACCAAAATCACGTGTCAAGGAACCACGCCATGGCGAGTTTCAAACACGTATCACGCCGTAACTGCTTGAAACGATTGAACATTGGTGAAACACCCGGGTCGCGCTTCCCGGCCCAGCCAACGGCAATTCGAACCAAAAGTGGAAAACCGAGCGCGAAGCCCCAAGAATCCCGTCGCGCCACCCCACCCGCGCTGAACCGGCGAGCTACGGCAGAATCAACTCGACCTGCGGCACCTTCGGTGTCACCAGCGGCCCGCCGGGCGCCCAGACCATGTTGATTTCGCTGCGCACCCCGAACTCGCCGGGCAGGTAGATCCCCGGTTCGATGGAGAACCCGGCGCCGGGCTGGATCTCCCGGTCGTCGTGGGTCTCATAGTTGTCGAGGTGCGGGCCGGAACCGTGCAGGTCGCGGTCGATCGAGTGCCCCGTCCGGTGCACGAAGTAGTCGCCGTACCCTGCCTGACGAATCACCCCGCGAGCGGCATCGTCGCCCTCGAAGCCGTACAGCGGTTCCTTCCCCGCCTTGCGCATCACCACGGCGATCGCCGCGTCCCGCGCGTCGCGGACGGTGCGCCACACCTCCTGCACCTTTGCCGGTACCGCCTTCCCGGAGAACCCCATCCAGGTCTGGTCCGCGAAGACCGTTCCCAGTCTCCGTCCACCCCACAGGTCCAGCAGGACGACCTGGTCGTGCTCCAGCGTGAGGTCGTCGCCCGGCACCGGCTCGTAGTGCGGATTCGCGGCGTTGGGCCCGAAACCCACGATCGGCGGATGATCGAACTCGAGCCCCTTGGCGTGGATCGCATCGATCACCCGGCGCTGCAGCGCACTTTCGGTGAGACCGGTGTCCCCGCGGGTCACCGCCCACCGCAGCGCCACCTGCGCGATCTCCGCGAGCGCCTCGGCCGCATACAGATGCCCCTCCAGTTCCTCCGCACTCCATGCCGAGGCGAAGCGGGTCACCAGGCTCGCCGAGGTATGCACCGTGCCGCCCAGCCGGCGGACCAGTTCGACCACGCCGAGCGGCACCCGGTCGAGATACGGTACGGCGTCGTCGGGGGAGATTTCCATTGCGAGCGTCTTGCCGGCCACCAGTTGGGTGAGCCCCGCGTGCAGCTCCTCCCACCGGGCGTAACTGATCACCCGTCCCGGGAAGCTGTTCCCGCTGAAGGCGCCGAGTTCGATCTTGTGCACCAGCGCGATCGGCTCCCCCTGTCGCGGGAGCAAAATGAAGAGGCGGCGGCTCGAGAAGCCGATCTCGCCCAGCACCCGCGACAGAATCGGATTGATGCCCCGGAAGTCAAACAGCAACCAGCCGTCGAGGCCCTGCTCGGCGAGTGTCGCGCGGACCCGGTCGAGATCCAAGTGGGCGAGCAGCATCAGTCGTATCCTCCGACGGCGGTGGCCCGCCAGCGGCAGGAAGCATCCCCCCGTCCGCGGCAGTGTTCATGAACCATGGCCCCTTCGAATCCGGTGAGCACCCGGAGCAACTCAGCCAGGGCAGAACCATAGAAAGTGCAGGCGGCCCCATCCGGGAGCGCCAGGATCGACAGCGGCTTGGTGATTTCCGCCTCGGCACCCGACCCGCCCACCGTCAACTCGACGCCGAGAAAGCGCTTCGCGGCACGACTCGCGGCGCCGGCCCCGAGGGTGCGCCCGAAGCCTCCCGGCGAGATCCGCACTGCGGCCCGCGCCACGACCGGCGCGGTGCGCGCGGCATAGCGGGCGGCGCGCCGTCCCGCGTCGGCGAAGACCAGCTGGGCATCGGGACGCCGACCCGCGAGCCGGAACACCGAGATGGCCTCGTCGAACGAGACCGCTTCGCCCCGGCGGACCGCATCCTGATACCGCGCGATCTGGGCAGCGACCGTCGAGGACAGGCCGAGTCGCTTGGAAACGATCTCGCCGGCAAGCTCCTCGAGCCCGTCTTCGACGGGCGTATCGAGATTGCGGAGGGCCTCGAGGAGGCTCATGGGAATGATGGTGGGGACCGTCACGGAGGTACAATATAGAGTGACCTCCCACCCCTGACGCTACTTGCCGCTGACATTGGCCCTTCCCATCTCGCTTGCCATCGCCCTCGCGGGGTGGTGGACGCGCTCGCTTTCGGGAGCGGGCACCGTCGCGGCCGTTGGCCTCGGCACCGCGATTCTGTTCGGCACCGGAGTCCCCGGAATGCTCGCGCTGGGCACATTCTTCGTGGGTTCGAGCCTCATCTCGCGGATCGCGCCTGATCGAAGCGCCGCCCTCGATGCCAAGGGAAGTACCCGGGATGCGTGGCAGGTGCTCGCCAACGGCGCTGCCGCCGCCCTCGGCGCGCTGATTCCGGGAGCGGGGCTCTGGGTTGTCACCGCGAGTCTCGCGGCGGCCGCCGCAGACACCTGGGCCACCTCGGTCGGGGGCTGGAGCAGGACCCCACCCCGCAGCATCCTGACCTTCCAGGCAGTCGCCGCCGGCACTAGTGGAGGAGTCACCGCGGCCGGCACCTTCGGCGCGGTGCTCGGCGCCACCGTGGTGGCCGGCGCAGGGGCGCTGATCTCGGATGGCGCGCCGCTCTTCCGCGTGGCGCTGCTGGTCGGTGTCCTCGGAATGTTCGTCGACTCCCTGCTCGGCGCCGCGCTGCAGGGCCGGTTCCACTGCCCCCGCTGCGACCGGGCCACCGAACGGCGGAAGCATCGGTGTGGCGAACGGAGCCATATGACCGGCGGTCTCCCGTGGCTCACCAATGATGGCGTGAATGCCGCCGCGACGACCTTCGCCGCTGTCGCCGGCTACGTCGGCTGGCGCCTGTGGGGTGGTTGACGATCCTCCGACTAGTAGCCTTCCGGCCCCGAATCCCGCACCTTCCACCGATGCAGATCGATGTGCTCATTGCCGGCGCCGGCCCCGCCGGCAGCGCGACCGCGACCCACCTCGCCCGCCTGGGACACCGGGTGCTGGCGGTGGATCGCGCCGCGTTCCCCCGGGAGAAGCCCTGCTCCGAGTACATGAGCCCGGAAGCGGTCCGCCTGCTCGATCGCCTCGGTGTCGTGGCGGACCTCGAGCGGGCCGGGGCGCAGTCCATCGAGGGCACGCGGGTGATCGCGCCACGCGGCTCGTCGCTGGTCGGTCGCTTCAGCCGGACGGAGGTCAAGCCGTTCCGCACCACCGGCCTCGCGGTCGCGCGGCGCATCCTCGACCAGCGGCTGGTGGATGGCGCCCGCGCCGCCGGCGCCGAGGTGCGCGAGCGGACAGCGGTGGAGGAGCTGCTCTACGACGCGGGCGGCGTCGCGGGCGTGGTCGTCCGCAACGCCTCCGGCCTGCGCGAGAGCATCAGGGCGCGCCTGGTCATCGGCGCCGATGGTTTGCGTTCGGTCGTTGCCAGGCGGGTGGGCCGGCGTCGGCATGGCGTTCCCGCGCGGGTCGCCTTCGTCGCCCACGTCGCCGGGGTCAGCGGTCTCCAGGGCATCACCGAAATGCACGTCGGCGACCAGGGCTACGTCGGGCTCAACCGCATCGCGACCGACATCGCCAACGTGGCGCTCGTCGTGCCGCGGAGCGTCGCCGCCGCCGCACGCGGTGATGTGCACGGGTTCTTCTTTTCGATGCTCGAGCGCTTCCCCGGCGTGCAGGGTCGGGTGCATCGGTCGCGGCTGGTGCGGGAGGTGCTGGTGACCGGTCCCTTCGCGGCCTGGTCGGGGCGGGTCGTCACGGATGGGGCGCTGCTGGTGGGCGATGCGGCGGACTTCTTCGACCCATTCACCGGTGAGGGGATCGGCACCGCGCTCCGCGGCGCGGAACTCGCCGCGGAAGCGGCGACCGCTGCGCTGGCGATACCGGGACCGATCACCGCCGCTGCGCTCCAGCGCTATCGGCTCGCCAGACGCGCCGCCTTTCTCGGCAAGTGGACCGTCGAGCGGCTGGTGGGGTACGGGATGTTCGTGCCCGCGCTCTTCGATCGCGCGGTGGGCCGGCTGGAGCGCCGCGGGCTCGCCGACACCTTCATCGGCGTCACCGGCGACTACGTGCCGGCCCGCGCCGTCCTGAACCCCTGGTTCCTCTCCCGGATGGTGCTGTGAGCCGCCCCGACATCGATGGCAACGAGTTCCGCCAGCTGCTTGGCCGCTTCGCCACGGGCGTGACCGTGCTGACCACACGCGATCACGGCGGCAGTCCGGTGGGGATGACGGCCTCGAGCCTCGCTTCGGTCTCGCTGTCGCCGCCGCTGGTGTCGGTCTGCGTGGATGTATCGGCCGACATGCATCGCGCGCTCTCGTCGAGCGGGGACTTCGTCATCAACATCCTGGCTGCCGATCAGGTCGAGCTCTCGCAGCGCTTCGCGCGGGTCCCCGCGGAGGTGCGCTTCCAGGGTATCCCGTGGCGAGAGACCGCCGACGGGCTCATCGTCCTCGAGCAGGTGCTCGCGCACATCGAGTGTGACCGCTACGCCGATTTTCCGCTGGGCGATCACACCCTCTTCGTGGGCCGGGTGACCGGGGGCGCCGCCGGAGAGGGTGAGCCACTGCTCTATTTCCGGGGCGGCTACGGCTCGCTCCGTCGGCCGTGATCTCCGCGCCTCAGTTCGCCCCGATCGGCGATGAGCTGCTCGATCATCCCGACGCGGACCCGCGCGTGGTGCGCGACTCCCTGCATCACATCGCCCGCTCCAACCGCTGGTTCGGGGGCTGGTGGGCAGTGCGCCACGGCCTCGGCCGGGTCCTCGACGCGGTGCCGCATCAGCGTCCGCTCACCCTGCTCGACATCGGCACCGGTCTGGCCGACCTGCCCCGCGCCGCGGTCGCGTGGGCCGCGATCCGCGGGATCACCCTGGTACCGATCGGGCTCGAACGGCACCGCACCGCGGCCGCGCTCGCCAGCCAGAATGGTGTCAGCACGCTGCTCGGGTGCGCGGGCGCCCTGCCCGTCCGGGCGAAGAGCGTGGACGTGGTGATCGCCAGCCAGCTGGTGCATCACCTGGCGCCGGAAGCGATCGTAAGCTTCTGTCGCGAGGCCGACCGCATCGCGCGGCTGGGCGTCGTCATCGCCGACCTGCGCCGCTCGCGCTGGGCGATGGTGGGCTTCTGGGTCGGCTCGCGACTGCTCGGCTTCGACCGGGCAACCCGCGAGGACGGCATCACGTCGGTGCGCCGCGGGTTCACCGCGGCGGAGCTTGCCGCACTGCTCGGCCGCGCCGGAATCCAGGCCCGGGTCGAGCGGACGCCGGGCTTCCGCCTGGTCGCCACCTGGACCCCTGGAGCCCGCACATGATCACCGTGGACGAACGGCGCATCGCCGCCGCGCCGGCGGTGGTGTTCGAGGCGGCAGCAGACGTCGAGCGCTGGCCCGCGATCCTGCCGCACTATCGCTGGGTCACCATGAAGGAGCGCCGCCCCGACGGAGGGTTGGTGGAGATGAGCGCCAATCGTCCCTTCGGTCCGCTCAACTGGCCCACCTGGTGGGTATCGGAAATGTGGATCGACCGGGCGCGGCTGGAGGTGCGGTATACCCATGTCCGCGGTATCACGCGGGGCATGGATGTCGTCTGGCGCATCGTGCCGGACGGCTCCGGCTCGCACGTCACCATCGTGCATACCTGGACCGGGCCGCGCTGGCCGCTCATCTCGTGGATTGCCGCAAACTGGGTCATCGGTCCGGTCTTCGTGCATGGCATCGCCTCACGGACGCTCGCCGGTATCGCCCGGGCGGTCACGCAATAGAGGCGCAGTAAGCCCGCCCAGGCGCGCGGGTCCACGAACAAGGCAGTCAGCGCGCACGGCCGTGCGCGCCAACGGTGCAATCTCATACGGAAGGTCCCGCCCATGGTCTCGAACCCCCGCCGCGTCGTCATCACCGGAGTCGGGGCCGTCACGCCCATCGGCATCGGCGTCGAGGCCCTCTGGACCGGACTTCAGGCGAAGCGTTCGGTGGTCGGCCCCGTGACCCGGTTCGATCCGTCACCGTTCCGTACCCGGATCGCGGCGCAGGTGCCGGATTTCCACGCGACCGACTTCATGGAGGCGCGCCGGACCAAGCGCCTGGATCGCTTCGGGCAGTTCAGCATCGCGGCGGCCAGACTGGCGATTGAGGACTCGGGTCTCGACCTGGCGCGGGAGGACCGCGACATGGTCGGCGCCATGATGGGCACCGCGCTCGGCGGCATCGGCTACGCCGAGGAGCAGTACCCGAACTACATGCGGGAGGGAGTGCGAGGGGTGGATCCGGCGCTGGCGCTGATGGTCTTTGCCGGCGCGGCGAGCTGCAATCTCGCGATCGAATTCGGGGTGAGCGGCCCCAACAGCACCAATGGCATGAGTTGCGCCTCGGGCACCATGGCCATCGGGGATGGGTTCCGGGCCATCGCGCGCGGTGAGGCCGACGTGATGCTGGCGGGTGGCGCGGAGGCGCCGCTCGCCCCGCTCTGCTACGGCTCGTTCGCAATCATCCGCGCCATGTCTACCCGTAACGATGATCCGGAGCAGGCGAGCCGCCCGTTCGACAAGGGCCGCGACGGGTTCGTCATGGCCGAGGGCGCCGCGATCCTGATCCTCGAGGAGCGGAGCCGTGCAGTGGCGCGCGGCGCCCGGATCTACGCCGAGATTCTTGGTTATGGCACCAACAACGATGCGCACCACATGACCGCGCCCCGTCCCGATGGGCGCCAGGCCGCGCGTGCGATGCGCATGGCGCTGGCCGAGAGCCGGCTCTCGCCGGGCGAGATCGGCTACATCAATGCCCACGGCTCGTCCACGCCACTCAACGACCCCACGGAGACCGGTGCCATCCGCCAGGTGTTTGGTGAAGCGGCGGCTAGCATCCCGATCAGCGGGACCAAGGGCTACTACGGGCACGCGCTCGGTGCGAGCGGTGCATTTGAGGCCGCCATCTGCGCCGTCGCGAGTCAGCGTCATTGGCTCCCGCCCACGGTGAATCTCACCGAGCCGGACCCGACCTGCGATCTGGCCTATCTCACCGGGGAGGGACAGTCCGCCGACCCGGAGTTCCTCCTCAGCAACTCCTTCGGGTTCGGCGGGATCAACGCCTGCCTGATCTTCCGCCGGGAGGATGGGCGGTAGTAGAATCCCCGCGCCTTCAACCCGGTACGGACCCCTCCATGTACAGACTCTCCGGCCGTCTGGTCGCCGAAGCCATCGGTACCTTCGCCCTGATCTTCTTCGGTTGTGGCGCCATCGTCGTCAACCCCATGCCCGGTGCGGGCTACGGCCTGCTCGGCATCGCCTTGGCGCACGCGCTGGCGCTCGGCGTCATGATCACCGCCACCATGAATATTTCGGGTGGGCATCTCAATCCCGCCGTCACCCTCGGCCTCCTGAGCATCCGGCGCATCGACGCCGGTAGCGCGCTGGCCTACGTGGTCGCGCAGTTGCTGGGCGCAGTGCTCGCCGCGTTCACCCTCAAGGCGGTCCTCCCCACCGCGATGGCCGCCACCGGTACGCTCGGGACACCGGCTCTCGCCAACACCATGAACCTCCAGAGCGGTATCGCACTCGAGGCGGTGCTCACCTTCTTCCTGATGTCGGCGGTGATGGGGACGGCCGCCGCGAAGGACGCGCCGAAGGTGGGTGGCTTTGCGATCGGCCTGGTGCTGCTGTTCGCCATCCTGGTGGGAGGCACGCTCACGGGCGCCGCGGTGAACCCCGCCCGCGCCTTCGGGCCGGCGCTGATCAGCGGGACCTGGTACGCCCAGCCGGTCTGGTGGATTGGCCCGATCGCGGGCGCGGTGATCGCGGCCCAGCTGTGGGAGCGGGTGATCCTGAAGCACTAGGCCCACTGGGGCTCCACTGGCACAGCGGGGCGGGCACCGGTCATCGGTCCCCGCCCCGCTGTCGTTCGCAGTGACGACTCGAGCGACTACCGCTTCGCCTTGCCGGCCTGACGCAGGAGCAGGATGGCGTAGCCCAGGTAGGACACGCCAACGACAACGTACGCCGCGATGAGATACCCTGAACTGTCAGGCGGCATTGGCGGCCTCACGGTTGTCCTGGACGAGCTGGATCGCGTAGCGCAGCGTCACGAAGCCGAGGTAGAGCAGCAGCGCCGCTCCGAGGCCCAGCATCAGCGCCCGCAGCATCACCGGCGGCAGGCTCGGCGCGCTGGGCTTGAGCACGATCGGCTGGGGATGCAGACCGCGCCACAGGTAGACGCTGAGGTGGATGAACGGCACCAGCACCAGCCCCATGATGCCGAGGATTGCGCTGAAGCGCGCCCGCTCGAAGGGGTCGCGGATCGCGGCCCGCATCGTCTGGTAGCCGAGGAGCAGGAAGAAGAGGAAGAGCGTGAGGGTAAGACGGCCGTCCCAGGTCCACCAGGCGCCCCAGATCGGCCGGGCCCAGATCGGCCCCGTGATCAGGGTGACGATGCAGAAGACCAGAGACACCTCCGCACTCGCTGCCGCGAACCGATCGAGCCGCGGATCGTGCAGCCAGAGGTACAGCAGGCCGGCCACTGCGGTGGCAGGCACCGCCACCCAGAGCGCGACAAAGGCCGCGGGGACGTGCACGTAGAAGATCTTCTGCGGCAGCCCCTGCGCGGCTTCCACCGGTGTGAACCGGAGGGCCACGAGCATGGCACCGGCGACGGCGAGGAGCCCCAGCGCGGTCAGCACCTGGCCCCGGACGATCAGAGAGCGGCCCGCACCCGCATCAGCGGTCATTCGTCCACCACAGCGGAGAAGAGAAGAACGGCCAGCGTAATGAAAACGACGTCATAGACCGCGAGGAACCTAAGCCCGTCCATCACCTCGCTCAACGGGCGGCCATTGAAGAGGGGCACGGTGGTCTTCACGGCGAGGATGAGCGGCGGCACCATGAACGGCAGGAGCAGTACCGGGAGCATCAGCTCCGCGAAGCGGGTCTTCACCACCATCGCGCTGAATATCGTGCCCACCGCCACGAAGCCCATCGTCGCCAGCAGCATCGTGAGGAGCAGCCCCGGCAGCGCGTGCCGGAGATCGAGGTTGAAGAAGAGCACGAAGAGCGGCAGCGCGATCGCCTCGACGACCAGCACGAAGGCGAGGTTGGCGACGTACTTCCCCAGGTAGAGCACCTCGCGCGGGACCGGCGCCAGCAGCAGACCGTCAAAGGCGCCGTGCTCCCGCTCTACCGTGAAGGCGCGGTTCATCGCGAGCACCGACGCGAACGCGACGGTCACCCACAGCACGCTCGGCGCCAGATCGATGGTCGAGACCGCCGTCGGGTCGCGGGCGAAGTTGAATACCAGCAGCACCAGCGCCGCGAAGACCGCGGCCGAGAGCAGGCTGGTGCGGCTGCGCAACTCCAGCCGCAGATCCTTGCCCGCGATCACCAGGATGAGCCGGATCGCCTCACCCACGCGCCAGCTCCTGGTAGGTGCGGTCGAAGGCCGAGAGGTTGTCCGGCCGCGGTGCGTCGAGCGCCCAGCGGCCACCGACGAGGATGCCCACCCGCGTCGCGAGTTCCCACGCCTCACTCGCGTGGTGCGTCACGATGACCATCGCGCGGTCGCCGCGCTGGTGATCCCGCAGCAGCGTGCGCAGCCGGTCGCCGGCGACGGCGTCGAGACCAGTGAATGGCTCATCCAGCAGCAGCACCGTGGGGTCGTGCATCAGCGCCCTGGCGATCGCGGCCCGCTGCTGCATGCCACGGCTGAGCATGCGGGGACGGTCATCGCGCCGGTCCTGCAGCCCCTGGGCGGCGAGCGCCGCCTCCGCCCGGACGCGCGGGTCGGGCACCGCGTAGAGCCGCGCGGCGAAGAGGAGATTCTCGAAGAGCGTCAGCTCATCGTAAAGCAGCGATTGATGCGAGAGCAGCCCGATCGGCCGGCGGGCATCGGGATCATCGCCGCTGAGCATGCGCCCGGCGATCCGCACCGTGCCGGCCTCCGGTCGCAGCAGCCCGGCAAGACTCCTGAGCAGGGTGGACTTCCCCGCGCCGTTCGGCCCGAGCACCAGCAGCACTTCACCGGCGTGGAGCGTCAGGTCGACCCCGCGCAGGGCGCGGACGGGGCCGTAGCTGCGGGTGAGCCCGCGCGCCTCCACCAGGGGGGCGTCAGCGGGCAGCATCGATGTGCCGGCCAAGATCCGTCAGATCGAATGGCTTCACGAGATATGCGGAATGGGAGAGATCGAGCACCCGGAGCTGAGGCTCGAGACTGAGGTAAGCGGAGGTGATGACAACCGGCAAGCCAGGCACGACCGCGCGCATGCGGCGCAGCAACTCGATGCCATCGGTATCCGGCAACCGGAGATCCAGTACCACGACCTCCGGCCGATGCGACCCGAGCAGGGCCAGTCCCTCGGCCCCTGACGCGGCAAATGCGGCGTCGTACCGTGACGCAAATGCCAGTTCGTAGCTCTGGCGCAGGACGGGCTCATCCTCGATGAAAAGAACCCGCCGTCGGGACACGGCTTCAGCCATGCCCCGAATATAGCGCTAGGCGGCGTCCGCCTCGACTTCGAAGAGATCGTCGAGCTTGGTCAGCACCAGCAGGAACCGGAGCTCGTCGTTGGGCCGCTTCAGGACCACGACCTGCCTGCGCTCGGAGGCCTTGCGCTGGATCAGCATCAACGCCCCGAGTCCCGCCGAGTCCACCGTCCGGGTACCTCGCAAATCCACCACCAGGCGGCCGGTACGCTCCGGCAACTGGTCCAGCATGCTGATGGCGCTCTGCCGGAAGGTGGTGCGGCTCTCCAGCCCGAGATGCTCCGGGGCCGAGAGTTCCAGAACGTTCGCTTGGGTGCTCTGCATGGTCTGCCTCCAGCGCTCATGTGACTCGAGCGCGATGCTTCCGCCGGCCTGTTCTGCTCGCGGGGCGCATCGCGCTCGTCGCGCGGGGCACCCGCCTTCGGCACCGAGCTATCTCAGATGGCACTGGACCCTTGTGTCCAGCCTAGGCAGGCACGATCGCCTCCCCCCACCCCAGACCTCTAGTTTTGCGGCCCCGGATCACTCCGGGTGTGCTCTTATCGGGCGGATCAGTTTTCGAGAGACCTTGTGGTCTCCGGCCCGGTAAAAGGCGAGGTCGGTGCCAAGAAGCCAAGTGATGCAGCAGCAATGACTTGAGAACTGTCGTCGAGGCGCCGCAACGGCTTGGAACCTCGCATGGCGCGGCGTCAGTATGCCAACTGCAAGCCCCCGCCGGGCAGGGGCCCGGAGAGCCCCGCCGAGACATCTGTCGCGGCGGCCTTGCCGAAACTGCCAAGGAGGCCGCATCCTCATGGCCACCTGTACGGGCGACCCTCGTGGTCGCCCGCTTCATCCCTGAAGCGAGCGCCCGCATGACCGACCAGCTCAGCACCCTCCTCACGGAGAGCCGCCGCTTTCCGCCCTCGGCCGACTTCACCCGGCAGGCGAATGCGCAGCCCGGCATCCACGAAGCCGCGAAGGCCGATCGCCTCGGATTCTGGGAAGCTCAGGCGCGAGCCCTCGACTGGATCGCTCCGTGGAACACGGTGCTTGAGTGGAAGCCGCCGCACGCCAAATGGTTCGTCGGCGGCAAGCTGAACGTCTCGGCCAACTGCGTCGACCGGCATCTCAGGACCGCCCGCCGCAACAAGGCCGCGATCATCTGGGAGGGCGAGCCGGGCGACCGGCGGACGATCACCTACTGGGAGCTGCATCGCGAGGTCTGTCGCTGCGCCAACGCGCTCAAGAATCTCGGAGTGAAGAAGGGCGACCGGGTGGCCATCTATCTCCCGATGATTCCCGAAGCTGCGATCGCGATGCTCGCCTGCTCCCGGATTGGCGCGGTGCACTCGGTGGTGTTCGGCGGCTTCTCCGCGGAATCCCTCCGCGACCGGATCAACGATGCGCAGGCGGTCTGCCTCATCACCAGCGACGGCGGCTACCGGCGAGGCTCGGTGCTCGCGCTCAAGCGCGTCGCCGATGAAGCCGTGGCGCAGTGCCCGAGCATCAAGGACGTGATTGTCGTGCAGCGCCGAGGTGGCGCCGTCGCGGGCGACGAGTCATTCGCCAACATCGTCGAGGGCCGCGACCACTGGTGGCACCGGCTCCTGGACCAGGCCGACACCCGCTGCGAACCGGCCGCGGTGGATGCGGAGGACCTGCTGTTCATCCTCTACACTTCCGGGACGACCGGCAAGCCGAAGGGCATCGTCCACACCACCGGAGGCTACCTCACCCAGGTGACGGCGACGATGAAGTACGTCTTCGATCTCAAGGAAGACGACGTCTTCTGGTGCACCGCCGACATCGGCTGGGTGACCGGGCATTCGTATGTCGTCTACGGTCCACTCGCCAACGGAGCGACGGTGCTGATGTACGAAGGCGCCCCGGACTGGCCGGAGCGGGACCGCTTCTGGAAGCTGATCTCGCGCTACGGGGTAACCATCCTCTACACCGCGCCGACCGCCATCCGGGCCTTCATGAAGTGGGGCGAGCAGCTCCCCGCGAAGCACGACCTCTCGACCCTCCGGCTGCTCGGCACCGTCGGCGAACCGATCAACCCCGAAGCCTGGATGTGGTATCACACCCATATCGGTCACGGTCGCTGCCCGATCGTGGACACCTGGTGGCAGACCGAGACGGGCGGGATCATGATCACTCCGCTTCCCGGGGTCACCACCACCACCCCCGGCTCCGCCACGGTCCCGTTCCCCGGCATCTCCGCGGTGCTGGTGGACCAGAAGGGCACGCCCATCGAGAAGGGCGGCGGTCTGCTGGTGCTGACCGAACCGTGGCCCGGCATGCTGCGGACGATCTATGGCGACGACGCGCGCTATCGCGAGACCTACTGGAGCAAGTTCGAAGGGAAGTATTTCGCGGGCGACGGCGCCAAGCTCGACGAGGACGGCAACTGGTGGATTCTCGGCCGCGTCGATGACGTGCTGAACGTCGCGGGCCATCGCATCGGTACCATGGAGGTCGAGAGCGCGCTGGTGGACCACCCCGCCGTCGCGGAGGCCGCCTGTGTCGGCAAGCACCATGATCTCAAGGGCCAGGCGATCGCGGCGTTCGTCACGCTCAAGGAAGGCAACCGACCGACCGCAGAGCTGAAGGACGACCTCAAGGATCACGTCGCGAAAAAGATCGGTGCGATCGCCCGTCCCGACGACGTGCTGTTCAGCGCCGATCTCCCCAAGACCCGCAGCGGCAAGATCATGCGCCGGCTGCTCAAGGACATCGCGGAGGGCCGCGCCCTGGGCGACACCACGACCCTCGCCGATCCGAGCGTGGTGGCGAGGCTCAAGGACCAGTATGAAGCCGAGGAGAGCTAGCCCGCTGGGCGACCCGGTCCCCCGGTGGCTATACTCCATGCCAGCAGGGACCCGTCGTCCAGACACTCTTGGAGTTCCACGATGCGCCTGACCCGAATTCTCCTGACCGGTGCCACGGTCGCCACGCTGGCCGCCGCGGCCTGGCCGAGTCCGCGCGTCGCCGCGCCGACCGTCATCACGGTCTACCACTCGCCGACCTGCGGCTGCTGCAAGAAGTGGGTGACCTACCTTCAGGCCAACGGCTTTACGGTGAAGTCAATCGAGCAGGAGGATCTCTCCGAAGTGAAGGCGGAATCCGGCGTCACCGGCAAGCTCGTCTCCTGCCATACGGCGCTGGTGCAGGGCTATGTGATCGAGGGCCACGTCCCCGCCGCGGACATCCAGCGCCTGCTTCGGGAGAAGCCGAAGGTCACCGGACTGACCGCGCCTGGCATGCCGGGCGCCGGACCGGGGATGGATATGGGCAAGGATCCCTACGACGTGCTGACCTTCGACGCGAAGGGCAACACGACGGTGTGGGCGAAGCATTAGTGTTAGGCGATTAGCCGATCTGGCGATTGGGCGAT
>DAINRP010000020.1:0-10585 GCA_036741755.1 Gemmatimonadales bacterium
GCACTCACGACATCGAAGCGGCTCGCGCCCTTCCGGGCGAGGAGCGCCTCTGCCCGCGCCATTTACCACAACGAACGGGAGAACAGCACCAGGACGCGGAAACGATAGGACACGTTGGACATAGTCGGCAGCGAGAGGAAATCAGGAGACGGCGATGCCAGTCTCACCGGGGAAGAAACGTCGCGCCCAGAGCGAGACGTACACCAGCCCAACCAGGGCGGGCACTTCGATCAGAGGACCGATCACGGCGGCGAGCGCTTCGCCGGAGGCAATGCCGAACATGCCGATGGCCACCGCGATCGCCAGCTCGAAGTTGTTGCCGGTGGCGGTGAACGAGAGTGCCGCGGTGTCGGCATAGGAGAAGCCGAGCCGGCGCGACAGCGTGAAAGCGAGCCCGAACATGATCCCGAAATAGGCGAGGAGCGGCATCGCGACGCGCAGCACCTCGACCGGCCGCTCGACAAGCCGGTGCCCCTGCATCGCGAACATCAGGACGATCGTATAGAGCAGCCCGACGAGCGCCGTCGGTCCGATCCGCGGCAGGAACCGGGTTTCGTACCACGCGACCCCGCGCCGGCGAACCAGCAATTTGCGGGTGAGGTAGCCTGCCAGAAGCGGAATGCCGAGGAAGATCAGCACGTTCCGGGCGATCAAGCCCATCGAGATATCGATCGCCGTTCCGGGCGCGCCGAGCCATCGGGGAACGACGGCAAGGAAGAAGTAGCCGAGGACGGAGTAGGTCAGGACCTGGAAGACGGAATTGAGCGCCACCAGTATCGCCGCGAGCTCGCCTGAGCCGCATGCGAGGGTGTTCCAGATCAGCACCATCGCGATGCACCGCGCCAGCCCGACCAGGATGAGGCCGTTGCGATAGTCAGGCAGGTCGGGAAGCAGCACCCACGCGAGCGCGAACATCACCACCGGCCCGATGACCCAGTTGAGCACGAGCGAGGTGCCAAGCAGCCGGTGATCGCCGATGTGCTGGCCGATCGATTCGTAGCGCACCTTCGCGAGAACCGGGTACATCATCCAGAGGAGTCCGATGCCGATCGGCAGTGAGACACCAGCGACCTGCACGCGATCCAGCTGCGAGCCGAGCGCGGGAAAGCTCCGCCCGAGCAACAGCCCGAGGCCCATCGCCGCAAAGATCCAGAGCGGGAGAAACCGATCCAGGGTGGAGAGCCTGCCCAGCACGCCCGCCGGCGCGGGAAGCGCGGAAACCCTGGCGCCGGTCACCGATCGCCCGCCTTCGATCCGCTTGGCATGGGCTTCGTCATGCAGATCGAGGCCGGACAGAGGGTCGTGAACTGCGGCGTAGCACGAAGCTCCGCCGGCGCGCGCTCGCGTGGCACCTCGGTGAACCCCCGGTGCGCGAAGAACGGGCCGGCGTCGGACGTCAGCAGATACAGCGCGCCGATCCCGCGCTCCGCGGCGAGGCGCTCGGCTTCGAGCAACAGCGCGGAACCGAGTCCACTGCCCCGGCGGTCGGCGCGCACCGCGAGCGACCGGAGCAATCCCGCCGCCCCGAACGGCTGGATCGCGACAATACCTTCGAGTCCCCGGTTGTCGCGCACGCCGAGGAATTGTGCAGTTCCCGCCTCGAGATCGCTGGTGGGCAGACCATTCGCCGAGAGCAGCGCGACGATCTCCGGCCGCTCATCTTCCCCGAGCGGCTGAATGCTCATCGGGCGCCCCCGCAACAGGCTGGCCCGCAGCCGCATGCCTCGGGTTTCGTCGCGCGGACAAATGCACCCATGACCTTGCCGTCAAGTTCGGCGGCGATGCGGTCGGCGTCCATGCCCGCGCCGGCGAGGAACTCGCGCGCGTCCTCGGCCCGGTAGACGCGGGTCGGCTCTACCGAAGCACCGGTGAATCCCGCCCGCGTCAGGCGGGCACGGTAGTCCGCCTCATCGAGCGCGCCGGCCACGCAGCCAGTCCACAGGTTGAGGCTGGATCGCACCGATTCGGGGATCTCGCCCCGGGTCACCACATCCGACACCGCAAACCGCCCGCCCGGCTTGAGGACCCGGAAGGCTTCCGCGATCACCCGGTCCTTGTCGGCCGAGAGATTGATTACGCAGTTGGAGATGATGACGTCGACGGAACTGTCAGGCAGCGGGATCGATTCGATCTGGCCCTTGAGAAACTCGACATTGGTGGCGCCGGCCCGCTCCTGGTTGGCCCGCGCGAGCGCCAGCATCTCGTCGGTCATGTCGAGGCCATAGGCCTTGCCGGTGGGGCCGACCCGCTTGGCGGAGAGCAGCACGTCGATGCCGCCGCCGGAACCGAGATCCAGCACCGTCTCACCGGAGCGGAGTTCGGCCAAGGCCGTCGGATTGCCACAGCCGAGAGAGGCAAGCAGCGCCTCGGCGGGGACGCCTGCGGTTTCGATCGCATCGTAGAGGTCCCGCGTGATCGGATCGGCGCTGCCGCACGAACTGCCGGTGCCACAGCACCCCGCCTTATTCCCCTGGATAACCTCAAGCGCCGCCTTGCCGTAGCGCTCTCGAACGACACTCGTCACATCCGTCATGACCGCCCTCCATCAAGAAACGTTGATCAATCCGCGAAAATAAAAAGGCCGGTCAGCAGCAACGCGCCTTCACGGTGCGCACCGCCGCAGCCGGCGACAGTTCGGCAATCGCCTCGTCGAGTCCATCGAGGGCGCCAGGTACGAGCGAGTAATAAGACCAGCGGCCCTCACGCCGATCCTGCACGACGCCCGCGTCCTTGAGGGTGCGCAGGTGAAAGGAAAGCCGCGACTGGCCGGCATCGAGCGCCTCCGTCAGATCGCAGACGCAACGCTCACCATTCCGGAGCATCGCGACCAGGCACAGTCGAGTCTCGTCAGAGAGAGCGTGGAACACCCTCGCGAGACGGGTCAGATCGGTGACGGACGAAGTGGTCATGAAGCAAACGTATCAAGGTTTGTTGATTTGTCAACGGCTCACGATCCACGCCCTGCACTGACAGCATGCAGGGTCGCGAGGATGGCCCCTGGTTCACGACCCGGCTAGAATCCCGAACGCGGAACCATGAATCGACAGGAGTTGCACGGGATGACCGGAATCGAAATACAGACGTTCGGCGACACGCTGGCCCGGCACGGCGTCACACTCTCGCGCTCCTCCCTCGAGATTCTGCAGGTGAATGTCGGCAAGCTCTGTAACCAGGCCTGCCTGCACTGCCACGTGGAAGCAGGCCCGAAGCGCACCGAGCTCATGGACCTGCGAACGGCGGATCGCGTGCTCGAGCTGCTCGCGGCCGCGCCGACGGTACATACCGTCGATATCACCGGCGGCGCCCCCGAACTCAGCCCTCACTTCCATCATCTGGTGCTCGGCGCCCGTCGGCTCGGACGCAAGGTGATTGACCGCTGTAACCTCACCGTCTTCTTCGAGCCCGGGCAGGAGCGCACCGCGCGGTTTCTCGCCGAGGAAGGAGTCCACGTGATCGCCTCGCTTCCCTGCTACACCACGGGAAACGTGGACAGGCAGCGCGGCGCCGGCGTGTTCGACAGGAGCATCCGGGCCCTGCAACTGCTCAATCAGCTGGGCTATGGGGCGGGCGACCCCTCTCTCAGGCTGGATCTGGTCTATAACCCCCTCGGGGCCTCGCTCCCGGGCCCCCAGGCGGGACTCGAGCGGGACTACAAGCGCCGGCTCGGCGACACCTATGGCATCCGATTCGACCGGCTGTACACGATCACCAACATGCCGATCAAGCGCTTCTTGCACGATCTCGAGCGGGAGGGCCGGCTGGAGGAGTACATGGCACTCCTGGTCGAGCAATTCAATCCACAGGCAGCTCTCGGGGTGATGTGCCGGTCTCTTGTCTCGGTGGGATGGGATGGCCTGCTCTACGACTGCGACTTCAATCAGATGCTGGACCTCGGCCAGGGCGGACGGATCCGGACCCTGTGGGACATCGAGAGCCTGCAGGAGCTCGAGTCGGTTCCCATCGCCACCGGCGATCACTGCTACGGATGCACGGCGGGCGCCGGGAGCAGCTGCGCCGGCGCACTCGCCAGCACCTGACTCGGGCCTGGCTCGATCGGGCGCCGCCATGCAGGGCATGGCAAGTTTCCGTCAGGCGGAGCCGTCGGCCTGCGAGACCCCGCCCGGACCCGCCGAGGGCATAGTCCGGATCCACTCCAGCAGCGCCTGCTGCGACGGCAGCAGATCCTTCTCCTCTACCCCGGCAACCAGCAGACCCGCCAGGTCATCTGCCGCGTCAACATCCGGCAGGACGTCGAGCGGCGCGACGGCACCAAGCGGACGGAGCTGGCGGAGGAGTTGATTCGCGGTATCAGCGGCGCTGTAGGTCACGGCCTTCCACGTCTCAGTCGAAATCGGTACCCGGCCACCAAAAAGGTAGAACCCGCCGTCCAGTGCGCGGCCGAGCACGAACGGTTTGCCCGCCACAGTGATGGCGTCGCGTGCCTGACGGAGGTCTCGCGGGGTGATCAACGGACTGTCGGCGCCGATCATCAGCACCACCTCGTGCACCTCCCTGAGTTCGGCATAGACCCTGGCAAGCCGGCTGCCGAGTCCCCCTTCCCCTTGCCACACGACGGCGAAGCTCTGCCACCGTGGGTCGGCGAGCGCCTCCCGCTCCGCGACAGCCCAGTAGGGCGTGAGGTCGCCACATTCGATTGCGGCCTTCGCGGCGACGGCCTCGACGATGTTGACGGCACGCCGGTAGAACTCGCGTGCGACGTCGTTGCCCGCCGTGGCAGCGAGCCGGGTCTTCACCGGCGACAGTCCGGGCGTCTTCACGAAGATTGCGACCGCGCAGCGGGTCATCGTCTCCCTCCTTGCGAGCGGGCCAGGCGAACGATCTCCGGCGCGGCCTGCCTCCAGGTCAGCCAGAGATGCCTCAGCGTAGTCGTGAGCCAGCCGCTCCGCGCGTACTTCCTCGCGCTCGTCATCAGCGGGAGCCCCAGTGGACGCACTGGCACCGAGGCATGGCGAGCCGCCCAGACGAACAGATGGTCTTCGCCGTACTCCGCCTGTTCGGGAAAGCCGCCGAGTGCCTCGAAGAGGGAGCGTGTGAGGGCAAAGCCCTGGTCGCCGAACGGCAGCCCCAGCAGCCGTGAGCGCAGCCAGGCGCCCACCTCATTCAGCACCGTCAGTCGCGGGCCGTCGGGAAGAAACCGGAGGTCGAAATACCAGATCGCACCCTCCCCAGCCCGCAGCCGCCGTAACAGTGTCGGGAAGGTTTCGCCGCTGAGACGGGAGTCGGCGTGCAGGAACCAGAGATACCCTCCATTCGATGACCTCGCACCCCGATTGAGTTGCCGTCCACGGCCCGCGACACCGCTGATCCACCGGATGGCAAGGCCCGGCAGGGCGCTCCTATGCCCGTCGAGCAACGCTGGTTCATCCTCCGCTGCGGAGAGCACGATCTCGGTGCCTGCCGGGCACGCCGGCGCGAGCTGGGAGAGGAGATCGCCCCAGGACAGATCCCCTGGTCCCACGGGGATCACTATGCTGAGCAGCACCTCGCCGGGGACAGTCATCGGGCCTGGGCGCGGGGGCGGCGCCGTGGAGGAAATACGGGCATTGCCGGGACAATAGCGGACCCTCTCGCCCGGGGAAATCCTGGTCCGGCCGAGGGTTGTGCCCGCGAATCCAAACCTTTAGGTTGTAACAGCTTAGTTACCGTAATTGGCGGACCCCGTCTTTGAGGATCGAGCCTAGTGGACACCCAGACCCAAGAGAGCGTCCAGCTCTTCGACAAGTGCCGCAACTTCACCAAGGCACGCGAGATTCAGGCAGCCGGTCTCTATCCGTACTTCAAGCCGATCTCGGACTCCGAAGACACAACCGTCGTCATTGAAGGCCAGAAGCGGATCATGCTCGGGTCGAACAATTACCTCGGCCTGACCCATCATCCCAAGGTGCTCGAAGCCGCGTCGCGGGCGCTGTCGCGCTACGGCTCCGGCTGCACCGGCAGCCGTTTCCTCAATGGCACGCTGGACCTTCATGGTCAACTGGAGTCCGCCCTCGCGGCGTTCCTCGGCAAGGAGGACTGCCTCGTCTTCTCGACGGGCTATCAGGCGAACCTCGGCCTCATTTCCGGCCTTATCGGCCGGGGCGATCTGGTCTATCTCGACAAGCTCGACCACGCGTCGATCGTGGATGGCGCCAAGATGTCGTATGGCGACACCATGCGGTTCAACCACGGCGACCTCGCGAGTCTCGAGCGGATGATCGAGCGCACCCGCAACAGCCGGGGCGCGATGATCGTCGTGGACGGTGTGTACTCGATGGAAGGCGACATCGCGAACGTACCCGAACTGGTGCGGATCGCGAAGAGGCATGGTACCGCCCTGGCGCTCGACGACGCCCACTCGATCGGCGTCCTCGGACCGAACGGCGAAGGCACCGCCGCTCACTTC
Source organism: Gemmatimonadales bacterium (assembly GCA_036741755.1). Taxonomy (GTDB): domain Bacteria; phylum Gemmatimonadota; class Gemmatimonadetes; order Gemmatimonadales; family GWC2-71-9; genus JADJOM01. Next base: position 6,404 of record DAINRP010000020.1, read on the forward strand.
GGCATGACCGACGAGGTCGACCTCATCGCCGGCACCTTCTCCAAGTCGCTCGCCTCGATCGGCGGCTTCGTGGCCGGCAGCGAGAGTGTCATCCACTACCTGAAGCACCACAGCCGACCGCTCATCTTCACGGCGTCGCTGCCGCCGGCCAACACCGCCGGCGTGCTCGCGGCGCTCGAAGTCATCAAGACGGAACCGCATCGCCGCGAGCGGCTGTGGGCCAACACCCACCACCTGCACGCCGGCCTGCGGGGCCTCGGCTACAACATCGGCGAGACCGAGACACCGATCGTGCCGGTGCTGATCGGCCCCCTCGAGACCACGCTGGTCTTCTGGCGCAAGCTCTTCGATGCCGGGGTCTTCACCAACCCGGTCGCGCCGCCCGCCGTGCCGCCGTCGCAATGCCGGCTCCGGACGAGCCTCATGGCGACCCACACCGCCGATCAGATCGACTTCTGCATCGAGCAGTTCGACAAGATCGGACGCGAGCTGGGGGTCATCTGACGGCCGAAGTCACCGTTCGGCCCGTCCAGGGCGGGGCGGACCTCGATCGCTTCATCGCCTTGCCATACGATATGCACGCGCGGGACCCGAACTGGGTCCCGCCGTTGCGTATGGACGTCCGCAAGCTGCTCGACCGTACCAAGAACCCCTTCTTCGAACACGCCGAAGCCGAGTACTTCCTCGCCAAGCGCGGCGGCAGGGTGGTCGGCCGGATCGCGGCGATCAGCAACCGGCTGCATAACGAGACCCACGCCGACCACGTCGGATTCTTCGGGTTCTTCGAGGCGATCTACGATCAGGACGTCGCCAGCGCGCTCTTCGTCGCCGCGCAGGGCTGGCTTCGCGCCAAAGGGCACGATGTCATGCGCGGCCCCGCCTCCTTTTCCGTCAACGACGAATGCGGCCTGCTGGTGGATGGCTTCGACACCCCGGCCACCCTCATGATGCCGCACAACCCGCCCTACTACATCAGGCTCGTTGAAGGGGCAGGCTTCAAGAAGGCCAAGGACCTCCTCGTCTACCGCGGCGGATGGATGGCAGAGTATCTCCCCGTCCCCGAGCGTCTCGCCCGAGGCACCGAACTGCTCCGCAAGCGACTGGGCATCACCATCCGCCCGCTCAACATGGCCGACTTCAAGAATGAGGTCGAGCAGATCAAGGTGCTCTACAACAAGTGCTGGGAGAAGAACTGGGGATTCATTCCCATGACCGACCATGAGATCGACCACCTCGCCGAGCAGTTCAGGCCGGTGGTGAACGCCGATCTGGTGCCCTTCGCCGAGAAGGACGGCGAGGTGGTCGGCTTCGGCCTGGCGCTGCCCGACCTCAATCAGGTGTTCCAGCGGCACCGCTCCGGTCGGCTCACGCCCGCGGTGCTGGCCGATCTGCTGCTCTCCCTCAAGCTCAAGCGGATCCGCCGCGCCCGCATCCTGCTCCTCGGGGTCATTCCGGAGCTCCGCGGCAAGGGCATCGATGCGATGCTCTACCACTGGATCTGGACCAAGGCGGAGAAGCACAAGATCTATTGGGGAGAAGCGGGCTGGATCCTCGAGGACAACCCGGCGATGAACGCCGGGCTCGAAAAGATGGAATTCTCCGTGTACAAGACCTATCGCCTCTACGACAAGCCGGTATGAAGGCGCTGGTCACCGGAGCGACGGGCTTCGTCGGCAGCCATCTCGCCGAAGCCCTGCTCCGCCGGGGCGCCGAAGTCACGGCGCTGGTCCGCTCTCCCGGAAAAGCCGCTCTCCTGAATGATCTCGGCGTCCGGCAGGTCCGAGGCGACCTGCATTCGGCCGAGGCGCTCCGCGCCGCCATCGCTGGCCAGGACGTCATCTATCATGTGGCCGGTCTGGTTGCCGCGAAGGACGAAACGGCATTCCTGCACGGGAATCGCGGGGGTACCGCCAACCTGATCGAGGCCCTCGGCGGCGCGAGTCCGCGCTTCATCCTGGTCTCCTCGATGGCGGCCGGCGGCCCCGCCCCGCGCGGCCAACCGCTCAGCGGGAACGAACGGCCGGCGCCGGTCACGATGTACGGCCGCAGCAAACTCGCGGGAGAAGAGGTGCTCCGCGCCAGCGAGCTCCCATGGACGATCATCCGCCCGCCGATGGTGTACGGACCAAGAGATACCGAAGTCCTGAAGGTCTTTCGCATCGCGCGCTCGGGACTGATCCCGGTGTTCGGCGACGGCAGCCAGGAACTGTCCGCGGTCTACGGGCCGGACCTCGCGGAGGCGCTGATCGCCGCCGCGGCGTCCGACGCTGCGATCGGCAAGACGTACTATGCCTGTCATCCGGAGTTGTTCTCGAGCATGGAATTCGTTCGCGCGGTCGGTGATTCGCTCAACAGGTCGGTCCGGGTGCTGACTCTGCCCGAGTGGGTCGCCCGCGGCGCGCTGGGGGTGACGGGTACGGCGGCGCGGCTGGCAGGGAAGGCGACGATTCTGACGGCGGACAAGGCCAACGAGTTCTTTCAGCCGGCCTGGACGGGGGATCCGGCCCCGCTGATGCGGGACACGGAATGGCGTCCGAAACATGATCTTGCGGCGGGTCTCGCGGCGACGGCTCAGTGGTATCGTCAGCGCGGCTGGCTCTAGTCCGTCCCGCCGAACGGGGCCTGCTCGCCTATCTCGGCATCATCCTCGTCGTCGGCGTGGTGCGGCTGCCGCAGCAGTCCGCCATCGCGTGGGTGATTGCCGCTCACGCCCTCTGCGGCGCACTCGTCCTGCTGGCCGCACGTCCCGATCTCGGCAAGATCGGTCGCACGATCCGCGAGCTCTACCCCCTCCTGCTCCTCGGCGCGCTGTATCCCGCGCTCGACATCCTGAACAACTTCGGCGCCGTCTCGACCCACGACGCCGCGGTACGCGGCTGGGAGCAGATGCTCTTCGGGCTGCAACTGAGCCGGAGCTGGTGGCAGTCGGCACCCAGCATCTTCTGGAGCACCGTATTCCACGCGGCCTATTTCGCCTACTACCCGATCATCGTCGTTCCTCTGATCTACTTCGTGGCGCGGGGCGACCTCGTGTCAGCGCGGCGAACGACGCTCTGGGTCCTCTGTACCTTTCTCCTCTGCTACCTGGCGTTCCTGTTCTACCCGGTCGCCGGCCCTTACTATGAGTTTCCCAGGCCCCCGGCGTGGTTCGTCGCCAACCTGCCAGCACGACTGGTCTACGCGACCCTCGCCCGAGGGAGCGCCTACGGCGCCGCATTTCCCTCTTCTCACGTGGCCGCCACGCTGGTCGCCACTGCGGCGGCGTTCCACGGATCGCGGGCGCTGGGAGTCGTCTTGATGGTGCCGGCGGCGTTGCTGACGCTGGGAGTGGTGTACTGCCAGATGCACTACGGCGTGGACGCCCTTGCGGGGATTGTGCTTGCGGCGGCCGTGGTCATGGTCGGATCGTGGCTCGAAAAGCACCGGGGGCCGGATCGCGACGTTTCGCGACCCGGCCCCCGGTGAGCTGGCGGTGCGGCTACTGGACGGTGATGACGCCGAGCATGCCGAACGGAACGTGCGGCGTGCAGAAATAGTGGTAGTCACCAGCCGGCGCGCCGGCGAAGGAGATCTCGTAGCTCTCGCCGATGCCAACCTTCATCGGTCCAGTCAGGGGAGCCATTGTCTCGGCCATCGCCTTGCCGAGCACTTCGGCGGCACCAGCCGGGATGCTGTCGGCATGGAACGCCACATTGTGCGGCGGGCCGCTCTTCACCACGAACTTCACCATGTCGCCGGCCTTGATCGTAAGAGCCGCCGGTGTAAACATGGCCTTCTTGCCATCGAAGTCCATCGCGACCTCATGGGTCACGCCCGTCGTCGCAGGCGCCGCCGCCGGAGCGGCCTGATCCGCCGGCTTCTGCACATCGCCGCCCTTACCACCACAGGCCGCAAGGGCCAGGGTCATGCCTGCCACCATCGTCATCGCGCGCATCGGGTACCGCCTCCGCTCACAGGAACAGGTAGGAGAGAACACCTTGTGAAAAGGTTCACAAAGGTAAGGCCTTGCCGCTGAAATGGCGAGTGGGCCCACGAGCGGGATTAGATTAAGCCCGTGCACCCTCCACCGCCATGTACCTCGCTTGGCTCCCAGTGTCAGGAGCTGTCGGTCACACTCCGGGTGGGTGTCCTCGACGCCGGCATCGACTCAGCCGACCATGAGGCCACCTGGCTCATCGGCCA